>DAOOVM010000294.1:0-3680 GCA_035370085.1 Rhodanobacteraceae bacterium | reverse complement strand
CTGTGCCGTTGCGGCGGCGACGCCCAGCGGCAGCACGTCACCCGCCCGCAGCGCGCGCCCACCGAGCGGTCCGATGCCGGCATTCACGTCGGTGCTGCGGCTGCCCAGCACGGCCGGCAGGGCGATGCCGCCGGCCACGGCGAGGTAGCCGCGCGCGCCGCGCCGCAGCGCTCCGCACTCCAGGGTCGCGCCGGCCGCGATGCGCAGCGGGCGCCAGGCGGGAACGGCATCGCCATCGCAGCGCGCGGTGCAGTCGCCGGTCAGCGCGATCAGTGCGTCGCGCTCCAGCTGCAGGCGCGGACCGACCAGGGTGAATTCCAGCGCCGCGGCGTCGCGCGCGTTGCCCACCAGGGCATTGGCCAGGCGCAGCGCGACCTCGTCCGCGGCACCGGCGCTGCCCACGCCCAGCGCGGCGTGGCCGGGGCGTCCACGGTCCTGCACCGTGCTGAGCAGGCCCGGGGCGTGTACGGTCAGGCTCATGCGCCGGAATCGGCAGCCGACGCCAGGGCGTCGAACGCGGCGGCATCGATGGGACGCAAGCGCACGCGGTCGCCCGGTGCCAGCAGGGCCGGCTCGGCGCGCATCGGGTCGAACAGGCGCAGCGGCGTGCGGCCGATGAGCTGCCAGCCGCCGGGCAACTCGCGCGGGTAGATGCCGGTCTGCGCGCCGCCGATGGCCACACTGCCGGCGGGCACGCGCGTGCGCGGCGTGGCGCGGCGCGGCGCGTGCAGGGCGGCCGGCAGGCCGAGCAGGTAGGGGAAGCCCGGGGCGAAACCGAGCATGGCGACGCGGTAGTCGGCGCCGCTGTGCAGGGCCACCGCCGCTCGCACCTCCAGGCCCGCATGCGCGGCGAGTTCGGCAAGGTCTGGGCCGAATTCGCCGCCGTAGCACACGGGAATCTCCAGCGTCCGCGCGGGCAGGCGGGCCGCTGCGCCGCCACGCTGCGCGTGGTCGAGCACGCTCAGCGCCGCCTCGGCGCAGCGCGCGCTCGGCGTCTGTGCAGCGGCGGCGTCACCCCAGACGAACGGATCGAAGCGCAGCAGCAGGCTGGCATAGGCCGGCACGAGGTCGACCAGACCCGGCAGGCGCGCGGCGGCGAGGGCCGCGGCGGCGGCGTGCACGCGCGCGCTGGTGGCGTCGTCCAGACCCTCGCCGGCGTGCAGCAGCAGGGCGAGGTCACCCATTGGCTCCACGCGCCAGGCGTCGGCGCTCATGCCGCGTCGCCGTCGCGGAGGCCGAGGCCCGCGCGCAGCAGGGCGCGCAGGCGCGTGGCCTCCTCGGCGCGGTAGGGCGCGCGCTCGCCCACGCCCCACACCGGACGCGGCCAGGCGGCGTCGCCGGTGTAGCGTGCGATGACGTGCACGTGCAGCTGCGCCACCACGTTGCCGAGGTTGGCGATGTTGAGCTTGTCCGGCTTGGCGATGGCGTGCAGCACGTGCGCCGCGCGGTTGATCTCGTCCAGCAGCGCGTGCTGCGTCGCGCGGTCGAGGTCGGTCAGTTCGCGCAGCCCGGGCCGGCGCGGCACCAGGATCAGCCAGGGAAAGCGCGCATCGTCCATCAGCAGCACGCGCGACAGGGCGAGCTCACCGACCGCGTGCGTGTCCGCCGCCAGGCGCGCGTCCAGGGCGAAGGGCGCGTCCGCACTCATGCCGGCATGCCGCCGAGGTGGCGGGCGAAGAAGGCGAGGCTGCGCTGTTGCGCCAGTTCGGCGCTGGCGGCGTGGTAGTGGTCGGGATCGACGTCGCGGTTGAAGGCGTGCCCCGCGGGGTAGACGTGAATCTCGGCGTCGGGCAGCGCAGCGCGGTGCTGCGCCACGGCCTCGGGCGGGATCAGCGGGTCGTGCTGGCCGAAGTGCATGAGCAGCGGCGCGCGCGGACGTTCGCCGAGGAAGGGCAGGCTGCGCGCGCCGTAGTAGTCCACCGCCGGCAGGCCCAGGCGCGTGCAGGCGAGGAAGGCGACGGTGCCGCCCCAGCAGTAGCCCACCACGCCGATGCGCCCGGCCGAGGCGATGGCCTGCGCAGCGCTGGCCACGCCGGCCACGGCGCGCTCGAAGCCCACCTCCGCGGCAAGGGCGCGGCCGCGCGCGGTGCCGGCCTCGTCGTAGTCGAGTTCGGCGCCGCTCTCGGCGTGGTCGAACAGGGCCGGGGCGATGGCCACGTAGCCCGCCGCGGCATAGCCTTCCACCACGCTGCGGATGTGCGCATTGACGCCGTAGATTTCCTGCACCACGACGATGCCGCCGCGCGGCGCGCCCGGCGGATCGGCGCGCCAGGCGCCGATGCAGTGCATGCCGGCGGTGGGAACGGTGAGGGAATGACCCATGGCGCGTCTCCGTGGCGATGCGCGCAGTGTAGGCGCTTGGCGCGCGCCGCAGCACGCCCCGCGGGCATGCCGGCGCTAGGCGGCGAAGCGCACGACGCGGTTGCGGCCTTCCGCCTTGGCCCGGTACAGGGCCAGGTCGGCGGCGTTCAGCAGCGCCTCCAGCGAGGTGTCGTCCAGCTGCTCGGTGCTGGCCACGCCGATGCTCACCGTCAGGGGCCGCTTGGCGCCGATGGCATCGGCCAGCGCCTGTGCCATGCGCTCGCGCAGGCGCTCGCCGTGGGCAGCGGCGCGGTCGAGGTCGACGCCGTCGAGAATCACCACGAACTCCTCGCCGCCGTAGCGGCCGAGCAGGTCGCGCGGCTCCAGCCACTGCCGCATCACCTGCACGCCACTGGCCAGCACGCGGTCGCCGAACAGGTGGCCGTGCTGGTCGTTGATCTGCTTGAAGTGGTCGAAGTCGATCAGCAGCAGGGCCAGCGGGCGACGCTCGGCCGCGCAGCGGCGCAGGCGTTCGTCCAGCTCGCGCAGCAGGTAGCCGCGGTTGTAGGCCCCGGTGAGCGGATCGGTGATCGCCGCCTGGTACAGCTCGTCGGCCTTGGCCGAGAGCAGCTCGTTGGCGTTCTGCAGCGCCGCCTCGTGCGCGCTGATCTCGGCGTTCTTCTGCTCCAGCGCCCGGTTCAGGCGGCGCGACACGCGGTAGCGCCGCGCCAGCACCACGGCCAGCACGGCGAGCACGCCGATCACCGCCAGCCCCAGGTTGCGCAGCAGGGCCTGCTGGCGCAGGCGCATGCCCTGCATCTCGTTGTCGAGGTTGAGCAGGCGGATGCGCTGGTCGGCCTCGGCGCGCTCGTAGCGCGCGCGCAGCGCGGCAAGCTGGCGCCCCGCGCGCGCGCCCAGCAGCTCCTCGCGCAGGGCAGCGCGGCGCGTGGCCAGCTGCAGCGCCAGTGCCGTCGCCCCGTCGCGTTCCGCCAGCTGCTGGCGCACGCCGAGGGCTTCCACCAGCTGCGGCTTGAGCTGCGCGGCATCCAGCAGGGCGATGGCCTCGTCCAGCGGCGGGCGCGCGGCCCGTGGCTCGTCCGCTTGCAGGGCCAGTTTGCCCAGCTGCAGCAGGGCGTTGCCGACGATCTCGCGGTGATTGAGTGGGCGACCGATGGCCAGCGCCTGGTGCAGGTGCTCGCGGGCGCTTTCGCTGTCGCCCAGGGTGAGTTCGGCGCGGCTGATCTCCACCAGATCCAGACCGACGTAGGGGCGGTTGCCCAGGCGCTCGTCGATGGCCAGCGCCTGCTGTGCCATGCGCAGGGCCGCATTGGGTTCGCCGTTGTCGTTGCAGAAACTGGCGAAGCTGCCCAGCACGGTGG
>DAOOVM010000293.1:0-3708 GCA_035370085.1 Rhodanobacteraceae bacterium | reverse complement strand
TCCAGTTCGGTGGCGAGGCGGCCCTTGGCGGCGTAGTCCATGGCGGTGTCCGGGGCGGAGGGAAGGCGCACATTGTCCGTCATTCGCGCCGGGGGCGGAACGCGCGCGGGGAGCTCAGGGCAGGGTCTGGCAGGGAGCGTCGGGGCGCGGCGGCGCGACGTAGGGATCGGCCGCCACCAGGCCCGCTTCCTCCGCCGTGCAGGCGCTGCGTTCGCCCGCCGTGGTGTCCGGCGTGAGCTGCAGGCGGGCGTAGGCCGGCGCGCCTTCGTAGGGCGCCTTCACCACCAGGCCCCAGCCGCGCGCGGTGAGGGCGCGCTGCGTCGCCAGCGAGGCCTCGCCGCCGATCAGGGCGAGCTTGGGCGCAATGCGGAAGGCGGGCTGGTCGAAGAAGGCGCGCAGGTCCGCCGTCCAGGCCAGCCAGTCCACAGGCAGGGGCAGCAGCCACTCGCCGTCCAGCGTGCGCCAGGCCACGGCCGCGCCGATCACGTGCAGTTCGCCACCCTGGCTGTGCGGCTGGCGGCGCACCAGGCGCAGGGCGTTGACCAGGTAACGTGCTTCCAGTTCGCTGCGCGTGGCCGTGGCCAGTTCCAGCAGCGCATCGCAGCCGTGGCTGGGCTGCAGTGCCTGCAACTCGTCGGCGAGCGCCGTGCGCAGCGAGTCGGTGAAGCCGCCGCGGTGCAGGAATTGGCGGATGGCGAATTCGTCGTCGCAGTGCCGTACCAGGCGCTGACGGTTGGCCTCCTTGAGGTCCTCGGGGTCGAGCTCCCACACCAGGGCGTTCAGCCGCGCGCTGTCGCCGAGCACGCTCCCCGCCGTGCCGCCGACACCGGCCAGGGCGGTCTTGGCGGTGACATTGCCGACCACCGCGGCCCAGGCCAGGTCGTCCAGGCGGGCGTTGATGAGCGGGTTGCTGGTGTAGGGGTCGAGCCCGAGCTCGCGGCTCAGCGAACGGCGCATCGCGGCGAAGTCGAGCTGGCGCTTGATCTCGCGTCCGGCCTCGCTGCCCAGGCGCGCGTACCAGGCCTTGTTCTTCCTGTCCGGCGCGGCTTCGTTCGGCAGCGGCGCGCGTGCCGCGCTGAGCGGGCCGTCCGGTACGGCATAGGGATCGCCGTCGTTGCCGAGCTGGCGCGCGGCGCGGTCCGACAGGCGCTGCGCGCGCCCGCTCCAGCCGTTCCACTTCTTGGTGAGGTAGCGCGCCACGCCCGCCGGCAGGCCGGTGACGGTATCCAGCGGGTGCGCCACCACCTGCCACAGCGCCGAGCCGGTCTTCCTGCCGCGCTCGGCGATGGCCTGGGCGAAGGCCGCGCTGCGCGTGGCGCGGTCGATCGCCTCCAGCGCCGGCAGCTCGGCCTCGCGCAGCGCCAGCATCTCCACGCTCTCGGCGTGGATCGTGCCGTAGGCGGTGGCGAGGTCGAAGTGCGCCATGTAGCCGTGCACCTGGGTCTGCGCCGGCACGCGGTAGCCCGGGCCGGACAGCAGGGCCGGCTGCACCAGGCTGGCGCTGTCCAGCACCGGCTCGGCTTCGGTCGCCTCGACCGCGGCCCGCGCCTGGGTGGCGACGAGGCACAGCAGGCAGGCGATGAGCAGGCGCACGGCGGGCATGGGGCGTGTCGGAGCGGAAAAAAAGGCCCGGGATTGTCGCATGCAGACGCGGGAACCCCGGCTGAAGCCGCGCGCCGGTGGCATCGGCGACCGTTGCGCCGGCGTGGGGGCGCGCTAGGATCGGACACGCAGCGGCCCAAGCCATGTGGAGGCGCGTCATGCCCCGTATCGTGAAGTGCGGACTGATCCAGACCTCGCTCGCCTGCGCAGTGGACGAACCCCTCGCCACCCTTCGCGAGGCCAGCATCGACAAGACCCTGGGCTACGTCGAGCAGGCGGCGCGCGAAGGCGTGCAGATGCTGTGCCTGCAGGAGATCTTCACCGGGCCCTACTTCTGCGCCGAGCAGAATCCGCGCTGGTACGAGGCGGTGGAGCGCATCCCCGACGGCCCGACGGTGCGCCTGATGCAGCAGTTGGCGCAGCGCCACCGCATGGTGATCGTGGTGCCGATCTACGAGGAGGACGGCCCCGGCGTGTACTACAACACCGCCGCGGTGATCGATGCCGACGGCCGCTATCTGGGCAAGTACCGCAAGAACCACATCCCGCACTGCCTGCCCGGCTTCTGGGAGAAGTACTACTTCCGGCCGGGCAATCTCGGCTATCCGGTGTTCGACACGGCCTACGGCAAGGTCGGCGTGTACATCTGCTACGACCGTCACTTCCCCGAGGGCGCGCGGGCTCTGGGGCTGGCCGGTGCGGAAATCGTGTTCAACCCATCGGCCACGGTGGCGGGGCTGTCCGAGTACCTGTGGAAGCTGGAGCAGCCGGCCCACGCCGTGGCCAACGCCTACTTCGTCGGTGCCATCAACCGCGTCGGCATGGAAGCCCCGTGGAACATCGGCGAGTTCTACGGCCAGAGTTACTTCTGCGACCCGCGCGGGCAGTGTCTCGTCACCGGCTCGCGCGACCGCAGCGAGCTGGTGACCGCCGAGCTGGATTTCGACCGGATCCGCGAGGTGCGCAACGTGTGGCCGTTCTACCGCGACCGCCGGCCCGATTCCTACGGCGCGCTGGTCGCACCCTAGGATCAGCGGCGGCGGCGAGTGGCGCGGCGCTCAGTTCCAGGAGCACACCACCTTGCCGCAGTTGCCGGCCTCCATCAGTTCGAAGCCCTTCTGGAAGTCGTCGATGTGGATCTGGTGGGTGAGCACCTTGGCCAGCGGGAAGCCGGTGAGCACCATCTGCGTCATCTTGTACCAGGTCTCGTACATGCGCCGGCCGTAGATGCCGTGCAGTTCGAGCCCCTTGAAGATGACCTTGTCCCAGTCGATGCCGGCGCCCTTGGGCAGGATGCCCAGCAGGGCGATGCGGCCGCCGTGGTACATGCAGTCGAGCATGTCGTTGAAGGCGGCCTGGTTGCCGCTCATTTCCAGGCCCACGTCGAAACCTTCCATGTGCAGGTCGGCGACCACGTCCTTGAGCGACTGCTTGGCCACGTTCACCACGCGCGTCGCGCCCATCTCGGCGGCGAGCTTGAGGCGGTAGTCATTGACGTCGGTGACGACGACGTTGCGCGCACCGACGTGCTTGGCGATGCCGGCGGCGATGATGCCGATGGGACCCGCGCCGGTGATGAGCACGTCCTCGCCGATCAGGTCGAATTCCAGCGCGCAGTGCGCGGCGTTGCCGTAGGGGTCGAAGAAGGCGGCCAGTTCGCTGGGAATCTGGTCCGGGATCGGCCACAGGTTGGAGGCCGGCATGGCGATGTACTCGGCGAAGGCGCCGTGGCGGTTCACGCCGATGCCGATGGTGTTGGGGCACAGGTGCTGGCGCCCGGCGCGGCAGTTGCGACACACCCCGCAGACGATGTGGCCCTCGGCGCTGACGCGCTGGCCGACGCGGTAGCCGCGCACGCCGGCGCCCATGTCGACGATGCGGCCGACGAATTCGTGGCCGATGACCAGGCCGGGCTTGATCGTGCGCTGGCTCCACTCGTCCCACTTGTAGATGTGCAGGTCGGTGCCGCAGATCGCGGTCTTCTCCAGCTTGATCAGCACGTCGTTGGGGCCGATCTCGGGCAGCGGCACCTGTTCCATCCAGATGCCCTTGGCGGCTTCGCGCTTGACCAGGGCTTTCATCGTCTGCGACATGGGAAGGCTCGTC
>DAOOVM010000292.1:0-3718 GCA_035370085.1 Rhodanobacteraceae bacterium | reverse complement strand
GCGCCCTGCTGCTGCTGGCGCTGGCCATCGCCTGGAATGCGACCCACCACCTCGCAGTGCCGGTCGTGCCGCCCGCGCCGTCGCCGTCGACTGCGCCCGAGGTCTAGCGCGCCGCGCCGCAGGCGGCGACCGGCGCACACTTGATTGCCGCGTGGGGCGACCGTACCGTCACCCGCGGGAGGACGCATGAGCGAGCCCTACGTCGACTTCGCCGCGGCCTCGCGGGCCGTGCTGGAGTTCCTGCGCGCGCACGTGCCACTGGCGCTGTGGATGGTCACGCGCACCGACGGCCGCCACTGGGTCGTGCTGCAGGCCGACGACCGCGGCTACGGCGTGCGGGTGGGCGACATGCTGCCCTACGCCGAGTCGTTGTGCGCGCAGCGCGTGGCGGGTCTGGCGCCGGCGATCGCGCCGGATGTGGATGCCGTGCCCGCCTACCGCGATGCGCCGGCGCGTGCCCGCGGGCCGGTGGGTGCCTATGTCAGCTTTCCCCTGCAGCGCGAGGATGGCAGCCTGTTCGGCACGCTGTGCGCGGTACATCCGCAGGCGCAGGGCGAGGCCCTGCTGCGGCAGGCGCCCTTGCTCGACCTGCTGGCGCGCCAGCTTGCCACGATCCTGCACTTCGACCTGGCGCGCGAGGAGGCCTGGCGCCGCGCGCTGCGCAGCGAGGCCGAGGCCTGCACCGACGCACTCACCGGCGTGCTCAATCGGCGCGGCTGGGACCACCTGTGCGAGCGCGAGGAGCAGCGCAGCCGCGATCTCGGCACCGCGCTGACGCTGCTGGTGTTCGACCTCGACGACCTGAAGCGCGTCAACGACGAGGCCGGGCACGTCGCCGGTGACGCCCTGCTGCAGCGCACGGCACAGGTGCTGCGCGCCGCACTGCCGCCGCTGGCCAGCCTGGCGCGCACCGGCGGAGACGAGTTCGCCGTGCTGCTGCCCGGCCTGACCGAGGCGCCGTCGCGCGAGGTCGCCGAGTCGATGCGGCGCGCCCTGGCCTCGGCGGAGGTGCGTGCCTCCTGCGGCCTGGCCGAGCGCAAGCCCTATCGCGGCCTGCACGAGGCCTGGCAGCGCGCCGACGCAGCCATGTACGCCGACAAGCAGGTGCGTCGCGGCGCCGTCTGATCCGCGCCTCAGCCCGGCGCAGGCCACTCCAGGCGGTAGCCCACGCCGTACACCGCGGCAATCGGATCGATGCCGACCTCGGCCAGCTTGCGCCGCAGGTTCTTGATGTGGCTGTCCACGGTGCGATCGCTGACCACGCGGTGGTCGGTGTAGGCCGCCTCGATCAGCTGGCTGCGCGAGTACACCCGGCCGGGCTGCGCGGCGAGCTTGTGCAGCAGGCGGAACTCCACCGGCGTCAACGCCAGGCGCTGATCCTGCACGCGCGCCTCGAAGCGCTCCAGATCGAGCTGCAGCGGCGTGGCCGCGGTGTCCGCTGCCGGCGCCTGCGCGCGTCGCAGCACCGCCTTCACCCGCGCCACCACCTCGCGCGGGCTGAAGGGCTTGCAGATGTAGTCGTCGGCGCCGAGCTCCAGGCCGAGCAGGCGGTCGATCTCCTCCACCCGCGCGGTGACCATGAGGATCGGCACGGCGCAGAAGGCGCGCACCTCGCGGCATACGCTGAGGCCGTCCTTGCCCGGCAGCATGAGGTCGAGCAGGACCGCATCGGGCGCGGCGCGCCGCACGCTCGCCACCGCCGCCTCGCCGTCGCCGACGATCTCGGTGGCGAAGCCCGCCGCCTGCAGGTAGTCGCGCAGCAGCGCGGCGAGCTTGGGCTCGTCCTCCACGATGAGCACGCGTCCGGCCTTCACGGCGCGGCTCCCGCTGCGGGCAGCACCACGCGCACGCTGAGGCCGCCCAGCACCGAGGGCTGCGCGCCGATGCGCCCGCCGTGGGCGTCGACGATGGCACGGCAGATGGCCAGGCCGAGCCCAGCGCCGCCGCTGTCGCGGCTGCGCGAGGCGTCCACGCGGTACAGCCGCTCGAACAGGTGCGGCAGGTGCGCCGGGGCCACGCCGGGCGCGGTGTCGTCCACACTCAACACCACCTCGGCCGCGCTCGCGGCCACGCGCACCAGCACGCGGCCCGGCGCGTCGGTGTAGCGGCGCGCATTGCCCAGCAGGTTGTCGAGCAGTTGCGCCAGGCGCCGTGCATCCGCGCGCACCGGCGCCGACGCAGGCGCCTCCACTTCCAGCCGCAGTCCGGCCGCGCCGAAGGCGCCGGCCTGCAGCGCCACCGTGTCGCGCGCCAGGGCGGCGAGGTCGAGCCGCTCGAAGCGGTAGTCCAGCGCACCGGCGTCGGCGAGGGAGAGCTGGTAGAGGTCATCCACCAGGGTGGCCAGGCGCTGGCATTCGGCCTGCAGTGAGGCCAGTGCCTGTGGCGTCGGCGCGCGCACGCCGTCGTGCAGGGCGTCGATCTCGCCGCGCAGGATGGCCAGCGGCGTGCGCAGCTCGTGGGCGATGTCCGCGCCCCACTGCCGCCGCGCATTGCGGTTCTGCTCCAGGGTCTCGGCCAGGCGGTTGAAATCGCGCGCCAGCGCGCCGAGCTCGTCGCAGCGGTCGGTGGCGACGCGCTGCGCGTAGTCGCCCGCGGCCAGCGCACGGGTGCCCGCCGCCAGCGCCTGCACCGGCGCCAAGAGGCCGCGTGCCAGGGCGAAGGCCAGGGCCAGTGCGCCCAGCAGCACCAGCGCGCCGACCACCAGGGCGTCCTGCCATTGCGCCGCGGCAAAGCCGCGATCGAGGTCATCCAGCAGGGCCGGCAGCGGCGCCATGTGCAGCCGCCCGACCGTGCGCTCGCCGAGCAGCACGGGCACGCTGAAGGCGTCGGTGGGTACGCGCGGATTGCCCGCCACACGCTGCCCCTGCGCATCCAGCAGCAGCACGCGATGCAGCGGCTCGGGCAGTGGGGGGCGGGGCGGTCGCGGCGGCCGCCGGCCGTTGCCCGGCCCCGGCGGGGCATCGCTCTCCGGCGGCGGCCCCGGCGGGACCTCGCGCGGCGGTGGCCGCTCGCCGAAGCCGGGCTCCAGGAACTCGCGCAGCCGCGCCGGATCGCGCCGCAGCGCATCCCAGGAGCCGGCCTGGGCGTAGTGCGCGGCCAGGCGCGCCGCGCCTTCCTGCAGGTGCTGCAGGGCGACGCGGTCGAGGTAGTCGCGGAAGCTGCGGCGGAAGCTCAGCTGCTGCCAGGCGACGAAACACGCCAGGGCGCCGGCGCTGAGCAGGGCCAGCACGAGGAACAGGCGTTGCCACAGGCGCAGCGGCATGGGAAGGCGGGGCAGGGCGACAGGCCCGGCGCGCGGGCGAGGGCCTCACCATAGCTCGCGCGATGTGGCAGGCAAACCGTGCGGCGGAAAATTGCGCAAAGTCTCCACAGTGTCTGCGCGCCGCGTGCGCAAACGCGGCGCAGTCTGACCACCGTGCGGGCGCCCCCTCTCGCCCGGCGGAGACACCCATGAACCCGATCCGTCTTCTTCCCCTCGCCTTCGTTGCCGTCAGCGCCTTTGCCGTGGCGCGCCCCTTGGGTCCACCCGATGCCGGCCGCGTGCCCTCGCCTGAGGCGCTGGCCACGCTGCCCGGTCTGAGCGCGGCACAGCAGGCGGAAGTCCGCCGTCTCCTGCTCGAGCGCCGCGATCAGATCGAGGGCGTGATGGACAAGGCGCACGCCGAGATGCAGGCGCAGCACAAGCGCCTGCGCGCCGAGCGCGAACGCATCGACGAGC
>DAOOVM010000291.1:0-3729 GCA_035370085.1 Rhodanobacteraceae bacterium | reverse complement strand
CTCCAGCACCTTCTGCGCGTCCTTGGCGCCGAGGTAGCGGTATTCGGGCACCAGCCTCAGCGTCGCCCCGGCCTCGGGCACGGCGATGGTGCCGGACTGGAAATGCAGCGAGGCAAGGAACTGCTTGAGCTGCTCGCCACCCTCCTCGGTCTCGGCGTGGGCAACACCGGCGCAGGCCAGCGCGCAGGCGAACAGGACGGCAAGGAATCTGCGCATGCAATGATTCTCCCTGGGTGATCGTCGAAGAGGGTTGCGTCCGCTCCCCGCGGACACGAGGCCGGCATTTGACCATGGCGACGGGCAGCGCGCGAAGCACCGCGATCCTCACGCCACGGCGGCACTGCTTGGGGGCGGGGCTGGTGGCGCGGCCGCGCTCAGGCGCGCAGGCCCACGCCGCGCTTGAGCAGCACCATGGCGACCGCGCCCAGCGCCAGGGCGGCACCGAGCATCACGCCGTAGGCCAGGCCCAGGCCGACGTCGCTGACGCCGAGGATGCCGTAGCGGAAGGCGTTGACCATGTACAG
The DNA here is from genome assembly GCA_035370085.1 of Rhodanobacteraceae bacterium. Taxonomy (GTDB): domain Bacteria; phylum Pseudomonadota; class Gammaproteobacteria; order Xanthomonadales; family Rhodanobacteraceae; genus Tahibacter. The sequence goes on along the minus strand of DAOOVM010000291.1, from coordinate 3,205 downwards.
CACCGGGTTGGCGTGGGAGATCGTGCGCCAGGGCTCGGGCAGCAGGTCGACCGAATAGAACACGCCGCCGAGGTAGGTGAGCGGGGTGAGCACGAAGGTCGGCACGATGGCGATGTCGTCGAACTTCTTGGCGAACACGGCGTTGACGAAGCCGGCCAGGGCGAACACCGCCGCGGCCAGCACGAAGGTGCTCAGCGTGACCAGGGGATGGGCCAGGTGCAGGCGGGTGAAGAACAGCGATACGCCCAGCACGATCACACCGACCATCAGGCCGCGCAGCACGCCGCCGGCGATGTAGCCGGTGAGCATCACCCAGCTCGGCGTCGGCGACACGAGCATCTCCTCGACGAAGCGCTGGAACTTGGCGCCGAAGAAGGAGCTGGAGATGTTGCCGTAGGCGTTCTGGATCACGCTCATCATGATCAGGCCGGGCACGATGTAGTCGATGTAGCGGAAGCCGTGCATCTCGCCGATGCGCCCGCCGATGAGGCTGCCGAAGATGACGAAGTACAGCGCCATGGTGATGGCCGGCGGCAGCAGGGTCTGGCTCCAGATGCGCAGGATGCGCGCCACCTCGCGCCGCGTGATGGTGTAGAGCGCGATGAGATTGCCCCGCGCGTTCATGCCGCCGCCCCGCTCTTGTTGCTTTCCACCAGGCGCACGAACAGCTCCTCCAGGCGATTGGCCTTGTTGCGCATCGAAGTCACCGTGATGCCGCGCGCGGTCAGCGCGGCGAAGAGGGAGTTGAGGTCGTGCGTGCGGGCCATTTCCGCCTCGATGGTGTGGTCGTCCACGCGCGTCAGGCGCACGCCGTCCACGCTCGGCAGCTCGCCCGCGCCGCCCGCCAGGTCGAACACGAAGGTCTCGACGTCGAGCTTGGCCAGCAGGCGCTTCATCGTGGTGTGCTCGATGATCGTGCCCTTGTCGATGATGGCGATGTTGCGGCACAGCTGCTCGGCTTCCTCCAGGTAGTGCGTGGTGAGGATCACCGTGGTGCCGGCGCGGTTGATCTCGCTGACGAACTTCCACATCGAGCGGCGGATCTCGATATCGACGCCGGCGGTGGGTTCGTCCAGCACCAGCAGGCGCGGCTCGTTCATCATGGCGCGGGCGATCATCAGGCGGCGCTTCATGCCGCCGGAGAGGGTGCGCGAGGCAACGAAGGCCTTGTCCCACAGCGACAGCTGCTTGAGGTACTGCTCCGCGCGCTGTTCCGCCACGGCGCGCGGGATGCCGTAGAAGCCGGCCACGTTGACGCAGATTTCCCAGGGCTTCTCGAACTGGTTGAAGTTCAGCTCCTGCGGCACCAGGCCGATCATCTGCATGGCGGCGCGGCGCTCGCGCTGCACCGAGCGGCCGAACACGCGCACCTCGCCGCCGCTGGCGTTGACCAGGGAGGAGAGGATGCCGATGAGGGTGGACTTGCCGGCGCCGTTGGGCCCGAGCAGGGCAAAGAAGTCGCCCTGCTCGACGCTCAGCGACACGCCCTTGAGGGCTTGCACGCCATTGGCATAGGTCTTCCGGAGGTCGATGACCTCGAGGGCGGGTTGGCTCATGGGCTGCGCGGCGGAAAGCGGGCGGCTAGTATAGCGGTCTTGTTCCGGGCCTCCGCCCCTGCCGCAGGTCGCGGCCGGCGGATGTCGCCCCGGCCGCGGCGGCCCCGCCGCTGGCCCCTCCACTCCTTCGCCTGCCTGCCGGAATCCTGCCGTGGCCGACCACTTCACCCTGCGCCTCGCCGCCAGCCACCTGCTCGCGCCGAACGTGCGCCACCTCGCCTTCGAGCGCGCCGACGGCGCGCCTTTCGCCTTCATCCCGGGCCAGTTCCTGCAGGTGCACTTCCTCTACGCCGACGGCAAGCCGACCAAGCGCAGCTATTCGGTTGCCACGGTCGGCGAGGGCGGTCCGGTGCAGCGCGTGGAGATCGCCGTGTCCTATGTGCAGGGCGGGGCCGCCACGGCACTACTGTCGGGCCTGCGCGAGGGCGACACCATCGAGGCCAGCGGCCCCTATGGCCGTTTCTGCCTGTTCGACACCGACACGAACGCGCGCTACCTGCTGGTGGGTACGGGCACGGGCATCACCCCCTACCGCGCCATGCTGCCGCAGCTGCGCCAGCTGATCGCCGCGCGCGGCGTGGAAGTGTGCCTGGTGTTCGGCGCGCGCACCGAGGCCGAGCTGCTGTACGACGCCGAATTCCGTGCCTTCGAAGCCGCCACGCCGGGCTTCCGCTATTTCTCCTGCCTCTCGCGCGCCGCGCGCGCCGTGCCGCACGCGCACGACCGCCGCGGCCGCGTGCAGGTGGCGCTGGACGAACTCGCGCCCGATCCGGCGCGCGACATCGCCTACCTGTGCGGCAATCCCGACATGGTCGACCAGGCCTTCACCCTGCTGAAGGAACGCGGCCTGCCCGTGCCGCACATCCGCCGCGAGAAATACGTGTCCTCGCGCTGAGCGCGCGCTCAGCGCAGGGCCAGCGCCAGCGCCATGCCCACCCACAGCACGCCGCCCACGGCGTTGTTCTGGCGGAAGGCGGCGAAACAGTGCTCGCGCGCGCGGTCGCGCAGGGTCCACTGCTGCCGCGCGAACAGCGCCGCGGCCAGCGCAATGGCCACGAAGTACGGCCAGTGCAGGCCGGCGCGCGTGCCCACCAGCAGCATGGCCAGCAGGAAGGTGCCCATGAGCACGCCGAGGATGGGCCGGTCGGCGTCGCCGAACAGGATGGCGGTCGACCTGGCCCCGGCCTCGATGTCCTCGTCGCGGTCGACCATGGCGTACTCGGTGTCGTAGATCACCGAGAACAGCACATTGGCGAGGAACAGCAGCCAGCACAGCGGCGGCAGCGCCTCGCCGGCCAGCCAGGCGTTCACGCGCGTCACCTTGTGTTCGCGGAAGCACGGCAGGCCGGCGATCTCGCCGTTCGGCCGCCCGTCCACCAGCACCGGTTCGGTGGCCACCAGGTGATCGAGCGCCAGCGCCTGGGCGAACGGCTCGGCCACCAGCCGCGAGGTGGCGGTGACGATGGCGCACAGGTCGCCGCGCGCGCGATGCTCCTCCACGCGCGCGCGCAGGGCCGGCGAGAAGCGCGAGCGCAGGGCCAGCGCGAAGGCATCGCGCCAGCGGCGCAAGGGCTCCGGCTCGAAGCGCGCCATCGGCGCGATCACCGAGCGATGCATGGCGTGGATGTCCAGCGTGCCGGCCACGTACT
>DAOOVM010000290.1:0-3734 GCA_035370085.1 Rhodanobacteraceae bacterium | reverse complement strand
TCACCACGCAACCCAGAGACGGGGAGTCACCCAATGAAGACGCTGTACCCCAACAAGCTCGGCCTGGCCATTGCCGGCGCCCTGCTCGCCGGCGCGACCGCGCTGCCGGCCTTCGCGCAGGATCGCCCCGGCGACGACACCGCCAAGCTCGAAGCCATCGAAGTCACCGGCTCGCGCATCAAGAAGGCGGAGACCGAGGGACAGGTGCCCGTGCAGGTCATCACCGCCAAGGACATCGAGGCGACCGGCCTCGGCTCGATCGGCGACGTGATCCAGCGCCTGTCGGTGAGCGGCTCCTCGCTCAACACCAAGTTCAACTCCGCCGGCAACTTCGGCTTCGCCGCCGACGGTTCCGGTGTGGGCTCGGGCTCGACCACGATCAGCCTGCGCAACCTCAACGCCAAGCGCACCCTGATCCTGGTGGACGGCATGCGCTGGGTGAACGAATCCTCGGCCTCGGGCGTCTCCGCCGCGGTCGACCTCAACACCATCCCGGCCAGCGCCGTGGAGCGCATCGAGATCCTCACCGACGGCGCCTCCTCGCTGTACGGTTCCGACGCCATCGCCGGCGTGGTGAACGTGATCACCAAGAAGAAGGGCGACGGCCTCGGCGTGGGCCTGTACTACGGCAACTACTCCGTGGGCGACGGCGAGACCTATTCCGGCCACGTCTCCATGGGTGCCAGCACGGACCGCATGGAGGTGTTCCTCGACGTCAGCCACTTCAACCAGCACGCCATCAGCTCGGCGGAGTGGGACCAGTCCTTCTACCCGACCCCGGGCTACAACGCCGGCGTCAGCTCCTACACGCCCTACACGCGCACGATCTTCTTCCCGGATGATCCCAACAACGACTACGGCGGCCTGTGCCCCGGCGGCCGCTGCAATATCACCGCCAACGGCACCACGGTCGGCACCAAGCAGCCCTTCCCCTCGGGCTTCCACCGCTTCGGCCTGTCCGACCGCTTCAACTTCGCGCCCTACAACCTGCTGCTGACCCCGAACGAGCGCACCGGCATCTTCGGCCAGGCGCGCTACAAGCTCACCGACAACGTGAGCTTCTACCTGAAGGGTCTGTACAACACCCGCAAGTCGGTCAACCAGGCGGCGCCCGAACCGATCGGCCTGGGCGCGGCGCTCAACACCAGCGACCTCGGCCTGACCACCGGCGTGGACGTGACCAACCCCTACAACCCCTTCGGCGTGACGCTGGATCCGGCCTCCAACTTCGCCGGCCTCGGCCGCCGTCCGGTGGAAGGCGGACCGCGCGTGTTCAGCCAGGACGTCGACACCCGCTACGTCGCCACCGGCCTGCAGGGGTCGTTCACCGCGGGCGACCACGACTTCTTCTGGGACGCCAACTACGTCAACAGCGAGAACAAGGCCAACCAGAACGTCCATGGCACCTACAACATCGCCCACATCGCCAAGGCGCTGGGCCCGCTGTCGGCCTGCCAGGCCGATCCGCAGTGCGTGCCGCTGAACATCTTCGGCGGCCCGGGCTCGATCACGCCGGAAATGCTGCAGTACATCCAGTTCATCGAGAACGACCGCAGCAGCAACAAGCTGGAGATGTTCACGGCCAACCTGTCCGGATCCGTGTTCGAGCTGCCGGCCGGCCCGCTGGGCTTTGCCACCGGTTATGAGCACCGCCACCTGTCGGGCTACTACACCCCCGACTCGATCGTGATCGCGGGCGAGTCCAACGGCGTGCCCTCGCTGCCCACCGCGGGCGAGTACTCGGTGGACGAGTACTACCTCGAACTGAACGCGCCGCTCATCAAGGACGCCGCCTTCGCCAAGAGCCTGGACCTGTCGGCCGCCTCGCGCTACTCCGACTACTCCACCTTCGGCGGCACCACCAACAACAAGCTCGGCGTGCGCTGGCAGATCAATGACGACCTGACCCTGCGCAGCACCTGGGCCGAAGGTTTCCGTGCCCCGTCCATCGGCGAGCTGTTCGGTTCGCCGGCGCGCTTCGACGCCAGCATCACCGACCCCTGCAACCACGCCACCGGCCAGACCGCGCAGAACTGCATCGCCCAGGGCGTGCCCAATCCGGCGAATTTCGAGGCGGCGAACCCGCAGATCTCGACCCGCACCGGCGGCAACAGCAACCTCAAGCCCGAGACCTCCACCAGCCTCACCGCCGGCGCGGTCTACAGCCCGGGCTGGGCCAGCAACACCGGCTGGTCGCAGAAGCTGGATTTCGAAGCGACCTTCTGGAAGTACAAGGTCAAGAACGCCATCCAGGCCCCGGATGCGCAGACCCAGCTCGACCGCTGCGTCGCCACCAACAGCCCGACCTTCTGCGACGGCATCGTGCGCAGCGCGCTGACCGGCGACATCATCAGCTTCGCCAACTTCCTGCAGAACCTCGGCCGCATCGACACCCAGGGCTATGACCTCGGCGTGAACTGGGTCGGTCCGGACTTCAGCTTCGGCCGCCTCGGCGCCAGCCTGTCGACCACGTACACCGACAAGTATCGGGCCGTGGCCACCGACTCCGGTCTGGCCGAGCCGCTCGCCGTGGGCATCGAGACCGCCGACAAGGGCATTCCGAAGTGGCGCACCACGCTCAGCGTCAACTGGGCCGTGGAGAACTGGAGCGCGAGCTGGACCGCGCGCTACCTGTCGGACATGACCGAACAGTGCAACGCCGACTGGACCGAACTCGGCGCCACCTGCAGCAACCCGCTGCCGGACCTGTCGGGCGGCACCAACCACATCGGCGCCACCACCTTCCACGACGTGCGCGTCAACTGGAAGGTGCCGACCAGCTTCGACTTCACCGTGTCGGCCGGCGTCAACAACGTGTTCGCCAAGGATCCGCCGATCTGCGTGTCCTGTTCGCTCAACGGCTACGACGCGTCGAACTACGACCTGCCGGGCCGCTACGGCTACGTGTCGGCGAACATCAAGTTCTGAGCACCGCCGCCGCGCCGGCATCCCGGCGCGGCCAACACTTCGGGGCCGCCTTCGGGCGGCCCTTTTTCTTGCGTCGGCGACGGTGCCCCGTGTCGCTGCCGCGCCGCCTCAGGCCGCTGCGGCCTGCGGCCGCAGCGCGCCGGCAGGCAGGCGCACGTGGGCGGCGATGGGCAGATGGTCGGAGGGCACCTGCGGCAAGGTCCACAGGCGCTCGATCTGCAGCGGCGCGCTGACCAGGATATGGTCAATGGCGCGGCGCGGCCGCCAGCTGGGGAAGGTCGGCGCGGGCTCGGGAGACGCGATCAGGCGCGTGCGTGCGAACAGTTGGCGCATCTCGGCGCTGTCGACGGTGCAGTTGAGGTCGCCCATGAGCACCGCATGCGGGTGGTCGTCGAGCAGCTCGGCAATGAAGCCGAGCTGGCGCGCGCGCGCCTGCGGACCCAGCGACAGGTGGGCGACCACTACCACCAGGGCCTCGTTGCCCAGACCAAAACGCGCGAACAGGGCGCCGCGGCCGGGAATGCGTCCGGGCAGGGGGTAGTCGATCACTTCGCTCGGCGCCAGGCGTGAGAGCAGGCCGTTGGCGGACTGCGCCAGGCGCGACACGCGCCGGTTGGCCTGGTGGCTCCAGTAGGGCATGCCCGCGGCTTCGGCCAGGTAGCGCGTCTGGTGCAGGAAGCCCGAGCGCAGGCTGGCGGCATCGCTCTCCTGCAGGCCGATCAGGTCGAACTCGGAAAAATGCCGCGCCAGTCCGTCGAGGTTGGCGCGCTTGCCCGGATGCGGCAGCCAGCTGCGCGTGACGTAGT
>DAOOVM010000289.1:0-3735 GCA_035370085.1 Rhodanobacteraceae bacterium | reverse complement strand
GCTGCAGCGACAGCAGTTGCGCCTGGGTGATGCGGCGCGCCATGTCGGCCAGCTTCATCTGCACACTCTGCGTGGCAGCGATGGGCCGGTTGAACAGCACGCGCGTCTTGGCGTACTCGACCGCCTCCTTCAGGCAGGCGATGGCGGCGCCGATGGGCCCCCAGGTGATGCCGTAGCGCGCCTGGGTGAGACAGCCCAGCGGGCCCTTGAGGCCCTTGACGTTGGGCAGGCGGTTGGCGTCCGGTACGCGCACGTTGTCGAAGAACAGACCCGAGGTCACCGACGCGCGCAGGCTCATCTTCTTGTGGATTTCCTGCGCGGCGAAACCGGGCATGCCCTTCTCCACCAGGAAGCCCTGGATGCCGTCCTCGGTCATCGCCCACACGATGGCGATGTGGGCGAGGTTGCCGTTGGTGATCCACATCTTGGCGCCGTTGATGAGCCAGTCGCCGCCGCCGCGCTTGGCGTGGGTCTTCATGTTGGCCGGATCGGAGCCGCCGTGCGGCTCGGTCAGGCCGAAGCAGCCGATGACCTTGCCCGCGGCCATGTCGGGCAGCCAGCGCTTGCGCTGCTCCTCGCTGCCGTAGGCGTAAATCGGGTACATGCACAGCGAGCTCTGCACCGAGGCGAAGCTGCGGATACCCGAATCACCGCGCTCCAGCTCCTGGCAGATCAGGCCGTAGCTCACCGCGTTCATGCCGGCGCAGCCGTACTCGGTGGGCAGGGACGAACCCAGCAGACCCAGTTCGGCCATTTCCGGGATCAGCTCCTGCGGGAAGCGTCCCTTGTCGAAGCACTCGCCGATGATCGGCAGCACGCGCTCGTCGGTGAAGCGCGCCACCGAATCCTGCACCATCTGCTCCTCCTCGCTGAGCAGGGAGCGGACGTCGTACAGGTCGTAGGGATTGAGGCTGCTGGCGGCCATGGCGGAGCTCCGGAATGCGGGACGAAGGGCGTGGTGCAGACGCGCTGCCGCGCGCGCACGCAATCGCGGAAGTGTAGCCGCGGCCTTCGTCACGGTCACGCAAAGGAACCGGTGGCACCAAGGTTTTTCGTCAAACCGTGGTACCAATTCGCGCCCACCCCCGACGCGGGGAAAGATCGGCTGGCGCACCCGTTGCGCTACCCTGTACGCCCCGTCCGCCGAGCCTTGCCCGCGTGCGTGTTCCCGTCCTGACCTACCACGGCGTCAACATTGCCGGTAACGACTACCGCGGCAACGACCACGTCGCCTTCGCCGCCGATCTAGCCCTGATCCAGCGTCTCGGCCTGCGCATCGTGCCGCTGTGGCAGGTGGTCGAGAACGCGCTCGGACTGGCCGCACACGACATCAACCGCGCCGTGGCCCTGAGCTGCGACGACGGCAGCGATTTCGACTATCACGACCTCGACCACCCGACGCACGGGCGCCAGCGCAGCTTCTACAACGCCCTGCTTGACTTCTGCGCCGCCTACGGTCGCGACGCGCAGCCGCGCCTGCACCTCACCAGCTTCGTCATTGCCGACCCGGCAGCGCGGGCACAGATGGACCGCACCTGCCTGGTCGGTCGAGGCTGGATGAGCGAGGCCTGGTGGCGCGCGGCGCAAGCCTCGGGTCTGATGGCCATCGAGAACCACAGCTGGGACCACAATCACCCCTGCCTGCCCGATCCAGGCCCCCACGGCCTGGTCCGCGGCGACTTCCACGCCGTGGCGGACGAAGCGCAGGCTGAACACGAGATCGCCCAGGCGCAGGCCTGGCTGGGGCAGCGGCTGGCGCCGCACCGGCCCAGCTTGTTCTGCTATCCCTTCGGCCACGTCAACGACTTCCTGCGCCGCGACTGGCTGCCGCGGCGCGGCGCCGCGGTCGGCCTGTGCGCCGCCTTCGGCGACGGCGCCGAGCCGGTCACGGCGGATGCGGACCGCTGGAACCTGCCGCGCTACATCTGCGGCTGGCACTGGAAGTCGCCGGCGGAGCTGGAAGCCATCCTGCGACGCGACGTCGGCGCCTGACGCCGGCGCGCGGCAGCCTCAGAACGGCCCCAGCGCGTGCGCCATCGCCACCAGGGCACGCTGCGTCTGTGCATTGAGAGGCTTGTGCCAGTGCACCAGCAGCTTCTCGTGTTCCGTGGGGACGAAACCCGCGGCCAGGTCCACCGCCCAGGCGCGTGCGTCGCCGCAATAGCCGAAATAGGCATCGCAGCGGTCGGCGAAGCGGCGGAAGCCGTAGCGCAGCAGGTGCACCATGGCGCTGCGGTCGCCCTGCAACTGCGCACGCTGCCCCGCATCCAGGCCATCGAAGGCGCGCCCGTCGGTGCAGCAGCCGCCGACCAGCATGACGCTGCCCAACGGAAAGAACTTGGCGTAGGACATGGGATACAGGCTGCCGTCGCCGCGCCGCACGAAGGCGATCACGTCATTGGGCCAGTCCGGCATGGGGTGGCCGAACTTGCGCTCGAACAGCGGACCCGCCATGGCGGCGGCATTGTCCACTTCGGCAAGCACCAGGAAGTCCGGGGCGTCAGGCGCGGCCATGGGCGGGCTCCATCGATTCGCTGCGGGGCCGTTGCTTCAGAACGGCATGAAGGATCGGGCCTTGGCCACCAGCTCGCGCCGGCGCCGCAGCGTCGGCTCGCGCATCCAGCGCACGAGAAGATGCGGCACGCCGGTGTCGACGAAGCCGACCTTGGGCGTGGTCTCCAGCGCGCGCGCATCGCCGCAGCAGGTGAACACGGCATCGCAGTGCGGCCCCCAGCGCTCGAAACCGTAGCGCAGCGTGGCCAGCATCAGCGCGCCGTACGCCTCCAGGGCGCGGCGCTGCGCCTCGTCCATGGCGCGCAGCACATTGCCGTCGGTCGCGGCGCCGCCAGCGAGGTAGATGTCGCCGCAGTCGGTGAAGTGCACGTAGCTGGCCGGCACGAAGCTGCCGTCGCCGCGTTTCCAGAAGGCCACCACGTGGTGGCCGAAGTCCGGCACGCTGGCCTTGTACTTGCGCTGGAAGATCGGCTCGGCGAAGGCCGGACCACGGTCCACTTCGGTGACGATGATGAAGTCGTCGATGGCGTCGCTCATTCGGGCTTCCGTTGCGGGTTGCGCACGCCGTGCGGCACGTGGCCGGTGGCGACGTGGCGGCGCGCCGATTCCACGTTGCTGTGCGAATCGTCGAAGAAGATGTCGGCGCCGAAGGCCTCCAGGAACGGCCCCTTGTCGCGGCCGCCGAGGAACAGCGCCTCGTCGATGCGCACGCCCCAGGCGCGCAGGGTGAGGATCACGCGCTTGTGCGCCGGCGCCGAGCGTGCCGTGACCAGGGCCGTGCGCAGGGGCGAATCCTCCAGCGGAAAGGCCGACTGGATGCGGTGCAGGGCATGCAGGAAACCGCGGAACGGTCCGCCGGCCAGCGGCCGCGCGGCGTGTTCCACCTCGTGACGATGGAAGGCGTCCAGGCCCTGCTCCTGCGACACGCGCTCACCTTCGTCGCCGAAGATCACCGCATCGCCGTCGAAGGCAATGCGCAGCTGCTCGCCGTGCGGCGCCGTCCGCTCGCGCCCCGTCGCGTCGTCCGAGCGCGCGTCCTGCGACCGCGACGGCAGTATCGTGGCCGCCGCCACGCCCGCGGCCAGCGCGTGCGCCACGTCCTCGGGGTTTGCGGACAGGAACAGGTCGGCGCCGAAGGGCTGCGCGTAGGCGTGGGTGGGCGCGCCATTGGTGAAGGCGGCGCGCTCGATGCCCAGACCGTAGTGCTCGATGGAATTGAAG
>DAOOVM010000288.1:2235-3753 GCA_035370085.1 Rhodanobacteraceae bacterium | reverse complement strand
GGCTGTCCGTCTCGCTCACTGGCACTCAGCTCGTCATAGGCACGACTGCATCATAGTGTTCAGTTAACACTAGAGGATCGGCCGGAAGTCATGCCCGGTCGCAGGCTGCTGGATCGCGCCGCCAGCGGGCGCGTGGCCTCATTGAGCACGGTCGCGCCGGAGGGCGCCGTCGCGCGGCAACGGACGAACCAGGACGCCGCGTGGCGCCGGCTCAGCGCGCGACGCGCCGCCGGCGGATCAGAACCCCAGCGAAAACAGCACGAGGCAGATCACCAGACCCAGCGTCGGCACGGCCATGGTCATCGCCGCCATGGGCCAGTAGGCGGCCTTGTGCGTTTCGCCGCAGATGGCGCGGATGGTGGTGACGATGTAGCCATTGTGCGGCATCGCGTCGAGGGCGCCGGAGGCCAGCGCCACGCTGCGATGCAGTTGCGCGGCGTCCACGCCCTGGCCGAGGTAGAGCGGCGCGAGAATGGGCAGGGCGATCGCCTGGCCGCCCGAGGCGCTGCCCGTCATGGCGGCGATGAGGCTCACGGCGATGGCCGCATTGACGATGCCGCCACCCGGCAGGTGGGTGATCCAGTCCACGGTCAGGGCGAAGGCCGGTGCCGCCTTGGCCACGGCGCCGAAGCCCACCACCGCTGCGGTGTTGCCGATGGCCACCAGCGCGCCGGTGGAGCCTTCCGCCAGCGCCTTGCCCGGCGCACGCAGCTGGCGCCGGCCCACCAGGGCCGTGGTGAGGCAACCAGCAAACAGGGCAACGATCAGCGCCGCGGTGTGCAGGCGCTCGTGCAGCAGGAAGGACAGCACCAGCACCACGCCCAGCGGAACCAGCGACAGCAGCGGGTGCGGCAGATCCTCGCGCTCCTGCCGCGGATCGCCTTCGCGCGCCTCGAAGCGCTCGCCGCGCGCCCTGGCCGCGGCAATCATGCGGTTCAACCACCACTGGCCGAGCACGCCCATCACCAGCGCCGCCACCAGGCTGGCCTGCCAGCCGGCCCAGGGCGAGGTGTGCAGATACTTGATCGGGATCCAGTTCTGAATTTCCGGCGAGCCGGCGGCAGTCATGGTGATGGTGATGGAGCCGAAACCCAGCGCCGCGGGAATGAAGCGCCGCGGCAGGTCGGCGGCGCGGAACAGGCTGAGCGCGGTGGGGTACACCGAGAACGCCACCACGAACAGGCTCACGCCGCCGTAAGTGAGCAGCACGCAGGCGATGACGATGGCCAGCGCCGCGTGATGCGCGCCGATGCGCGCAATGACCCAGCGCGCCACGCTCTCGGCGGCGCCGCAGTCTTCCATGAGCTTTCCGAACAGGCTGCCGAACAGGAACATGAAGAACCAGCTGGCGATGAAGCCGCTGAAGCCCTGCATGTAGGTGCCGACGAGATCGGTCGGCGGCGTGGCGTCGGACAGCGGCAGCAGCGGCATGCCGCTGGTCAGCGCCACCAGGGCGGCGCACAGCGGCGTGGCCACGAACAGGTTCACCCCGCGCATGGCCAGCACGATCAGCAGGCC
>DAOOVM010000288.1:0-2135 GCA_035370085.1 Rhodanobacteraceae bacterium | reverse complement strand
ACCGTCACCGCGCGCAAGCGCGAGGAGACGCTGCAGGACGTGCCGATCTCCGTCAGCGCCTTCACCGAGGGCGCGCTGGAGAAGCTCAACGTTCGCGACATCGGCGACCTGCAGGGCAAGGTGCCGAACCTCACCATCTACGCCGCGCGCGGCTCCAACTCCACGCTCACCGCCTATATTCGCGGCATTGGCCAGGCCGATCCGCTGTGGGGCTTCGATCCCGGCGTGGGCATCTACCTCGACGACGTCTACATCGCTCGTCCGCAGGGCGCCCTGCTCGACGTGTTCGACGTGGAGCGCGTGGAAGTGCTGCGCGGTCCGCAGGGCACGCTGTACGGCAAGAACACCATCGGCGGCGCGATCAAGTACATCTCCAAGCCCCTGCCCGTGGACACCGAGGGCTACGCCTCGGTCACCCTGGGCAACTACAGCGAACGCGACGTCAAGGCCGGCATCGGCGGCGCCAGCACGGACGGCGTATGGCGCGCGCGCGTCGCCGGCGCCTATCTCACCCACGACGGCTTCGGCCAGAACCTCCTCACCGGCGAGGACGTGAGCGACAAGGACACGCGGGCCGTGCGCGCCAGTGTTGGTTACTTCCCCAGCGCGCAGTTCAATGCGCAGCTCTCGCTTGACGCGATGAACGACGATTCCAACGTGCGCGGCGCCAAGCGCCTCGCTCTCAATCCCTTCGATGCGGCCAAGACCCCACCCAACCGCAGCGACTTCGACGTGCAGAACGGCATGCCGAACGTCAATGCCACCGACCTGCGCGGCTCCTCCCTGGTGATGAACTTCCTGCCGGGTGGCGACTGGAGCTTCAAGTCGGTCACCGCCTGGCGCCGCGGCGATACCGACACCAACATCGACTTCGACACTCTGCCGAACAAGATCACCGACGTGTCGGCCACCTACAAGGACCACCAGTTCAGCCAGGAACTGCAGGCCAATTTCGACGCCGCCGGATCCTTCCACGGCGTGGCCGGCCTGTACTACTTCCGCGGCAGTGCGTCAGGCCGCGTGAAGAACAACTTCCTCAACGCCATCTTCGGCGACACCGGCGGCACGGTCGATACCGACAGCTTCGCCGTCTACGGCGACGGCACCTGGGACCTCTCCGAAGCGCTGTCCCTCTCCGCCGGTCTGCGCTACACGCACGAGAAGAAGACCGCGGACGTGCTGAACCTGTCCTATAGCGACGCCACCTTCACCACGGTCACCGGCGTCGCCGCCGACTTCACCGACTCGGTGACGGCCAACAACGTCTCGCCGCGCCTCTCGCTCGACTACCGCCTGAACCCCAGCGTGCTGCTGTACGCCTCGGCCTCGCGCGGCTTCAAGTCCGGTGGCTTCAACATCCGCGCCAACGCCGCCGCCGTGCCGGCCTCGGCCAAGCCCTTCAAGGACGAGTCGGTCGACGCCTACGAAATCGGCAGCAAGATGAGCTTCCTGGACGAGCGTCTGTTCCTCAACACGGCGCTGTTCTACAACCGCTACAAGGACGTGCAGCTGTCGGTGTTCACCTCCTACACCATGCCCAACGGCCAGCCCGGTTTCTTCGGCGACTTCACCAACGCCGGCAAGGCGCACGTCAGCGGCGCCGAGGTCGAAGCAGCCTTCAAGCCGGCCGAGCACTGGACGATCAACGGCAACATCGCCGTGCTCAATCCCAAGTACGACGAGTACATCGATGCCGGCGTCAACGTGGCCGCCAAGAAGCGCTTCACCAACGCGCCTGCCTTCCAGGCCGGCCTGAACCTGCAGTACGACACGCGCCTGGGCGGCGGCGATTTCACCGCGCGCATCGGCGGCCGCTACCAGACCAAGGTGTACCCCACCACCGATCTCTCGCCGGCCATCATGCAGAACGAATACGCCCTGCTCGACGCCAGCCTGATCTGGGACATCGACGGCCCCTGGAGCTTCGCCCTCAACGGCAGCAACCTCACCAACCGCGAGTACCGCACCACCGGCTACAACATCCCGGCCCTGGGCATCCTCACCGGTTTCTACGGCGCCCCGCGCCAGGTCACCGCCACCGCCCTGTATCAGTTCTGACGCACAGGGAGGTGCGGCATGCCGAATCTGCAGGAGCGGGATTCGGCGGACGCACAGGGAGGTGCGGCATGCCGGCC
>DAOOVM010000287.1:0-3792 GCA_035370085.1 Rhodanobacteraceae bacterium | reverse complement strand
TCGCGCGACGGCAAGAGCCTGTACGCCTTCTGGACCGGCCAGCTGGTGCCGGCCCGCTGCGGCCGCGAGATCCGCGGCACCTGGGAGCAGGTGCCGAAGGCCGGCCAGCCGGCGCTGAAAAGCCCCTTCGTGCTGCGGCGCGTGGACGGCGGCGATCGCTGGTGATCCATCGGCTCAACGCCGTATCACGGCCCGGTAGCTGAACTGATCGGGGCGAAAGTAAACGTCTGAATACAGAAGCGGCATCCCCGTGATGTCATAGGGCACGAAGCGCATCTGCAGCAGCGGCGCATCACTGCCCACCCCCAGCAAGGCTCCGCGCGCACGTCCGGCCCGCACGGCGGTCGCCGTGATCTGGGTGTGATCGAGGCGCATGTCCAATGCATCCTCCAGCAGAGTCATGGCGTCCTCCTCGTGAATGCGCCGCGCCAGCAGCTCTCGGCCTTGGGTCGGTTCGTAGTAGGCATGCACGATCGATGCCGGCACGTCGTCGATCAGGCGCAATGCGCGAACCTCGGACACGAGCGCGCCACGCTCCAGACGCAAGGCCTGCGCCACGCGCGCAGGCACCGGACAGCTTCGCGCACTCAACAGCCGGCCGCTGGGCACGCGCCCGTGCGATCGAACCAGGTCATTGAATCCAGCCAGCATGCCCAGGCGCGGCGCCCCCGCCGGCCGGGTGACGAAGCTGCCTTTTCCATTGATGGTGTGGATCAGGCCGTCGGCCTGCAGCTCAGCCAAGGCCTGGCGCACGGTGATCCGGCTGACGCCAAAGATCTGCTGCAGCCTGGCCTCGGACGGGAGCTTCTGGTCGGCCAGCAACCGCTTGTCCAGGATATCTTGGCGCAATCGCGCCTTGATCTGGGCAAAGCGCGGCAGCGCCACAGGCCGTCGCGGCTGGGGCTTGGTCGTGACGGGCTTGTCGGTGGGGGCCGGTGCGGCGGAAGACAAGACAGGTACGGCGCGGTTCATGGCAAAAAACTCAGGGAAGGCATTTCAGTATATCCATCACCTGTCATAACAGCTATTGCGCCCGATCCGATTCGAACCTATCATGACAGGTCAAATCGCTGTGCCCGCATCCATCCTCTCAGGAGATCTGTCATGAAGCACCGTTCCATCATCCGCACCATCCTGGCATCGGTCCTTTGCACGGGCCTCGCCGTGCCCGCGCTGGCCGCAGACCCCTATCCAGTCAAACCCATCAGGGTCATCGTTCCCTATGCCGCAGGCGGCGTGGTCGACGTGCAGACACGCGCGGTCACGGAATCGATGGCGCAGTTTCTCAAGCAACCCATCATCGTCGAGCCACGCCCTGGCGCCAGCGGAAGCATCGCGGCCGAAGCCGTGGCTCGGGCAGAGCCCGATGGCTACACATTGCTGGTATCGGCTTCCTTCCTGTTCACGCAACCACTGCTGGAAAGCCACCTGCGATGGTCGATCAAGCAGTTCACGCCTGTCGGCCGCTTCGCTCTGTCCCCCAGCTATTTCGTCGTTCCCAACAACTCACCGGCAAGAACCCTCAAGGAATTCGTGGATTACGCCAAGAAGGCCAGCCCTCCCCTGCAGTATGCGAACGGCGGAGATGGCGCCCCGCAAACAATGGCAACGGAACTCTTCCGCGTTGCGGCCGGCATCAAGCTGGAGCCGGTGATGTACAAGGGCGCGCCACCGGCCGTGCCCGATCTGATCAACGGGAGGGTTGCGCTTGGCGTCCTGCCATCGACAGTGGGCTTCCCACAGATCAAGGGAGACCGGCTGCGCGCACTGGCCAACGCAAGCGATCAGCGCTCATCCCAACTGCCGGGCGTGCCAACCATCGGCGAGGCCGGCTTCCCCTCGGCCACGGTCAATTCGTGGTATGGCCTGCACGCTCCCGCAGGAACTCCGCCCGAAATCATCCGGATACTGAGCGAAGCGATGAAAGCCGCGACCGCCATGCCGGAGGTGAAAACGCGCCTGGAAGCAGCGGGTGGCGAAGTGGCATACATGGGCACGGCGGACTTCACCCAGTTCCTGAGCAACAACGCCAAGCAATGGGCAGATGCCGTCAAGTTGATCAAGACCAACTGATCGACCTTCCATGAAGACTCGCCCTGAAGCGGAATACACCGCGCTGATCGACACCCTGCGCGAGTTCATCGACGCCGAGGTGATTCCGCGCGAAGACCTGAAGACCGCGCATGACAGCGACGCGGTGACATGCATGGCCAGCGAGCTGAACGCCCTGGCTCGCGCACGCGGACTGGGCGCGCCGCGCGCTCGCGTGGAAGACGGCGGCCTGGCACTCAGCTGGACCGAATGCTGCGCCTACCTGGAGCAGGCCGGCCGCAGTTTTCTGGGCCCGCAAGCGCTGGGCTGCGCTCCTCCCACACAGCCGGACGTGTTCGCCCTGGACGCACTGGCCAGTCCCGCACAGCGCCAGCGCTACCTGGAACCCCTGATGCGCGGTGAGCGCAAGTCCTGCTTTGCCATGACCGAACCCGCCCCCGGTGCCGGCTCCGATCCGCGCATGCTGAGCACCCGGGCGCGTCGTGACGGAAACGGCTGGGTGATCGACGGCCACAAGTGGTTCATTTCGGGCGCCATGCGGGCGGACTTCGCCATCGTGGTGGCGCGCACCGAACACGGGCCTTCGTGGTTCCTGGTGGACGCCGGCACGCCCGGCTTCGAGATCGTGCGCGACATTCCAACCATGGAGCCGTTTGACACGGGCGGTCACGCCGAGATTCGGCTGGACGGCTGCCGGGTGGGCGCCGACGCGCTGGTCGGCGAAGAGGGACAGGGCCTGGCGCATTCGCAACTGCGGCTGGAAGGCGCCCGCCTGTTCCACTGCATGCGCTTCATCGGGCTGGCCTCGCGCGCCATGGCAATCGCCCAGGACTACGCCTTGCAGCGGGAATCGCAAGGCGCCAAACTGGCCGAACACCAGATGGTTCAAGCCATGATCGCGGACGCGCACATTCAACTCTACGCCGCGCGCATGATGACGCTGGACGTGGCGCGCCGGCTCGACGCCGGCGAGTCCATCCGCCACCATTCCTCCATGGCCAAGGTCTTCGTGGCCGAGGCGGTCTACAGGGCGGCCGACTCGGCGGTGCAGATCTGCGGCGCGCTGGGCGTGTCCGAGGATGTGCCCGTGTCCATGATCCTGCGCATGCTGCGGCCCTTCCGCATCTATGACGGGGCTTCCGAAGTCCACCGCTCGGCCATCGCCCGGCGCGCGCTGCGCCACCGCCTGCCTGCTTGAGAGCCTGCCCATGAGCGATACCCCCGACCTGGCGCACTTTCGCCAGGACATTGACCGCTTCGTGCGCGAACGCCTGCCTGCCGGGCTGCGACAGACCGTGCGCCAGGGCCAGCAGCCCACGCGGGAGCAATTGACCGGCTGGCACGAGGTGCTGGCGGCCGAGGGGCTGCTGGTGCCCCACTGGCCGGAACCATGGGGCGGACGCGGCTGGAGCGTGCGCCAGCAGATGGTCTTCGACGAGGCGATGGCGCTGGGCGACGCTCCCGAGCTGAACGCCATCACCTTCGACATGATCGGCCCGGTGCTGATGCGCCACGGCAGCCCCGAACAACAGCAGCGTTTTCTGCCCGCCATCGCCTCCGGGCGCCAGTGGTGGTGCCAGGGCTATTCGGAGCCGAATGCCGGCTCGGACCTCGCCAGTCTGGCCACGCGCGCGCAGCGCGACGGCGACGACTACGTGGTGAACGGCTCCAAGATCTGGACCTCCTACGCCCAGTACGCCGACTGGATGTTCGCGCTGGTACGCACCCGCCGGGAAGGCA
>DAOOVM010000286.1:0-3795 GCA_035370085.1 Rhodanobacteraceae bacterium | reverse complement strand
AAATTAATCGTAAGACGATCTAACCAAATTTGCCCGCAGTCTCTTTCTGTTTGGACATGAGATCAACTGAGGTCGATCAATGTTGTTAGATGCGTGTCACAGACGTTGAGGTGGTCATGACCCAAGCACTATCCTCGGGTCATGGAAGTCGCCAATCCGATCCGGCTCGACATTCTGCAACGCTTGGACGGGAGGCCGGTTCCGGGGGCGTGGGCCCGAACGGTGGTTCGCGCGCTGGATACGATCTGGAACGACTGTTCCCCAGCGGATCGCTCGATCCTCTCGCCACTAGATGATTTCCTAGCGCGCCACGTCCGTGAGCTGGATGCGCGGCGTTCCACCGACGGTGCCGAGGTGGCGTCTTGGCGCACAGCGGCCGCCCCAACGGGGGCCCACGAAAACAACCCGGTAGCCACCACCCTGATCCAGTTTGTGGGGTCGTGGCAGCCGCCGGCGATATCCCGGCTCACTTCGATCTTGGTTAATTTGGCTATCGAACAGATCGGTTCCGATAGATCAAATCAATCGAACATACGAACTCTGGCATCCATCCTTCGCGGCGACTTTGAGCATCGGAGAAACAGGGGCCACGAGAAGGCGTCACTCCTTCTTGTGGTTGTGGCTGGATCCGAATCGATCTTGGACATGGTCGGCCGGATTGAGCGCCAGCTAACCGACAACGGCAAGCTCGTACATCCACGCTTCGACCATCTATGGCGTAGCTGGCTGAGAGGACAGCTGACACGATGGCTGGCCTCCCCTGGTCGTCTGCGGCGAAGGTTGGAGCCACGACTGGCACCGCAGTTGGATACGCCTGTTCTGCCGGTGGGTATTGCCGGCCCCGTGGACCCGGACGACGCTACCGAGCTGATTAACCTAGTCGTCGACGGCGCAACGGCGGACGAGGCTGAGTCCCCGCCAGGATCGAGACTTCGTCGCGCGAGACTGGAAGGCTTGTTGCGCGCAAGCCAAGGTGACCTCCTGTCGCCCCCGTCCCTCCGCGTTCCTGATGTCCTGATCGCCCGCACGATGACTGCCTGCTTAGCTCGGGCCAAGGCGATGTTGCATTGCAAGGATATGGCAGCAGCCGAGCAGGTCCTTGCATTGGCATTGTTTGCTGCGTCGGGTATTCGAGAAATCGATCTTCCGGATGTCGTGTGGGGCGAGGATTCCGGCGGCAGGACACCGACCGTTCATCCAGATCGCCCCGTGCTGTATCTGCCCCTCCAGAGACCGCCCCACGCGGTCTCACCTGGCCCGGAGTTGGCCGAGCATCTCTTCCCTGCCGCCGACGTGATCCCGTTGCCGATCCCGCCGACGCTTCATCTCCTGCTTCGAGATCTTGTGCAAGAAGCCGCGCCAGTGCGTGGTGAGCGAGTTCTGCCACGGTTGGCCGACTCCCATGCAGTGCCGTATCGACTGCGGGATGTGTTGGCATCCCTCGCTCCCGATCTCGGAATCGGCGCCGGTCCACTTCGTCTGGCGCTGGCTGCCGAGATCGCACAGCGATTCGGTCCAGAGGTTGCGCAACTGGTGCTGGGCGACAGCTTTTCCATGTCACTGGCACCTTGCTATTACTGCTCGGTCAAGGTGGATGACCTGGCAATCGAAGTGGCAGGCATCCAGAAGCGCTGGTTCGGCGAGGCCGTACCCTGGATGCGGGGAGACAATCGCCGAATCGGATCGCGTCTGACACCGACGGATGCTTCCGCAAGGCTGTGGCCCGCAAGCCTGCGCCGAGCCTTGCGCTCGGCCAGCCACAGGAAGGAAGGCCGGGAGCGCGAAGAATGGATTGCGCACCGCAATTTCCTTGCCGCGGCGCTCGTTGCGGTCACGGGACACCGACCGACCAACGAACTTGGCGATCTGGACCTAGACCAAGTTGTTCCCGAATACGGGCTGATCATCCTGCGCGACAAACAGGCCGATGCGTTGCGTTCGACGCGTGTCGCTGCCACCGGTCGACGTTGGGTCGCCGATCTCCGGGGCTATCTTGATCGTCTGGTCGACATTTCCGCCAGCGGCGGCGACGACGCCCCTTTAGCCACGGCAATCCTCTGCAGCGAAGCCCCGCTTTTCAGCGTGCCAGGACGCAATGGTGCCGAGCGGCTGACAGCGGCCATCCTGAAAGCATCCATGCCGGACTCATGGCAGTCGCTGGCAAACCACTACCGGCACCGCTTGAATCAGGCCCTGCAGGAGCGCAGCGTAGATCCGGAGCTTCGCCACGCCCAGATGGGATGGGTGGTCACGCCGGCGCACGCTACGGCTGATCTTGCACCGTATAGCCCACGCAACTTCGCGGAACGCCTGGGTTCGGTGCTCGACGAAGTGATGGTGTATGACGGATGGTATCCAGCCACACAGCGTACCCCTGCGTGGCGATGGGAAGGCGTGCCCGAACGGCCAATCAAGGACTGGGCGGAAGAAGCTCGCGCGCATGCGGATGAACATCAGGACAACGTCCGTCGCATTCGCGAACAACTACGTCAGCGCCGAAAGGCCGTGATGGAACTGGTCTTGCCTCGCCTTGCTGGCGCGTTCCGCGAGTTCTTTCCAGCCCTGCGCCTTGATGTGGAAAGTCGGAAACTATGCGGCGCGGAAGGCAGGAAGCTCGCTTCGCCAGTCGTCATAACGCCCGACCACCACGCTCTCATTTGCGAGCGCGTGCGATCTGCAGGCGACGTTAGCGATGCGCTGGAGTTGATCGTTGCGCGCATCCTTCTCTATGGCCTGATCCGCGCCGCACGATCGGCGAATTTGGTCAGCGGGCCATTGCCGAGTCGTCCCTTCTTGAGTGTCACGGCGGAACCCTCGCCCGTTCTGCGGGGGCTGGGGATGGCTGTGCGTCAGGTCGAGGCACTGCGGCGCGCCATGTTGGCGCGAGCACACATGGGCCGAGCTCATGACCAGGGGCCACTGGCGCTGCTCATGGTTCTGGCGTTTTCGCCGTATCGGCATCTGGCTCACGCGAAAGCAGCCTTGGCAGGTGCGGCAAAGGCAAGTCGTTCCCAGCGCTCGGGAGATTGCCTCCGAATTCCCGCGAAGATCGAGGAGCGTTGGTCATCGCTGGTGCTTGGCGGTGTGCCGGCGCTCGCTGTGGCAATGCGTGGCCTCAACGCGAAGTCGGCCCGTGTACCCGATGACGAGCTATTGTCGACGTGGATTCGCAGTCGCCTAGACTTGCCGTTTGTTCTCGCGGAAAACACGGAAACGCTGTTTAAGCAGTTGGTCCACCTGCTGCAAGCCGCCGGGCGCCTGGAGCTTTCGGGGCAGGAACGCCTCCTGATGCTCGGGCAGGTCACGTTGGCGGCGACATCCGTCGATCGGGCGCTTGCGCGCGACGACAACTGGCCGGTTCGCACCCGTGGTGTGGTCGAATCACCGCAAGCCGAGAACCGTTCCGCCAGCCTCGAAACTGTCGAGGAGGTCGCTCTGTCGCGCACGACAGGCGGTGGAGACAGAAGCGAGTACGGCGCGCTGACATCGATGCTGAACCCGGATGCGGCGGATTCATCATTGGATGATGCGTCTGACGGCCATCACGGATGGCGCGGAAAACTCCAGAGGCGCCTTGCCGGCTTGCTCGGAAAATGTGGTGCGAAAACGAACCTGGCGCTGCTGGCCGGGTTCGTCTTGCACCGTCTGAGGCACGGCGGAAAAGTGCGCAAGAAACTTGCGCGGCGCACCCTGCATCGGGAACTCACGCGCTTCGGTGGCGCGCTGCTCTCGGTGGCAGGCGCGAAGGCGCTCGCATCCATGGATGTCGACGCGCTACAGGAAACTTACCTCGGT
>DAOOVM010000285.1:0-3833 GCA_035370085.1 Rhodanobacteraceae bacterium | reverse complement strand
TCGCGCGCTTCTTTGCGGACTTGATGTTGGCCAAGGGAGAACTCCGGTTTCGGGGCTTGTAAAAAGGCGCGTAATTCTAGGGATGCAGGGCGGCGACGTCAACTTGGCCGGGGGCGGTGCATGAAGGCCCCGAGTCTGCTGCGCGGCCTGCTGTCCTTCTCCAGCATGACCATGGTGTCGCGCGTGCTGGGTCTGGCGCGCGACATGGCAATCAACGCCGCCTTCGGTGCCAACGCGGCGACGGACGCCTTCTGGGTGGCGTTCCGCATTCCCAACTTCCTGCGTCGCCTGTTCGCCGAGGGGTCGTTCTCCACGGCCTTCGTGCCGGTCTTCACGGAGGTCAAGGAAACCCGCCCCCACGCCGAACTGCGCGAGCTGATGGCGCGGGTGGCGGGCACGCTTGGCGGCATCCTGCTGCTGGTCACGGCCCTCGGCGTGCTGTTCGCGCCGCAGGTGACCGCGCTGTTTTCGCCCGGCGCACTGGACGATGCGGCGAAGTTCGGTCTGACCGCGCACCTGCTGCGGCTGACGTTTCCGTTCCTGCTGTTCGTGTCGCTGACGGCGCTCGCCGGTGGCGCGCTCAACAGCTTCCATCGTTTCGCCCTGCCGGCGTTGACGCCGGTGATCCTCAATCTGTGCATGATCGCCGGAGCACTGTGGCTGGCACCGCGCCTGGCCGTGCCGATCCTCGCCCTGGGCTGGGCCATTCTCGCGGCGGGCGTGCTGCAGCTGCTGTTCCAGCTGCCGGCGCTGGCCCGCCTCGACCTGCTGGTGTTGCCGCGCTGGGGCTGGAGCCACCCCGAGGTGCGCCGGGTCTTGCGCCTGATGCTGCCGACCCTGTTCGGCTCGTCGGTGGCGCAGATCAACCTGCTGCTGGACACGGTGATCGCCTCGCTGCTGTACGCCGGCTCGCAGACCTGGCTGTCGCAGGCCGATCGATTCCTCGAACTGCCGCTGGGTGTATTCGGCGTGGCCCTGGGCACGGTAATCCTGCCCTCGCTCTCGCGGCACCACGTCACCACTGACCACGCCGGGTTCTCGCGCGCGCTCGACTGGGGGCTGCGCACGACCCTGCTCATCGCCGTGCCGGCCATGCTGGCCCTGCTGCTGCTGGCCGAGCCGATGGTCGCCACGCTATTCCAGCACGGGCGCTTCAGCGCCTTCGATACGCACATGGCGGCGCTGTCGATCACCGCGCTGAGCCTGGGGCTGCCGGCCTTTGCCCTGGTCAAAGTGGTGCTGCCGGCGTTCTATGCGCGCCAGGACACGCGCACCCCGGTGCGCGCCGGCGTGGTGGCCCTGGTGGTGAACATGGGTCTCAACCTGCTGTTCGTGGCGCTGCTGTTCCTCGCCTGGGCCACGCCGGAACAGCGCGCGCTCGGCTGGCTGCAGGGAATTGCCCGCCTGCCGGGCTTGCATGTAGCCCTGGGGGCGGCCAGCGCCGCGGCAAGCTGGCTCAATCTCGCCCTGCTCTGGCGCTGGTTGCGGCAGGCCGGCGTGTACCGGCGCGAGCCGGGCTGGGGGCGCCATGCGCTGCGCCTGATCGGCGCCTGCGCGGTGATGGTCGCTGTGCTGTGGGCCGGGCTGGGCCTGTGGCCGGACTGGACGGCCGCGGCATCCGGCCTGCGCGTGGCGCGCCTCGCCGCGCTGGTAGCGGCGGGGGCGACCGCGTACGCGGTTGCGCTGTTCGCGCTGGGCTTTCGTCTGCGCGATCTGCGCGGGGTGTAGCCAGCGTTGCGTTGTGCGTCGCAGCGCAACCGATATACTCCGGCGGATGCAAGGTTTTCATCGTGACGTCGCCGGTCCCTGCCTGGCGCCGCGGGGCAGCGTGGTCTGCATCGGGGCGTTCGACGGCGTGCACGCGGGCCACCGGGCCGTGCTGGCGCGGGTGCGCGAGCGCGCTGCGGCGCTGGGACTCGCCGCCGTGGCGATCACCTTCGAGCCCATACCGCGCGAGTTCTTCACCCACGCGGGCGTGCCGCGCCTGGCGGGGGCGGGCGAGAAGGTGGCCTTGCTGCGGCGCGCCGGCGCGGACGCCGTGCTGTCGCTGCGTTTCGATGCCGCCCTGGCGGCGATGGAAGCCGAGGACTTCATCCGCCGCGTGCTGGTGCAGCGCGTGGCAGCACGCGAAGTCTGGGTCGGGGAAGATTTCCGCTTCGGCCACCGACGTCGCGGCGACCTCGTCCTGCTGCGCGAGGCCGGGGCAACGCTGGGCTTCGGCGTGGCCGAGGCGGCGACCGTGGCGAGCGACGGAGTGCGGGTCTCGAGCACGCGCATCCGCGCCCTGCTCGCGGCCGGCGAGTTCGCCGCGGCGGCGCCCCTGCTGGGGCGCGCCTTCGCCATTGGCGGCCACGTGGTGCGCGGGCAACAGCTCGGTCGGCGCCTGGGCTATCCCACGGCCAACCTGCGCCTGGGGCGCCGCGTGGCGCCGCTGCAGGGCATCTTCGCCGTGCGCGTACGCGGCGCGCTGCATCGCGGCCCGGCGTGCGCGGCCCGTGGCGAGGGCGCCGACATCGCCCTGCCCGGTGTCGCCAGCCTGGGCGTGCGGCCCACGGTGAATGGTGGGGAGCCGCTGCTGGAGGCGCATCTGTTCGATTTCGACGGCGATCTCTACGGCCGTCGAATCCATGTGGAATTCGTCGCCAAGTTGCGTGACGAGCAGAAGTTTGCCGACCTGGACGCCATGGTGCGCCAGATCGATCGCGATGCCGCCCAGGCGCGGCGCATCCTGGGCCTGCCCGCAGCTGCGGCGGCCGGAGTCTGAAACGTGAGCCACGACTACAAGAACACCATCAACCTGCCCAGGACCGATTTCGTCATGAAGGCCGACCTCGCCAAGCGCGAGCCGGCCATGCTGGCCCAATGGGAGGCGCAGCGGCGCTACCACGCCATCCAGGACAAGACGGCAGGGCGCGCCCGGGTGTTCGTGCTGCACGACGGGCCGCCCTACGCCAACGGCGTGATCCACCTCGGCCACGCGCTGAACAAGATCCTCAAGGACATCGTGGTCAAGTCCAAGCTCATGGACGGCTGCCGCGCGCCCTACGTGCCCGGCTGGGACTGCCACGGCCTGCCGATCGAGATCGCGGTGGAAAAGCAGGTGGGCAAGGTCGGCCAGAAGGTCGATGCGGCGACGTTTCGGCAGAAGTGCCGCGAGTACGCCGCCCGCCAGATCGACCTGCAGCGCGCCGACTTCAAGCGCCTGGGCGTGCTGGGCGACTGGGACAACCCCTATCGCACCATGGACGCCCGCTTCGAGGCCGACATGCTGCGGGCCCTGGCGCAGATCTACGCCAACGGCCACATCACGCGCGGCTTCAAGCCGGTGCACTGGTGCTTTGACTGCGGCTCGGCCCTGGCCGAGGCGGAGATCGAATACCAGGACAAGACCTCGCCGGCCATCGACGTGGCCTACGATGCCCTGGATCCCGTGGCGCTGGCGGCGAAATTCGGCGTGGGCATCGATGCCGACACGATCGTCGCCGTGCCGATCTGGACCACCACGCCCTGGACGCTGCCGGCGAGTCTGGCCGTGAGCCTGGGCCCAGAACTGGAGTACGTCCTGGTCGAAGGGCCGACGCGCGCCGGACGACGCGTTCTGCTGGTGCTGGCCGCGGCCTTGGCGGACAAGGCGCTGGCGCGCTACGGCCTCACCGCCGTGTCCCGTCTCGGTCACGCCAAGGGGCTGGCACTGGAGCATCTGCGGCTGCGCCATCCTTTCTACGCCACGCGCGAGATTCCCCTGCTGGTGGGCGACCACGTTTCCGCCGAGGATGGCACCGGCGCCGTCCACACGGCCCCGGGACACGGCGTGGAAGACTTCGTGGTCTCGC
>DAOOVM010000284.1:0-3853 GCA_035370085.1 Rhodanobacteraceae bacterium | reverse complement strand
GGTAGTCGTCCGCACCGTGGCCGTGGAAGACGTAGTCGGCCTCTTCGGCCAGCAGGGCCAGGGCGCGGTGGTCGCGGCAGACGAAGGCGCCCGCGCCGTAGGGCAGGTAGCCGAGCTTGTGCGGGTCGACTGTGACCGAGTCGGTCTGGCCGAGGGCGGCGAAGGCCGCGTGCACCTCGCGCGAGGGGAAGTGGGCGAAGCCGGTGCGCACGGCCTCGTGCCGGCGCAGGCTGCCGTCCTCGTTGCGGAACAGGGTGGCGAGGTAGCCGCCCCAGGCGGCATCCACGTGCACGGCGAAGCCCAGGCCCTGCTCCGCGGCGCGTCCGCGCGCAGCCACGAGGCCGTCGATGGGATCGATGGTGCCGAACTCGGTGGTGCCGAGCACTCCCACGGCGAGCAGCACCGGCTGGCGCTCGCGCGCACAGCGGGTCAGGGTGGCGTCGAGCGCGTCCAGGTCCAGGCGCATGCCGTGCTCGGGCAGGAGCTGCAGGCTGTCGCGGCCCAGGCCGAGGAGCTTCACGCCCTTGCTCCAGGAGTAGTGCGCCGTGATCGACGCCAGCACCTGCGGCGCACGCAGCGGCGCATGCGCGGCGAAGAAAGCGGCGACACCGCGTTGCTCGATGCGCTCGGCCTGCACGCGCGCGCGCCAGTGCGCGCGCTGCGCCGGCGGCTGCGCGGCGAGCCAGGCCTGCCAGGCCTCGGCCAGGGCGATGCCAGCGGCGGGCGCCAGATTGAAGGCACTCCAGTCGTCCTCGGGCAGGGCCAGATCGGGCACCCGGGCCGCGCGCAGCGCCAGCGGAAAGGCCTTCAGCGCCAACGCCAGGCGCAGCGCCTGCAGGTTGGCCACGGTGCCGCCCGAGGTGAGGTGCCCCGCGGCGCAGTCCGGCTGGGCGGGATCGCTGGGAAAGCCCAGCATGCGCGCCAGCTGCAGGCCCACGTCGACCTCCAGGTCGACCGTGACCGGCGCGGCTTCCTCGCTGACGTTGTTCGGGTTGTAGGGCAAGGTCAGCATCTGCGCCGCCAGCCCCGGCAGGAGCAGGTCGGACACCATGTGGCCGAGGTAGCGCGGGCTGTGGAAGGGCACGGACTTCTTCAGCGCCGCCGAGAGCTGGTGCAACTCGCGTCGCAGGCGCGCCTCGAAGGCCTGGTATTCGGGCTGCTGCGCCGCGCGCGTGGAGATCGCCGGCGGATCCTCCGGATGGAAATTGCGCCGCCAGTAGACGTGGTCGCGCAGGAATTCCACCACGAGCTTTTCCAGCAGGGCGTCGTTCTCGCCGTAGGGGCCGAGGAAACAGGCGTCGAGCAGGGCATCGTGCGCGGGAGCGGCGGGCAGGTCCATGCGTGTTCAGCCGGCCAGGAGGGTGTGCAGGAAGCCCAGCGGATGGTGCGCGCGGGCGACCGAGACGATGGCGAGATACACGGCGAGCGCCGCGACGAACCACAGCGCGCGCTGTCCGCGCGTGCGGCCGCGCTTCAGCGCCAGCGTGCCGAGACCGATGTAGCCCACCAGCAGCAGCACCTTGACCGTGAGCCAGGCGTGCACGAAGGGGTACTGGTGCAGGATGGTCGCCAGCATCAGCGCCGCGGTGAGCAGGGTGGTGTCGATGCTCCAGGAGAGCGCGCGCAGGGCGATGTGGTTGTAGCCGCGCACGCCGGCCAGCATCAGCGTGCCGCGCAGGGCGAACAGCAGGCCCGAGGCGATCACGCAGGCGATGTGCACGAAGCGGATCTGCGGGTAGAACTCGATCATTGCGCCGACCTAGCCGGGCGCGCCGTCGGCGCGCGGCGTGGCGTAGATCCACAGCGAACGCAGCACCCAGGGCAGGAAGGCCAGCAGCCAGGCGCAGGCGGTGAGCGCCAGCCAGAAGGCCTGGTCGCGCGTGAACTCGCTGGCGATGCGCATCACCGCCACGAACTGCACGGCGAGGAAGCACAGCGCGGGCACGCGGCCCAGCACCAGCGGACGGCCCGAGTGGCCCTGCGTCACCCGCGTCACCATGGCCACCAGCATCGAACCGAAATAGCCGACGGTGAGCGCGTGCTGCGGCGCGCGGCCCAGCACCGCGCTGCCGTTCCACCACAACGCCATGTCCTGCACGGCGAACAGGACAAAGGCCAGCGGCAGCCAGGCGAAGGCTGCATACAGCACGGTCAGCAGGGCCGGACGCCGCGCCTTCCACGGCTGCCAGGCGATCCAGTGACCGGCGAAGAAGGCCGCCAGCGCCAGGTCCACCGGCCACAGCCAGCGCGCCGTCTCCAGCGTGACCAGGGCCATGCGCAAGGCGAGCAGGCCCCACAGCACCTTCAGGCTCCAGGCCGGGCGCACGACGCGGTATCCGCGCAGTACGTTGGCGGAGAAGAACGGGATCATGCGGTGACACACGCTGAAGTAGACCGGCAGCAGCAGGCCGAACAGTCCCAGCGTGATCGCCACGCGCGCCAGGGCGGGCGGGCCGCCGAGGGCATGCAGCAGGTAGCTGGCCAGACCGAAGGCGCCCAGGTGCAGGGCGGCGTACACGCTCAGTGCGTGCTGGTCGCGGCCGGGGAAAGCGAAGATGACGCGCCCCAGGGCGATGAGCCCCAGCGCCCAGCCGCCCAACATCAGCACCAGGCCCAGCACCAGCACGGGCTTCATGCCGAGCAGGCCGACGTGGCTGAGCACGTAGCCGCCGAACACGCCGGCGAACACCGGCACGTAGTCGCGCCGCGTCAACGCCGGGCGCGCCAGCCAGCGCGGAAACACGGTCAGCAGGAAGCCGAACAGGAAGGGCCCGAACATGCCGTACATGGCCAGGACGGCATGTGCCCAGCCGGGGTGCACCGGCGGCGCCGGCATGGGCCAGCCGAAGCGCGCGGCGTGCAGAACCAGCGCCCACCACAGCATGGACACGATCACTGCCGCGGCGCCGGCAAAGAACATCAGGCGGTGCGGCGCGGCCGAGAGCTGGCGCGAGAACGCGGCGAAGACGTCCGCGGGAACGGAAGCAGAGGCGGGAGGGGCGGGAGTCGACATGGGCGCAGTGTGCCGAGCGCGCCGGGAAGTGGCCTTGACCCAGGTCAGCGGGCCGTGCGGCAAGCCGCCACAGGGCGCCACTGGCGGCCGCCAATGCGACGCGGCGCCGGGGGGTCGCCGGCGCCGCGTCGATCAAGCCAAGACTGGCGTGCGGCTCAGGCCGTGCCGCCCGCCGGCACCGCATCGGGCAGGGCCGCGGCGGGCCGCGGCGCCACCCACAGGCGGAACACGAACCAGGCGAAGGCCAGCGCACCGCAGGCGAACAGCGTGTCGCCCGGCACGCGCAGCCAGATCAGCAGGTGGATGATCGGGCGGCCCATGAACTCGGCCGAGCGCGCGAACCAGTAGCCGTGCTCCAGTGCGGCGGTGAGCTGCAGCACGCCCAGCGGCAACAGCGTCAGCAGGGCCATCAGGCTGAGGCCAATGTTGAACAGCCAGAAGGCCGCGCGCAGGGTGCCCTCGTTCCAGGCCACGGCCGGTTTCAGACCGCGCAGGCAGAACAGCATCAGGCCGATGCCGAGCATGCCGTACACGCCGAACATCGCCGTGTGGCCATGGTTGGCGGTCAGGTTCAGGCCCTGCATGTAGTACAGCGGCAACGGCGGGTTGATCAGGAAGCCGAACAGGCCGGCACCCACCAGGTTCCAGAACGAGACCGCCAGGAAGAACATGATCGGCCACTTGTACTTGGCCATCCACGGCGTCGCCTTGCCCAGCTTGTAGTTGTGGTAGGCCTCGAAGCCGACATAGGCCAACGGCACCACTTCCAGCGCGGAGAAGCTCGCGCCCAGGGCGATCACCGACGGCGTGGTGCCGGTGAAGTACAGGTGGTGCAGCGTG
>DAOOVM010000283.1:0-3854 GCA_035370085.1 Rhodanobacteraceae bacterium | reverse complement strand
GAGCCTCGGCGATCTCGGTGACGATGGCCACGTTCTCGCGCGCGGTGAGGCTGGGAATGAGGTTGTAGAACTGGAACACGAAGCCGACGTGCTCGCGGCGGAAGCGAGTCAACGCGGCATCGTCGGCGCCGCTGAGGTGGTGGCCCTCGTACCAGACCTCACCCGCGCTGGGCGTGTCCAGCCCGCCGAGGATGTTCAGCAGGGTGGACTTGCCGCTGCCGGAAGGCCCCAGCAGCACGACGAACTCGCCGCGCAGCAGATCCAGGTCCACGCCGCGCAGCGCCGCCACCTCCACCTCGCCCATGCGGTAGACCTTGGTCACGCCGCGGGCGCGGAACACGGCATCGCCGGGCGCGGTGGCGGCCATGCTCACTCGCGCGCCAGCGCCTCGACCGTGGCGCGATAGCGCGCAGCAATGCGCTCGGCGTCGCGGTGGCGTCCGTCGCGTACCACCCACGCGCCTGCAACCATCACGTCGCGCACCAGGTTGCGGTTGCCGGAAAAGAGAAAGCTGTCGAGCAAATGCGCGGCATCGCGCCCGGCCAGCTGCGGCGCGGCGGCGTCGAGCACAAGCAGATCGGCGCGCGCCGCGGCGCTGTCCACTTCGGCCTCGTCGATGGCGCCCAGCACGGCGCCGGCCGCCTGCGCGCCGCCGTAGAGGGCATCGCCCCAGAGGGTCTCGCCGACGCTGGCACTGGACTCGCTCACGGCGATGTTGCGGTGGCGCGCGAGCAGGCGCTGGCCGTATTCCAGCCAGCGCAGCTCCTCCACCGGGGAGACGGAGATGTGACTGTCCGAGCCGATGCCGAACACGCCGCCCGCGTCGAGATAGGCCTTCAACGGAAACAGGCCGTCGCCGAGATTGGCCTCGGTGGTCGGGCACAGCCCCGCCACCGCGCCGCTGTCGGCGAGACGTCGCACCTCACCCTCGGACAGGTGCGTGGCGTGCACCAGGGTCCAGCGTGCGTCGACCGGGGCGTGGTCGAGCAGCCAATCGACCGGACGCGCGCCGCGCAGGGCCAGGCAGTCCTGCACCTCGCCGAGCTGCTCGGCGATGTGGATGTGGATGGGGGCATCGTCCACCAGGCCCGAGCCCATCACGGCCGTCAGCGCCTCGGGCGGCACCGCACGCAGCGAGTGCAGGGCCACGCCGACGCGAAGAGTGGACGTCTCCATTCCCTGCAAGCGCCGCACGAGATCAAGGTAGGCATCGAGGCGGTGGCCGAAGCGGCGCTGGCGCTCGGACAGCGCGCGCCCGTCGAAGCCGCCGGTGAGGTAGAGCGTGGGCAGCAGGGTGAGGCCGATGCCGGCCTCCTGCGCCGCCTCGACCAGGGCCAGCGACATCGCCGCGGCATCGGCGTAGGCCGTGCCGTCGGGGCGATGGTGCAGGTAGTGGAATTCGCAGACCTGGGTGTAGCCGGCCTCCAGCATCTCGACGTAGAGCTGCGCGGCAATGGCGCGCAATTCGTCCGGCCCGATGCGGCCGGCGAAGGCGTACATCACCTCGCGCCAGGTCCAGAAGCTGTCCTCCCTGGCGGCGGCGCCGGGGCTGCGGCGCTCGGCGAGGCCGGCCATGGCGCGCTGGAAGGCGTGGGAGTGCAGGTTGACCATGCCCGGCAGCACCCAGTGCCCGAGCGGCACGGCATCGCCGTCCGCCTCGCCCGGCCGTACGCGCGCAAAGCGGCCCTCGACGATGCCGATGTCCACCGCCTCCTCCCAGCCCTGGGGCAACCAGGCGTGCGCGGCGGCGAGGCGTGCAGACGACATGCGGACTCCGGAACAGACGGCGACGCGCAAGGCTAGCGCCCGCTGCCGGCCCGCGCCAGCGCATTTGGCAGCGCCGCGCCGCGCCGCGACAATACCGTGCATGAGCGACCCAGATCCCAGCCTGCGGGACGCCGCCAGCGCGTCCGCCGACTCGCTCCATTGGCTGGCGCCCTGGCGCCGGCGCCTACTGTTCTGGAGCGGCGCCGTGCTGGTGGGCCTGCTCGCGGTGGGCTTCGCCAAGGGCAGCGACCTGGCCTTCCGCCTGTTCGAGCGCGTGCGCGGCCACGGCCTCGCCTGGCCGCTGCTGCTGACGCCCGCCACCTTCGCCCTGCTCGCCTGGCTCACCAACGGGGCGCTGCGCGCCACGCGCGGCTCGGGGATTCCGCAGGCGATGGCAGCGCTGCAGGTCGAGGACGCGGGCTTCCGCGCCCGCCTGCTCTCGCTGCGCGTGGCCGCCGGCAAGATGGCGCTGACCCTGACGGCCCTGCTCGGCGGTGCCTCGGTGGGACGCGAAGGACCCACGGTGCACGTCGGCGCCGGCGTGATGTATTCGCTGGCGCGGCGCTTCGGCTTCGCCGACGCGGCCGGTGCGAGCCGCTTCGTGCTGGCCGGAGGCGCCGCGGGCATCGCTGCCGCCTTCAACACGCCCCTGGCCGGCGTGGTCTTCGCCATCGAGGAAATGGCCGGCGCCTACGAACACCGCATGAGCGGCATCCTGCTCAGCGCGGTGATCGTCGCCGGTGTGGTCTCCCTGGGACTGGTCGGCAACTATGCCTACTTCGGCACGGTGCAGGCGGCGCTGCCGCTGGGACGCGGCTGGCTCGCCGTGCTGCTGGCCGGCGCCATCGGCGGACTCGCCGGCGGCGTGTTCGCCCGCACCATCCTGCTGGCCGGACGCAACCCGCTGTCGGCGCGCCTGCTTGCCCTGCGCAAACGCTGGCCGATCGCCTTCGCCGCCGCCTGCGGATTGGGCGTGGCAGTGATCCCGCTGCTGACGGGCTGCGACGTGCACGGCACGGGCTATGCCCAGGCGCGCGCCATTCTGCAGGACGACGGCGGCGTCAGCACGGCCTTCGGTGCGGCCAAGTTCCTCGCCAACATCCTGTCCTACTGGGCCGGCATCCCCGGCGGCATTTTCTCGCCGGCGCTGGCCGTCGGCGCGGGCCTGGGACAATGGCTGCAGACGCTGTTGCCGGCAGGCGACGCCGCGGCCGTGACCCTGCTCGCCATGTGCGCCTATCTCTCCGGCGTGACGCAGGCACCGCTCACGGCGGCGGTGATCTGCATGGAGCTCACTGCCAACCACGCCCTGGTGCTGCCGGTGCTCGCCACCAGCCTGATCGCCCGCGCCAGCTCGGGACTGGTATGCCAGACACCGGTCTACCGCGCCTTTGCCCAACACCTGTGCGACGACTTCGCCGCGCAGTCCACCGCCCCGCACAAGGGATCCAACGCATGAACGCGCCCCCCTGGGACCTGCTGTTGCTGGACTGCCGCCTGGCCACCCTCGCCGAGGGCACCCTGCCCTACGGCGCCGTGCACCGGGCCGCCCTCGGCATTGCCGGCAACCGCATCGCCTACGCCGGCGCGATGGCCGATCTGCAGGGCGCGCCCGAGCGCCTCGCGGCGCGCGTGGAAACGTTGGACAACGCCTGGGTCACGCCGGGCCTGGTCGACTGCCACACCCACCTGGTGTTCGGCGGCGACCGCGCCGAGGAATTCGAGCAGCGCCTGGGCGGCGCCAGCTACGAGGACATCGCCCGTGCCGGCGGCGGCATCGCCTCCAGCGTGCGCCGCACGCGCGCCGCCAGCGAGGAGGCCCTGCTGCGCCAATCCCTGCCGCGCGCCCGCGCCCTGCTGCGCGACGGCGTGACCACGCTGGAGATCAAGTCCGGCTACGGTCTCGATCGCGAGCACGAGGCCAAGATGCTGCGCGTGGCGCAGGAAATCGGCGCGGAACTGGGCCTGGACGTGCGCCGCACCTTCCTCGGCGCGCACGCCGTGCCGGCGGAGTTCGCCGGCCGCCAGGCCGACTACGTCGACGAGGTGTGCATCCACATGCTGCCGACACTGGCGCGGGAGGGGCC
>DAOOVM010000282.1:0-3873 GCA_035370085.1 Rhodanobacteraceae bacterium | reverse complement strand
GCCGAGAAAGCCCGGCTTCACCTTCAGCACCTTGTACTGCCAGCGTTCGTTCGCGGCCATGGGTCTGTTCTCGGTCAGCGTTTGGGCTTCTTGGCGGCCGGCTCGCCGTCGTCCTTCAGTCGGCCGGCCCGGCGCAGCGCGTCGCGCAGCACGTATTCGATCTGCGCATTGAGCGAGCGCAGCTCGTCGTCGGACCAGCGCTGCATGGCCTCAAGCACGGAGACGCTGATGCGCAGCGGATAGGCCTTCTTTTCGGTCATGCGCGAAGGGTCGGCGAAAGCGGGCGAGGAAGCGGATCGGCGGCGTCCGCGCCGGCAGCCGGATGCCTGCCGGCGCGGACGCTGGAGGGCGTCAGTACAGGCTGCCGGTGTTGACCACCGGCTGCGTGGCGCGCTCGCCGCACAGGACCACCAGCAGGTTGGACACCATGGCCGCGCGGCGCTCCTCATCCAAGTGCACCACGCCGCGCTGCGCGAGTTGCTCCAGTGCCATCTCCACCATGCTGACGGCGCCCTCGACGATGCGCGTGCGTGCCGCGATGATGGCGCTGGCCTGCTGGCGCTGCAGCATGGCCTGGGCGATTTCCGGGGCGAAGGCGAGGTGGCTGATGCGTGCCTCGATCACGTCCACGCCGGCCTTCGACAGTCGCTCCTGGATCTGGTCGCGCAGGTGCTGGGTGACCTCGTGGCCGTGGCTGCGCAGCGAGGGCGCACCGGTGTCGTGCGAGTCGTAGGGGTAGCTCGTGGCGGTCTGGCGCAAGGCGGCCTCGGACTGGATGTGCACAAAGTTCTCGTAGTCGTCGACCTGGAACACCGCTTCAGCCGTATCTACCACCTGCCACACGACCACGGCGGCGATCTCGATGGGGTTGCCGTCGCTGTCGTTGACCTTGAGCTTGGTCGAATCGAAGTTGCGCACGCGCAGCGACACGTCGCGCTTGGCGTAGAAGGGATTGGTCCAGCGCAGGCCGGCGTCGCGCACCGTGCCGGCGTAGCTGCCGAAGAGAGTCATTACCTTGCCCTGGTTGGGCTGCACCTGGAAGTAGCCCTTGTTGAGGAAGCTCACCAGCATGAACAGCACCACGGCGGTGACGAGGTCGCGCGGGGCGTTTTGCTGCACGCCGTTGAGGAACAGCAGGGCCACACCGGCGTAGGCGGCGAGAGTGAGCAGCAGCAGCGGGATGCCGGGCAGTGAAAAGGCGGAACGCTCGTTCATGGCGGGTCTCCTGGGTGCGATTAGAAGATATCTAAACGATATCTAATTGACAAGAGCGTGCCGGCGCTCGGCGGTCCCGGCAGCGGAGCGCGGCGCGCGATGCTTTCGGGGCACGCGGATGGCGCGGCATCATCGGCGCATGATCGACGCCATCAGCCACGCCACTGCGCCGGTCTGGGACGACCAGGCCGCCGAGCCGCTGCCGTCACTGCGCGGCGAGCAGCGCGCCGCGGTCTGCGTGGTGGGTCTGGGCGGCTCGGGCTTGGCGGCGCTGGCGCGCCTGCGCGAGGCCGGCGTGGACGCGGTCGGCGTCGACGCGGGCCAGATCGGTGCCGGCGCGGCCGGCCGCAACGGGGGCTTCCTCCTGGCCGGCATCGCCGACTTCCACCATCGCGCCGTGCGGCGCCACGGTCGCGAACGGGCCGCGGCGCTGTACCGGCTCACGCTGGAGGAACTGGAGCGCTGGTACACCGCCGACCTGCCCGGCGTGCGCGCCTGCGGCACCCTGCGCCTTGCCGCGGATGCCGCCGAGCGGAGCGACTGCGCCGTGCAACAGGCGGCGATGCGCGCCGACGGCCTGCCCGTGGAACCCTACGCCGGCCCCGAGGGCGAGGGCCTGCTGTTCCCGCGCGACGGCGCGTTCCAGCCGCTGCGGCGCTGGCGCAGCCTGGCCGAGGTGCTGCGCGCCGACGGTGTGCGCCTGTACGGCGACAGCCCGGTGCATGCGGTCGACGGCGGCGGCGTGCGCTGCGCCGGCGGCAGCGTGCGCGCATCGACTGTGCTCGTGGCCGTCGACGGGGGGCTGGAGCGTCTGCTGCCCGACCTCGCGCCGCGCGTGCGTTCGGCGCGGCTGCAGATGCTCGCCACCGCGCCGCTGGCGCCGGGTTGGCTGCCGCGGCCGGTGTATTACCGCGACGGTTACGATTACTGGCAGCAGGAAGCGCTGGGGCGCGTGGTGCTGGGTGGGGGGCGCGACGTCGGCGGCGCAGCGGAGTGGGGCGCGCCCTCCCGGCCCAGTGCGCCGGTGCAGCATCACCTCGAACGCCTGCTGCGTGAACGCCTCGGTGTGGATGCGCCCGTCACGCACCGCTGGGCCGCGGCCGTGGCCTACAGCAGCGACGGCCTGCCGGTGTGGGGCGAACTGCGCCCCGGGCTTTTCGTCACCGGTGCCTATAGCGGCACAGGCAACGTCTTCGGCGTGCTGTGCGGGCGGGCCCTGGCCGACCTCGCCATCGGCAGGCGGCCCGCACTGGCGGCGTGGTTGCGGCGCTGAGACGGCGACGGTGTGCGGCCTTGTGCCGTCGCCGCGCGGCACCGTGCAGCGTGCGTTCTGGCGCAGCGCCGGGAACGCCGACGCGCTGCGGGCGCGCTGCATCGCGGGGAGTCAGTGCGCGGGGTCGATTGCCACGCGCAACAGCGGCTGGCCGGTACCTTCGCCACCGAGCAGCAGGCTGCGGCTGTCGGCAGCGAAGCCGAGCGCCTCGGGTTGGCGCAGGGGCGGTGACACCGCCACACGGCGCGGCGCGTGCGCCAGCGCGTTCGGCCAGGACTCGCCGGCCTTGCGCGGGTAGATCAAGACGCTGCGATAGCCCAGCACCGCGGCGTGGCGACCGTCGGCGGAGAAGTCCAGCGCCGTCGGCCGGAACTTCGGTGCCTGCGTCAGCGACGTGCCGGCCGGTGGCGCCAGTGTGCCTACCGCCTGCGCCTCCACAATCGCATGGCCGGCGCGCAGCGGTAAGCGATACAGCGTCGGCGGCTCGACGAACTTCGGCATGAGGTAGACGTTGCCCTCGGCGGCGTCCACCGCCATGGCCTCGGTGTCGTGCGGCGCACCGCCTGGATAGCGGTAGCGCAACTGCCAGGCGGCCTGCACGTGCAACGTGCTGCCGTCTTCCGGCAGCGCGGGCTCCTCGATGGCGATGAGCTCGTACTCCGGGCGCAGGCCGAGGTTGTCGCCGCTGTCGGCCACGAGCAGCCAGGCCTTGCCGTCGCGCGTGAAGCTGGCGATGTCTTCCCAGTCCAGCGCCAGCACGCCGTCGATCTGCACTACGCCCTGCAGCGCCCCGCTCGCATCGATGGCATAGAGAAAGGGGCCGTCGCCGGAATCGTTGTGCACCCACCACCGCCCCGGCACGCGCCGCGAGGCGGCGATGCCGCTCACCTCGATGAGGCGTGCGTCGCCCAGACGGCCGACCACCGCGGGCAACGCAACGGGCGGCGCGGCCGGCGGCGCCGCCGCGCCCAGGCACGCCGCCGCGAGCGCGACAGCAGCGATGCGTGCGACGGGCATGCCGCGTCCGGCCCGGACGTTCACGGCGCCGGCAGCGCCTCGACCTGCTGCAGGCGCAGGTTGCCGAGCGTGGAGAGCCCGGCGTAGAAGCGCCACGGATCGCCGTCACCCACCGACAGCGCGATGTGGCCGGCATCGAAGCCGTTGAGTGCGGCGTCGTAGCTGCGCCAGTGGCCGTCCACCCAGGCCTGCACCCAGGCGTGCGGCACGAACACGCGCTCGGCCGTGCCGAAGCGCCCGGTGTAGGCCAGTCCGTCGACCACGCGGGTGGGAATGCCCAGGGCGCGGCCGAGTGCTGCCAACAGCACGGCGTGCTCAGTGCAGTCGCCCTCGCGCGTCTTCACCACCTCCAGCGCCGAGGCGTAGCC
>DAOOVM010000281.1:0-3875 GCA_035370085.1 Rhodanobacteraceae bacterium | reverse complement strand
GCCGAGTACGGCGGGCACTACCTGCAGCGGCCGTACGACGTGGCGCTGTCCACCGTGGCGCTGCTGCGCGCCGCCGAGTGCGCGGCAAGACTTCAGCGCGCCGACGCCGTGCGCGAGCATCTCGCCGCGTTCGACCGCGCCTGGCCGGCGCGGACGTTGCCGGAAGCGCTGCGCCAGAGGCGTGACGCGCTGGTGCAGGCCTCGACGGCGGAAGTGGGGGCGCCTACGAGGCGTTGAGGCCGATCACGTGCAGGTCGGTGTGGGAGGTCAGGTCGGCCACCAGGGCGGCTTCCGAGGCCTTCAGCACGTGCGGAGGCGGCAACTTCACCTCGGCGCAGCACTTGGCGAACGCCGCCGGCAGCTGCAGCTCTTTCAGGGCATTTTCCGGCGACGCCTGAAAGCGCGCATAGAATCCCGCATCGCTCGCCAGCGCGCGCAACAGCTTGACCGCCTGCTCCCGGTTCAGAATGGCCATGATTCCCCCTTTGGTTTCGTGCTGGGCAGCGATCGCTGCCGTGGGCAAGCTTACGTGATGAGGCGCCGGCTGCAAGGGCAGGCCCGGCCTGCGGACGCGGCCCGCGACCGATGCATGTCCCATCCAAGGAGCGCCTGATGGCCCCGGACAGATACAGGCGCCGACGCGGCCTGTTGCTCGAGCTGCGCGAGACCTGCGCCTTCGACTTCCAGTCCCTCGTCGGCGGAGGCGACGGGCTGTCGGTCGACGCATCGGTGGTCGCCCTGGTTCCTGACGCGCCGGAGGTCGCCGTCACGGCGGCGGAAATGGCGGTGCTGGCCAGTACCTCGGCGCTGCAGTGGAGCGACGGTACGGCCCTGCGCGAGCGCTGGGGCGCAGATCTCGTGCGCGGACTGGCCGCGAAGGGCCTGCTGCTGGATGCAGACGCGGACGAGCATGCAACGCACTGGTGGCCGTTGGCGGCCGTCTTCCATCGTGCCAGTCGCTGGTGCGACGTGGCGGCGCCGGAGGGGGCGCGCAGCGCGGGTCCGCGACCGCTGAGTGAGCTGTACCAGTCACTGGGGCCGCCGCCGCCGGTGCTCGAACGCACGGAGCCTGCGGCACGCCAGCCGCTGCCGCGCGTCGCGCACACCGATTTCGACGCCCTGCTGGACCGGCGCGCCACCTGCCGCAACTTTGACACCAAGCGCATGCTGCCGCTGCAGGGCTTGGCGCAGCTGCTCAGCCGCGTCTTCGGCGCGCGCGGCGTCGCGGTGGTGCCGCCGGACGTCACGGTCATCAAGCGCACCAGTCCCTCGGGCGGCGGCCTGCACCCGACCGAGGCCTACCTGTTGGTGCAGCGCGTCGAAGGTGTCGCGCCGGGCCTGTACCACTACCACCCGGTGGACCATGCGCTGGAACCGCTGCGCGAGCTGTCGGCCGATGCCGCAGCGGCACTGGCGCTGCGCATGGTGGCGGGCCAGGAGTACTTCGCCGACGCCCACGTGCTGGTGGCCATGGCCTCGCGCTTTGCGCGCAGCCTGTGGAAATACCGCAACCACACCAAGGCCTACCGCGCCGCCGTGCTGGACGTGGGCCACCTGTCGCAGACGCTATACCTGTGCGCGACCGAGCAGGGCCTGGCCGCCTACGTCACCGCGGCCATCAACGAAGCGGACATCGAGCAGGCCTTCGGCCTGGAACCGCTGCAGCAGGGTCCGCTGGCGGTGTGCGGCATCGGTTGGCGCGCCGCCGCGATGCACACGGTCGAGTTCGATCCGCTCCGCGCCGTGTGGCCCACCGCCTGACGGCAGCGGCCGACGCTACGCGGCCGGTGCCGGCTTCTTCGGCAGCGCATCGCCCACGGCGTACCAGTCCACGTGGGTGTCGTAGTAAACGTGCGCCTGCGGCTGACGGTCGAGGTCGTCGCGGAAGTTGGCGCGCACGATGTGCAGTTCGCCCGGCCAGCGCGAGGAGCGGAAGAACAGCGTGGAGCCGCAGCGGCCGCAGAAGCCGCGCGCGGCATCGGGGCTGGAGGCGTACCAGCGCAGCGCGCCCTCGGTGTCCTCGATGCGGCAGCGCTCCGCGGCGAACCCCACCCAGGTGACGAAGGCGGCGCCATGGGCGCGGCGGCACAGGCTGCAGTGGCAGTGCGCCATCCACAGGCTGGGCAGGTCGGCGTCGAACTGCACCGCACCGCAGAGGCAGGAACCGTGGGCACTGTGCATGGGAATCCTCCGCGCCGCGTCGGCCGATGATCGCGCCGACGCCCCGGCGATGCCAGGCACTGTCTGCGCGCACACCGCTGCGGCCTTCGCGCCGCACGGGCCGGACCCTTGGAGGGGCCTGGCCCGGTACCGGTGATCGGGGGGGAGGAGGGGAGTCGACCGGTACCGGGCAGGCAGAAGGTCGGCGCTCGGCGGAGCGGCCCGCCGCGGCGGGCGTCGCACCGAACCGCGGTGCGACCCTGGCCCCGACGCAGCCTGCGTCGGGATTCGAATGGATCCCCGGCTTCGCCCTTCGAGCATCGGAGGGCAGGGAGGAGGCAGGACGGACGAAGCCGGGAAAGCGGTCGCGGCATGTCCGTTGCCGCGTTGTTCTTAGTGTGTGCCTAGCGTTGCAAGACGCCGTGAAGAATCAGGTCGATCAGCTGGCGGCGCGCTTCGTCGCGCGAGGGCAGGGCCCCCAGTGCCACGCGGCGCTCATCGAGCTTTTCACTCTGGAATCCGAACAGGTTGAGCGACAGCACCAGCCGTGCCACCTGCGCCGGCGCAATGCCGTCGCGCAACTCGTCCGCTACCTCGGCCAGCATTCCCACCACGCGCTCGAAATTGCGCTGCAGCAGCGGAAACACCGGACTTCCGTCCAATCGTCCGGCCGACAGCTCGCGCAGGATCAGACGCGTGCCGTGCGGCCGACGACGCAAGAACGCTTCGTGCGATTCCACGATCTGCGCGAGTCGCTCGGCCAGGCTGCGGCCCTGGAGTTGCCAGCCATCGAGTTCGCCCGCAAAGGCTTCACAGCTGCGGGCGAGCACGCGGTCGTACAGCTCCTGCTTGCTCGCGAAGTGGTGGAACACGTTCGCCTTGCACACCCCGGCCGCGTTCGCCACCTCGTTCACCGACACGCCGTCGAAGCCGCGTTCGGAGAACTGCTTTTCGGCTTCCTCCAGGATGCGCTGCAGAGAAGTCTTCTCCTGCGCGCTGACCTGTTCGGCAATCTCGGAAGCCACGAGGAGGGATCACTGACCGATCGGTTGGTCGGAATTATCCCGCCACTGACCGCTCGGTCAACTGCGACGAAAGTCGGGGGTGCGATCCGCGCACGCGCCCTTCACCCGCCCCGTAGGGGCGGGTTTCTTTGCCAATCAGTGATTTAGGCCAAGCGGAAGGGCAGGCTGCGCAGGCGCTGGCCGGTCAGAGCGGCCAGCGCGTTGCCGACCGCCGGTGCAATGGGCGGCGTGCCCGGTTCGCCGGCGCCGCCCATGGCGCGACCGCTGGGCGCCAGATGCACCTCCACGCGGGGCATGTCGGCCAGGCGCAGAGCCGGGTAGTCGTGGAAGTTGCTCTGCTCCACGCGGCCGTCCTTGAGGGTGATGGCGCCGTGCAGGGCGGCGGACAGGCCGTAGACGATGCCCGATTCCATCTGCGCCACCACGCCGTCCGGATTGACCACGCTGCCGCAGTCGACCGCGCACACGACGCGGTGCACCCGCGGCCGCCCGTCCTTGACCGACACCTCAGCCACCTCGGCGACGATGCTGCCGAAGGATTCGTGCACCGCCAGTCCCGCCGCGTGGCCCTTGGGCAGGGGCTTGCCCCAGCCGAATTTCTCCGCGGCGAGGTTCAGCACGGCCAGGTGCGCAGGATGCTTGGCCAACAGGGCGCGGCGGTAGGCGAGCGGATCCTGCTTCGCCGCGCGG
>DAOOVM010000280.1:0-3881 GCA_035370085.1 Rhodanobacteraceae bacterium | reverse complement strand
CGGCCCAGCGCGCTGTCCAGCGGCACCACGCCGTCGCCGAGCAGGCGCGTGCGCGGATCGGCGGCATCCTGGCCCAGCGCCGCGGCGACGAGAAAACACGGCACGCCGGGCTCGGCCGCGGCGGTGATGCCGTCGGGCAGGCAGCGGCCGTCGCGCAGATCCTTCACGCCGGTACTGCGCGCGTCGGCCAGGCGGGCGAAGGCGCGCGTGTAGCGCGAGCGCCGCAATTGGCGCGCCAGCGCCTCGCCGTAGCGCTCCAGCGGCGCGCCGCCGTGCGGCGAGCCCAGGCACACCAGGGCCGCGACGCGGCGCGGCCAGTCCAGGCCCTGCGCCTGGGCCTGCGCCAGCGCGCTGCGGCACACCAGGCCACCCATGCTGTGGCCGATCAGCACGAGATCGCGCGGCGGCGCGGGGTGGGCGTCAAGCAGCTGCTGCAGGCGCCAGGACAGCTCCGCGCCGTTGCAGGCGATCGCGCGGCCGGTGTTGTAGCGCAGCGCCAGCACGCCGCAATCGAGGTCGGCGCGCATTTGCGCGGGAAAGTCCGCGCCCGTCGGCCGGCGCCACTGGCGGTCGTTCATGCCCAGGCCGTGCACGAACAACACCAGGCGCTCGGTCGGCGGCAGCGCCGTCCGCAGCGCCTCCGCGTGCAGCGGCAACGGCTGGCCGTCGAGGCAGAAACGCATGTCGAGCGCGAGCGGATTGGCGCTGCGCTCCAGGTGGTCGCCGAGCGCGCCGTTGAGCGCACTCACCCAGGCCAGTTGCCCCGGTGCGTCGGTGAACTCGGGCAGGGGCATGCCGGCAAGGCGCGTGGCCAGCGCCAGCGCGCGATCGGCCGCCAGGGCGGCCGCGCGGCCCACGCCGCGCACCCCGGCGTAGACCCAGCGCGTGCTGCGGTCCAGTAGCGGGGCCAGCGGATTGAGCGGCGCCGCCGTATCCAGCACGGCCTGGTGCACGGTCTGTGCAGCGTCGAGCACGCCGAAGAAGCCGTCGGCGGCCAGGCGCGCGCCGCCGCGCAGCAGGGGCAGGTGGCGTTTCATGGCGCCCTTCTGCCACAAGCGGTTGGAGCAGATGCACCACAACCGGCGCCGTCGGCCGTCCGGCCCATCGGCCCTAGTCGAGCCAATCGCGCGGCAGCAGGTACTCGGCCAGGCGCGCCTCGGCGCTGCCTGGCTGCGGCGTGTAGGCGTACTCGAAGCGCACGCGCGGCGGCAGGCTCATCAGAATGGATTCGGTGCGGCCACCGCTCTGCAGGCCGAACAGGGTGCCGCGGTCCCACACCAGGTTGAACTCGACATAGCGGCCGCGGCGGTAGAGCTGGAACTCACGCTCGCGCTCGCCGAAGGGCGTGTCGCGACGGCGCGCGGCGATGGGCAGGTAGGCATCCAGGAAGGCGTCGCCCACGCTGCGCGTGAGGGCGAAGCAGCGCTCGAAGCCGCCCTCGTTGAGGTCGTCGTAGAAAAGGCCGCCGATGCCGCGCGTCTCGTTGCGGTGCCTGAGGAAGAAGTACTCGTCGCACCAGCGCTTGTAGCGCGGGTAGACGTCCTCGCCGTAGGGCCGGCAGGCCTCGCGCGCCACCGTGTGCCAGTGGCGCGCATCGTCGTCCACCGGGTAGTAGGGCGTCAGGTCGAAGCCGCCGCCGAACCACCACACGTCGGCGGCGCCCGCGCGGCGCGCCTCGAAGTAGCGCACGTTGAGGTGGGTGGTGGGTACGTGCGGGTTGCGCGGGTGCAGCACGAGGGACACGCCCATGGCGCTCCAGGCGCGACCCTCCAGTTCCGGGCGGTGCGCCGTGGCGGACTTCGGCAGCGCCTCGCCCTGCACCACCGACAGGTTGACGCCGCCCTGTTCGAACAGGGCGCCGTCCTTGAGTACGCGCGTGCGGCCGTAGCCGCCGAGCGCGGCTCCGTCACCGCCGCCGCGCTGCCAGGCATCCTCGGCGAAACGCGCCCCGCCGTCGGCGTCCTCCAGGCCGCGGCACAGGCGGTCCTGCAGGCCGCGCAGCCAGTCCTCGATCGCGGCGGTGTGCGACACGACCCTACTTGCTGTCGGCGAGCAGGTTCAGCGCGCCGCTGATGTCGTGGCTGAGGTTCTGCACCCAGCCGAGGTAGTTCTTGTGGATGTAGGGACGGCCGTCTTCCATGTGGTACTTGAGGTTCTGCGAGTCCACGTACTTGATGCGCAGCTGGCGCGCATCCCAGCTGACCACGATGCGCGCGGTGTGGTCGCGCAGGTGCAGGGTCGACTTGATCTCGCCGGGGTTCTCTTCGGTCACCGACCAGCCGCGCGTGTTGAGCGCCTGGCGCACGGCGCGGCCAACCGCCTCGGTCTTCACGCCGGCCGGAATGGCGATGGGATCGGGATCGACCAGCGGCGCGTCGCGCAGCGCCATCAGCAGCAGCAGCAGGGGAAGCAGGCACAGCACCAGGAAGCGGTTGCGCGACATGGGTCACTCCGTGTGAACGTGGGGGCGGGAAAACGCGTACAGCGTCGCCAAGGATAGCAGGCGCGGTCGCCGCGCCCGAAGGCTGGGCGGGCGGGCGCGGCAAACCTATACTCGCGGCCCGCCCACGCCTCGCCCCGCCGTGAGTCCCCGCATCGCTCCCCTGGCCATCACCGCCCACACCGTCGCCTGTGCCGCGGGGCTGGGCCGTGCGCCGCTGCTGCAGGCACTGCGGGCGCGCCGCAGCGGCCTGCGCCCGAACGACTTCGGCGCGCAGCCGCTGCCCTGCTGGATCGGGCGCGTCGCCGCGGTCGAGGCGTCGCCGCTGCCGGCGCGCTTCGCCGCCTGGGACTGCCGCAACAACCGCCTCGCCTGGCTCGGCCTGCAGCAGGACGATTTCCTCGCCGCCGCGCAGGACGCCATCGCGCGCCATGGCA
Organism: Rhodanobacteraceae bacterium; assembly: GCA_035370085.1. Lineage (GTDB taxonomy): Bacteria > Pseudomonadota > Gammaproteobacteria > Xanthomonadales > Rhodanobacteraceae > Tahibacter. The sequence continues at coordinate 1,004 of DAOOVM010000280.1, read as the reverse complement.
GCGAGCGCGTGGCCCTGGTGCTGGGCACCTCCACGGCCAGCATCGGCGCCACCGAAGAGGCCTACCGCCGGCGCGATGCCGATGGGCGCTTCCCGGCCGGTCTGGTCGACGGCGTACTGCATTCGCCGCACTCGCTCGTCGCCTTCGTGCAGGCCCTGCTCGATCTGCGCGGACCGGTGTGCACCGTGGCCACGGCCTGCTCCTCCAGCGCCAAGGTGTTCGCCCAGGCCGAGCGGCTGATCCGCCTCGGTGTGGTCGACGCCGCCGTGGTGGGCGGGGTGGACAGCCTGTGCGACAGCGTGCTGTACGGCTTCAATTCGCTGCAGCTGGTCAGCCCCGAGCCCTGCCGTCCCTTCGATGCCGCGCGGCGCGGCCTGTCGCTGGGCGAGGCGGCGGGCTTTGCCCTGCTCGAGCGCGCCGGCCCCGCGGCGGCGCCGCGCCTGGTCGGCTGGGGCGAGTCCAGCGACGCGCACCACATGTCGAGCCCGCACCCCGAGGGCCTGGGCGCCCGCCTGGCCATGCAGGACGCGCTGGCGCGCGCCGGCCTGGCGCCGGGCGACGTGGACTACATCAACCTGCACGGCACGGCCACGCCGAAGAACGACGAGATCGAGGCGCAGGTCATTGCCGCGCTGTTCCCGCCGCGCGTGCGCGCCAGCTCCACCAAGGGCTGGACCGGTCACGCCCTGGGCGCGGCCGGCATCACCGAAGCGGTGATCAGCCTGCTCGCCCTGGAGCACGGCCTGGTGCCGGGTACGCTCCACTGCACCACGCCGGACGCGCTGTGCGGTCCGCAGATCGCCCTCGACAACGAAGTGCACCCGCTGCGTGTGGCGCTGTCCAACTCCTTCGGGTTCGGCGGCAACAACGCCTGCCTGGCCTTCGCCGCGGGGGTGGCGTGATGGAACTGCACCTGTCGCTGCGGGGGATCGGCGTGTGGACGCCGGGCTGGTCCGACTGGCCCAGCCTGCGCGCACGCCTGCGCGGCGAGGCGGCGCCGCAGG
>DAOOVM010000279.1:0-3893 GCA_035370085.1 Rhodanobacteraceae bacterium | reverse complement strand
CCTGCTGCTGGGCGCGCTGGCGCTCGGCGCCCTGGCCCTCGCCCTGGGCGTGCAGCCGGACGGTCCGCTGGCCCTGCTGGGCATCGCGCCCGCTGCCGGTCCCAGCCCGGCGCAGTGGAGCGACTGGGTGAACCTGGGCGGCTACGGCGGCGTGGGCGCGGCCTTCGCCGCCGAGTTCCTGCTGCGGCGCCGGCTGCTGCCGGGCGTGCCGCGGCGCTCCTTCGCCGAGTTCGCGCGTGGCGTCGCGCGCCTGTGGCCGGAGCTGACGCGGCGATGAGCGACGCCGGCCGCCGCTGCTGCCGCACGGCGCTGTGCATCGGCGCCGACCACCCCTGCCTGCCCGGGCACTTCCCCGGTCGCCCGGTGGTGCCCGGCGTGGTGCTGCTGGACCGCGTCGCTGCCCTGGCCGAGCGCGAGTTCGGAGCGCGCCTCGCCGCCCTGCCGCAGGTGAAGTTCCTCGCCCCGCTGTTGCCCGAGGAGACGGCCGAACTGACGCTGGAGGAAGTCGCGCCGCAGCGCCTGCGCTTCCGCATCAGCCGCGGCGACGACGCGATCGCCAGCGGCGAGGTGCGCCTGGCATGAGCGCGCACTGGACGCAGCGTCCGGAGGGCGGCGGCCGCTTCGCCCTGGCCCTGATCCGCAACTTCGGCCTGCTCTGCGGGCGCAGTGCGGCGCGCCTGGTGCTGTTCCCGATCACGCTCTACTTCTTCCTGCGCCGCGGTCCCGAGCGGCGCGCCTCGCGCGCCTTCCTCACGGTTGCGCTCGGCCGTCCCGCCGGAACCTGGGACGTGATGCGCCACATCCACTGCTTCGCCAGCACCATCCTCGACCGCGTGTTCCTGCTGGCGGAGTCCTTCCGCCGGTTCGACATCCGCGTGCACGGCCTGGAGCACCTCCATCAGGCCATGGCCGAGGGCCGCGGCGTGCTGCTGCTGGGCGCGCATCTGGGCAGCTTCGAGGCGCTGCGTGTGCTGTCGCTGGAGCACCCCGGGGCGCGCGTGCGCGTGGTGCTGGACAAGTCGCAGACGCCGGCCATGACCGAGCTGCTGCATTCGCTCAATCCGCGCATCGCTGCCGGCGTCATCGACGCCAGCGGCGGCGGCACGCAGGTCGTGCTGGCGCTGAAGGACGCCGCCGAACAGGGCGACCTCATCGCCCTGCTGGCCGACCGCGCGCGCCCGCAGGAGCCGACACGGCGCGCGCCCTTCTTCGGCCGACCGGCGCCGTTCCCGGTGGCACCCTACCTCATCGCCTCGGCCCTGCAGGTGCCGAGCGTGCTGTGCGTCGGCCTGTACCGCGGCGGCAACCGCTACGATCTGCACTTCGAGCGCTTTGCCGACGCGGCCTCGCTGCCGCGCCGCGGCCGCGAGGCGCAGCTTGAGGACCAGCTGCGGCGCTACGCCGCGCGGCTGGAGCACTACACGCGCCTGGCCCCCTACAACTGGTTCAATTTCTATGATTTCTGGAACAGCGACGACCCTGGCGCGGCTGCTGATGGCGCTACCGACGGCGAGCCTGGCCGGGCCTGATCCAGCCACCCTCGTGGCCGCGCTGGCGCGGCCGACGCCGGCCACCACGGCCTATGCGGAAGTGCGCTTCGTCGATCTGCTGACGCGCCCGCTGACCCTGCGCGGCGCACTGGAGTACCGCGCCGACGGCGGTCTGGTGAAGCGCGTGGAGTCGCCCTACCGCGAAACCACCACCGTGGCCGCGGGCCAGGTGACGGTGGAACGCGCGGGCAAACCGCCGCGGCGCTTCGCCCTCACGCGCGCGCCGGAACTGGGCGCCTTCCTGGAGAGTTTCGCCGCGCTGCTCGGTGGCGACGCCGCGCGCCTGGCGCAGGCCTACGACAGCAGCAGCGCCGGCGACGCCGCGCACTGGCGCCTGACCCTGGTGCCGCGCGACGCGCGCCTGCGCAAGCACCTGGTGCGCATCGCCGTCGACGGCGCAGGAAGCGCGCCGCGCTGCTTCACGGTGGAGGAGAGCGGCGGCGACGCCAGCGTGATCCTGGTGGAGCAGGCGGCCGCGGCGCCGCTGCCCGCGCCGCCCACGCGCGCGGCGCTCGATCAGTTGTGCCGCGGCACGCCGTGAGCGCACGCGGGCGCCTGCTGCTGCTCGGCCTGTGGCTGGCCGTGCTGGGCGGCCTGCTCGGCTATGTGCAGACGCGCCTGCGCGTGTCCACCGACCTGCGCAGCTTCATGCCGCCCGCGGCCACGCCGGGACAGCGCCTGCTGCTGGACGAGATCGGCGAGGGCCCGGGCTCGCGCCTGCTGCTGCTGGCCCTGTCCGGCGACACGCCGCAGGCGCTCGCCGCCACCAGCCGCCGTCTCGCTGCCGCCCTGCGCGAGGACACGCGCTTCCTGCGCGCGCTCAACGGCGAGGCCGCGCTGGACGGCGCCCTGACCGAGCTGCTGCCCTACCGCTACCTGCTCTCGCCGGGACTCGACGGCCGTCGCCTCGACGCCGACACCCTGCGCGATGCGCTGATGGAGCGCGTGGAGGACCTCGCCTCGCCCGCTGCCGGCTGGATCAAGCCGCTGCTGCCGCGCGATCCGACCCTGGAGACGCTGGTGCTGGCCCAGGCCTGGGCGCCGGCGCGCGAGCCGCAGCGCATCGACGAGGTCTGGTTCGATCACACGGGGAGCAGCGCCCTGCTGCTGGTGGAGACGCGCGCACCGGGCTTCGACCCGCAGGCGCAGCGCGCCGCCCTCGACGCCCTGGACAAGCATTTCCGCGCTGCCGCGGCCGGCAGCAGCGCGCGCCTGGAAGCGAGCGGTCCCGGCGCCTTCGCTGTGCGCATCAACGACACCACCGCGGGCGAGGCCAACCGCATCGGGGTGGTCGATTCGCTGGCGTTCTTCCTGCTGCTGCTGCTGGCCTACCGGCGCCTGTCCAGCGTGCTGCTCGGCGCCCTGCCCCTGCTCAGCGGCGGCCTCGCCGGCATGGCGGCACTCGGGCTGGTGTTCGGCGGCGCGCACGGCATCACGCTGGCCTTCGGCTTCACCCTGATCGGCGTGGCGCAGGACTACCCCATCCACCTCTTCTCGCACCTGCGTCCCGGCACGCCGCCGCTGGCCACGGCGCGCGCGCTGTGGCCAACCCTGTCCACGGGCCTGGCCAGCACGGTCATCGCCTATGCCGCCTTTTTCGCCTCGGGCGTCAGCGGCCTGGAACAGCTCGCCCTGTTCACCGTGGTGGGCCTGGCCGTCGCCGGCGCCAGCACGCGCTGGCTGCTGCCGCGACTGATCGTGGCCGCGCCGCGCGACGCCGCGCAGTCGGCCTGGCTGGCGCGGCTGTGGGAGCGCGTGGCCACGCTGCCGCGGCCGCGCTGGCTGCCGGCGCTGCTGACCGTCCTCGCCCTGGGCGTGCTGTGGGCCGCGCCGGGGCCGTTCTGGGAGAACAACCTGGCCGCGCTGACGCCGGTGCCGGAGGCGCTGCTGCGCCGCGATGGCGAACTGCGTGCGGAACTGGGCGCGCCCGACGTGCGTTATCTGCTGGTGCTGGAGGGCGCCGATGCCGAGGCCGTGCTGCAGGCCAGCGAGCGGCTCGGCAGCGCCCTGGCGCCGCTGCGCGAGCGCGGCGCGCTGGCGGGCTACGAGCTGCCGTCCACCTGGTTGCCCAGCCTCGCCACCCAGCGCGCGCGCCAGGCCGCGCTGCCGCAGGCCGCGCCGCTGCGCGCGGCGCTGGACGCGGCACTCGCCGACCTGCCGTTCCAGCCCGACACCTTCGCCCCCTTCCTCGCCGACGTGGAGGCCGCACGCGCGCTGCCGCCGCTGGATCCGGCACGCTTCCTCGACGGCCCGCTCGGCCTGCGCCTGAAGGCCATGCTGTTGCCGCGCGACGGCCACTGGACCGGCCTGGTCACCCTGAGCGGCGTGAACGACGTGGCCGCG
>DAOOVM010000278.1:0-3910 GCA_035370085.1 Rhodanobacteraceae bacterium | reverse complement strand
GTGCGGGTGGACGAGAACGACGGCAAGGCCTCGCTGACCCACTTCCGTCGCATTGCGACCTATGAGGGCGCCTGCCTGGTGGAAGCCACGCTGGAAACGGGGCGCACCCACCAGATCCGCGTGCACAGTCAGCACCTCGGCCATCCCATCGGCGGCGACGAGAAATACGGCGACAGGGATTTCAACCGCCGCATGAAGGCCTTCGGGCTGAAGCGGCTGTTCCTGCACGCGGCGCGCTTCGAGTTCGATCTCGGCGGCCGCGCCTACGCTTTTTCCGCCCCTCTCGCCGCGGACCTCGTGGCCGTGCTCGATGCGCTGCCCCCGGCTCCGGCGGCGCCGCGTGCGCTCAGGGAAGGAAGAAGCGTGCGCTGACTTCTGCCGAGCGCAGGATCTCGGGCGGCAGCAAGGTGCTGAGGATCAGGCCGCTCGACGCATGCGACAGCACCAGCGGCAGCAGGCGGCGGCAGCGTAGCCACAGGGGCACCCACAGCAGGCCACCAAGCAGGGTGAACTGCATCAGTGCCTGGTTTGGTGTGTGCATCAGGGCGAACACGACAGCGGCAACCAGGGTCGCCCAGCGCGTCGACCCGACCAGCACGCGCAACCGGTCGGCCAGCACCACGCACAGCAGCCACTGCTGCAGTCCTGCCCAGGCCAGATAGCGCAGCGCGTGGGTGGCGTCCGGGGGGCGGAGATTGCCCTGGCCGAGCAGCAGGCCCGCGAGCACAGCCAGCATCAGGACGGCGCCGGCGCCGAGCCAGGCGTGCCGCGCCGCGGTGTGTCTGCCCTGCACCGTAGTGGCGCTGAGCCCTTCACGCGGCAGGCTGGCGGCAAACAGCAGTGGCAGGGTCAGCAAGGTCCAGACCCAGGCCGGCGGATTGTCGCCGAACTGCCCGGTGACGATGAGACCGCAGGGAATGGCGAACACTCCCAGTATCTCCGCGGCGGCGCGCCATCGCGGCGCGCGTGGCGGGCGCCAACGCAGCAGCACCAGGCCCAGCGCAGCGATCAGCAGCGCCGCAATCCGGCCCTTGTGCCAGGGCGGCGAGGGTACGGCGGTGACGTCCGCGCGGAGAACGCGCGCGAGCCGGCGCACGCGGTCGATGTCCTCCCCGGTCAGCAGAATGGCGGTGGGAAATCGCGCGCGCAGACGGTCGCGGACGGCCAGCGTCTGCTCGGCCGATGCCGGGCCCTCCAGGGCGAACAAGGGCAGCAGGGTGTCGGACCACGGCGCGGTGGGCAGTGCGGGCAGCAGCGGGGCGGCGGTGAGCACCAGCGCGGAGTTCTGGTCGGGTTCGTGCCCCGCGGTCGGCCAGCGCCGCAACGGCCGATCGAGGTTCGGACGGTGCATCGCGGCGGCTGCCTCCAGGCGCAGCTCGGACAGGGTGGTCTCGCCGCCGGCGGCCGCCGGCCAGTGCAGGCGCAGCATGGCCGCCCGTGCCGGTGGGGCGACTTTCGCCCCGGTCTCGTCGTGCCAGAGCGCGGCGGTGAGGTCGATCACCGTACCGTCGGCGGCTGGCAGCGTGAGCAGACGCTGCGGTGCGTCGAGCGTCTCGCGCACGACGAGGCGGACAGGTCCGGGCGCTCCCCGCGCGCGCCAGGAGAGGCGGGGGTAGCGCTGCAGATCCAGGGGAACGGCCAGCACCAGTCCGACTTCCGTTGCCTGGGCCGCAGCGCGATGCAGATGCAGTCCCTCGGCATCACAGTGGAAGCCTGCGTCGCCGAAGGGTCTACCGCGAACGAGCTCCTCGCGCGTGCGGAAGTGCCAGACATACGGCGTGTCGCCACGCGCTGCCTGCGCGAGCTGCGCTGCAGCCGAGCGGTCGAGGTGGTCCACGAGCTGGTGCCGGGCGAGCTCCGTGAGGAGGGCGCCGACGAGCACCAGGGCCAGTCCCCAGGCGACCCAGCCCAGCGCGGCCGAGAGGCGCACGCGCTCAGGCCAGCAGGGCGTCGACCTTGGCGGCGCAGACAAAATCGTTCATCGACAATCCGCCGACGTCATGCGTCGACCAGCGCACGCGGCAGTACCCGTAGCCGATCTCGAGGTCGGGATGGTGGTCCTCCCGGTTGGCGAGGTAGGCCAGGGCGTTGACGAAGCCCATGGTGCGGTGGAAATCAGCGAAGCTGAGCTCCCGGACGATCGCCTGGCCGTCTGCCGCGAGTCGCCACTCAGGCAGGGCGCGCAGGAGTGCCTCGCGCTGCGCCCCGTCGACGCGGTGTTCGGGCCCCTTGCGGGGCAGGCAGTGTTGGGCGGCCAGGAAGGCGGTGTCCATGCGGTGGTCTCCAGTCTCGGTGCCGCCGTCGAGGGCGCGCGGGGGCGCAAGCCTAACCGAAGGCGGCCCGCGTCGATGCCCGCGCTGTTCGCCTCCGCAAAACAGGACTACAATGGTCCCGTTTCCGCGAGGTCGCCATGATCCAGATATCTGATGCAGCCCAGGCCCACTTCCGCAAGCTGATCGCCCAGCAGGGCATCGACGGCCTCGGTATCCGCATGCGGGCAGTGCATGCGGGCACGCCCAAGGCCGACTGCCAACTGGAGTTCTGTGAGCCAGTGGATCTGGCCGGCGACGAATGGATGGTCGAGTGCGCCGGTTTTTCGCTGTACGTCGATGCCGGCAGCGTGCCCTTCCTCGACGGCGCGGAAGTGGACTTCCAGAGCAATGCCACCGGCGGGGTGCTGACGATCCGGGCACCGCGTCTGAAGGGCGACGTGCCGGGGGACGACGCCAGCCTGGTGGAGCGCGTGCGCTACGTGATCGACAGCGAGATCAATCCCCGCATTGCCGCGCACGGCGGTCGCATCAGCCTGGTCGAGGTGAGCGCGGCGGGTGAGGTGCTGCTGCGTTTCGGTGGTGGCTGCCACGGTTGCGGCATGGCAGATGTGACGCTCAAACAGGGCGTGGAAAAGACCTTGCGCGAACGCATTCCGGAAATCACGGCCGTGCGCGATGCGACCGATCACGCCAGCGGCGCCAACCCGTACTACCGCAGGGAGGGCGGGCGCTCGGCGCTGGCCTGACGTGCCCGCGCGCCCGTGCCTGCGCAGGCTCGTTCGGCAGAAAGAAGCCCGGGAAATCCCGGGCTTTTTTCTGCGCATCCGTCGACGCTCACTGCCCCTGCAGATGTCCGTGCAGGTCGCCGAGCTTGCTCGGCAGGCTGGAGAAGTAGGCGGCCACGTCGAGCACGTCCTGGTCGGACAAGGAACCGGCGAACCCCGCCATGATGGCGTTCTTGCGCTTGCCGGACTTGTACTCTTTCAGGGCTTGCTCGAGGTAGTCGCGGTACTGGCCGGCGAGGCGCGGGTACTGCGGGTCGGTGGCATTGCCGTCGGCGCCGTGGCAGGCCTGGCACGGCGTGGACTTCTGCTTGCCTGCCTCCAGGTTGCCGCTGGCAGCAGCGGCAGCGGAGCAGGCGAGGGCGGCGATCAGGCCGAGGATCTGGAGGGTGCGGATCGGGCGCATGGTCTGCATCACTGGGCGAGGCTGGAGAGGTAGGCGGCGATGTCCTGGATGTCCTGCTCGGACAGGCTCTCGCCCTGGGCGCGCATGGTGGGATGCTCGCGATCGCCGGTCTTGTAGGCCTTCAGGGCGGCGATGAGATAGTCCGCGTTCTGTCCGGCAATGCGCGGCACGTGGTAGTTCGGGTAGGCGTTCTTGTAGCCGGTCACCCCGTGGCAACCACCGCAGGTGTAGACCTTGGTGCGGCCCGCTTCCGCATTGCCCGCAGCGGCGGCGGATCCGGCGAAGGCGGCGGTGGCGAGCAGGGTGGCGAGCAGTAGCGTTCGACTCATCGTTGGATTCCGGCGTCGGCGTGGTCGGGGGCGTGAAGCAAAGGCGCAAGTATAGCCTGCCCGATGAGCAGCCTGCAGGTGCTGCGCTGGCGTGACCTCCGGCCCGTGCTGCGGGCAAGG
>DAOOVM010000277.1:0-3933 GCA_035370085.1 Rhodanobacteraceae bacterium | reverse complement strand
GGGCTGGACAAGGGCACGGCAGCGTTCCTGCCGCTGGGCGGCGAGGGCGAGACCTTTCTCACCCTCGATGAGTCCTACAACGAGGAGACCGAGGAGTACGGCGAGGCCACGGGCACGCTGCTCGAATTTGCCGACGCGCTGCGCGAGGTGGCCGATGACGGCCGTTACCTCGATGCGGACGCCGAGCAAGCCATTGGCGAGCTGATGGACGGCGCCTTTGAAGACGGCGGCGTGTCGCTGTCAAAGGCCATCCAGACGCTGAAGTCGAGCGAGGGCCTTGCCTACGCCACCGACGAGGACAACGAGGGCCGCCTGGCCAGCAGCGAGATCATCCGCCTGGCGCTGGAGCACATGGGTTATGACGGCATCATCGACACGACCGTCAACGACAAATTTGGCACCGGGAAAAAGCGCGGCGGCATGCGCGGCATGCACGAGGACACCGTGCATTTCGTCTCCTTCAAGCCCGGCAACATCAAGTCGGCGCTGGGCAACAACGGCGAGTTCAACACCGGCGACAAGGACATTCGACACAGCCGGCGCGAATACCTGCGCAAGGCCGAGGAAAACGGCTACGACACCGGCAAGGTGTACTTCCACGGCACCACGGCCAAGACCAACTTCGCCCGCTTCAAGGTGGGCAAGGGCGGCTACGACGAGCTGGGGCCGGGCATCTACATCACCTCCGACCCGTGGTACGCCGACGCCTTCAACGGCCGTGGCGATCGGGAGGGCGGGCGCACGATGCCGGTCTTCTTGCGCAAGGGCGACCTGGCCGACCTGAGCAAGCGACCGGCCTGGCGCGAGCTGGCGGAGAGGGTGATTGCGCGCGAGGATGGTTCCGATTGGAAGCCGGGTGAGCTGTCTCTGCACATCATGGCCACGAGCCGCGACAAGGCCAACTTCAACCGCTGGTTGGAGCGCGCAGGCTACATTGGCGCTGTCGACCCCAATAGCCAGATTCCGGGCCAGGTCGTGGTGTTTGACCCAACCAGTCTGAAATCGGCGATTGGCAATCGCGGGACGTTTGATTCGACCGATCCAGATATTCGCCACAGCCAACGCCAGACCGACACACCCGCGTTCAAGGCATGGTTTGGCGACAGCAAGGTGGTGGATGCCGACGGCAAGCCGCTGGTGGTGTATCACGGCACGAGTGCCGACGTTACGACATTCTCCGACAAGATGCGCCGCGGAGGCGACGTGTCTAAGCTGGACAAAGCAGGCATATATTTCACCACAGACGCCGCATTGGCGGCGCGTTACGGCGAAGCGACGTATCCCGTCTATCTCAAGGCCGAGAACCTGCTTTCGCTTCCTAGTGCAGACTTCCCGAGTATTACGTCTGGGCTGATATTCCCGGATGAGGCGGCGGAAATTCAAGCGGCTGGTTACGATGCGGTCATAAGCGGGAACGTGATCGTGGTTTTCAACCCCGAGCAGATCAAGTCCGCCACCGGCAACCGTGGCACCTTCGACCCCGCCAGCCCCGACATCCGACGCAGCCAGCGCGAGGACGTGTCGGCGCTTGGCTTTTACTCCGAGCTGGCGCGCAAGGTGGAGGACGCTGGCATGAAGCAGGCTCCGGCCGGGGCCTGGAAGAGCTACATCAAGGCATTGACGGCCAAGGGCGTGAAACCGGACGAAATCCTCTGGTCGGGGGTGGAGGACTGGTTGGGCGAGCAGACCGGCAAGGTGCCCAAGGAGGCGGTGGTCGAATTCCTGCGCGGCAATGGCGTGCAGGCCGAGGAGACGACGCTGGGCCAGCGCTGGGGCTACATCGACCCCTCGGGCAATCGCCAGTCGTTTGCCACCGAAGAAGAGGCGCAGGAGAGCTTCGAGCACGACCAGCGATGGGTCGACGAGGACTCCGCGGCGGTGCACGATGACCGAGACGCCGATTCACCATCGATAAGCGTGAGCGAGGAGAGCAGCAACAGCTACCTGTTCTTTGCCGCGCCCAACGAGGATGGGGTGTGGGTGCAACAGGAGCCGCCCGGATACGACCGCGAATTCGACTCGGCCGAAGAGGCGCTGGAGGCGGCCGAGGAAGCCGCCGACAGCAGTCGCGAATACTGGCGTGGCCAGATGTCGGATGAAGTCTATGCGATGGAGGGCTACGGCGGCGCCAGGTATCGCGAGTACGCCCTGCCGGGTGGCGAAAACTACCGCGAGGTGCTGCTGACATTGCCGCGCAAGACGCGCCTTGCCACGCTGGAAGAGGTGAATAAGGCTCGGGCGCGGCACACGCTGGCGGCCCCCCTGACTCAGGCCGAGTACGACGATCTTTTGGCCAGGGGCGAGATTGCGCGCGTTGACGCCGAGCCGGCACGCGACACCTACAAGTCCGGCCACTTCGATCAGCCCAACATCCTGGCACACCTGCGGGTTGATGACCGCGCTGATGTCGAGGGCCGGCGTGTACTGTTTGTGGAAGAGGTTCAGTCGGATTGGGGGCAGGACGCCAAGAAGAAGGGCGTGAAGACGCCGCACCAGGCGCGCGTGCCCGACATTTCCGCCAAGACGCTCACGGGCCGCGAGTTCGTGGCCGAGCGCTCAATGCCGGAGGCGGCGGCGCAGTACTGGCTGGATGGGCGCAATGCCATTCGTGGCGATCTTGGCAAGCCGCCCGTCACGATGGACGACGTGTTCACCGTGATATACGAAGACGGAGTGCCGAAAATTGTCCGCGACGGCGCGATGGACCCGGATGTCGAGGCCGACAAGCACCGTCGAAATTATGAAGCGATCGTGCGTGACGCGCGTGTGCGCCATGATGCAGAGCAGGCGAACAAGGTGCCGGCCGCCCCATTCATCGGCAAGACCGATGGTTGGCTGAACCTCGCTCTCAAGCGAGTGGTCGCCATGGCCGTCGATGGCAATTACGACGCGGTGGCGTTTGTCACGGGCGAGCAGTCGGCCGATCGCTACGACCTGAGCCGGCAGGTCAGCAAAGTGACGTACAACGCGCCAGACGGCTGGCGCGCGAAGAAGTTTGGCGCGGTGCTGAAGGCGTTCGACAAGAACGGCTCCGAGGTCATCAGCAAGAGTGTTGAACCGAGCGAGCTTGAGGACTACATCGGCAAGGAGGCCGCGAAGAAGCTGATCGAGACCGCCCCGGTTGACGGTCTGCACACCCTCTCCGGCCAAGACCTCAAGGTGGGCGGCGGAGGCATGAAGACCTTCTACGATCAGATCGTGCCCAACGCAGCCAAAGCGCTGCTGAAGAAGACGGGCGGCTCGATGTCCACGATTCGCCTGGATGGCGTCGGCACCGAGCAGCCCGGCTTCGTCATCACCGACAAGATGCGCGAATCGGTGCAGGCGGGGCAGCCGCTGTTCAGCCGGCGCGAGGGCGGCAACGTCGACGAGATCGAGCAGGCCATCGCCAAGACTTACGGCAAGGCGCTGGACAAGTTGCAGGCCAAGGGCCTGGTGGCGCTGGTGCAGACCCGCGAACAGGCGCTGGAGGCGGCGGCGCGCGCGCGTTCGGCGGCCACCGGCGAGCCGCTGGACCAGGTGCGCGCCGGCCTGATGGAGCGGGTGCGCCGCGCGCTGCGGCTGTGGAGCGGCACGCGCACGGTCAACGACGCGCTGGTGCCAGAGACGCCCGAGTACGCGGGCAACCGCACGGGCGACCTGGCTAGCATCCCGGCGGGCGCCAAGCTGCCGGCGGGGCCGATCCGGGTGCCGGTGGGCGTGGCGCGCCAGCAGCACGCCGGCTTTGGCCTGGAACATCTGGCTGACAACGCCCGGCGTGACGCGAGTCGCATGCCGCCGCAGCAGACGGGCGACCTGCCCGAGGACCTGATGCGCCAGACGGTGGCGGTGCTGCGCGGCGTCAGGCAGGCGCACGAGCACGAGGGCAAGTTCATCCTGGTGAACCCGGTGGCCCAGCAGGCGATCGTGATGACGCACCGCGATGCCCAAGGG
>DAOOVM010000276.1:0-3947 GCA_035370085.1 Rhodanobacteraceae bacterium | reverse complement strand
GCCGAGGATGGCGTCGGTGGTGCCGCTGCCGGGTTGCAGGTTGCGCTCGTACTCCGCGCCGTGCGGTCCGGGCACGTCGGTGGCGCCGGTGGGCAGCTTGACGCCGGCATCGAGGCCGAAGCGCAGCCCCGCGGTTTCGGCGGCCTGCCAGCGGCCCAGCACACGCACGTCGCCAAGGCGCGAGAACTCCGTGGTGTGCACGTGGCTGCCGTGCGCGCCCTGGTAGAGCGCGTCGTGCAGGCGCGCCACCCAGGGCACGATCACGGCGACGCCGAAGCGGCGGTCGAAGCTGTGCTCGAAGGACAGGCTGGTGACGCGGTTCAGCGTGCGCAGCGGCGTGTGCGGCGTCGCCTCGTGGTGCGGCGACGCGGCGGCGCCGGCGGTCTCGCCGGCCACACGCCGGGCCGGTGGCGTCGGCGCGCCCGCCTCCTCTGCGTCGCCTGCGCCGCGGCCGCGGCGCAGCGTGTCCTGGTCGATGTACTCCTAGCGCAGATCCAGGCGCGAGCCCGGGGCGCTCCACAGGCCCTGGGTGCTCCAACTGGTGTTGACCAGGCAGTAGGCCGAACCGCAGTGGGCGCGGGCGGTGCCGGCGGCGAGGGCCAGGGGCAGGAGCAGCAGGGCGCACCAGGGCGCGCGGCGCGCGGACATCGGCAGTCTCGGTAGGGCGGACGCGCGGCACCTTACGTGGCCCGCCGTCGCCGGTCCATGCGGCGCGGTGCCGCGCTGCGCCGTGGCCTCAGGGCGGATCGAAATCGCCGCGGAACAGGCTGAGCGGAATCCCCACCGTTGCCGCATTGTTGCCACCGTCGAGTTCGACCTGCGAGCCGCCGCCGACCTGTGCGCCGAGGAGAAGGTAACCGTCGAGGTTGTAGTCGAAGGGGCGGCCGGCGATCACGTAGGTCACCGATCCGCCGGCCGGCACGCCGACGAGGTCGTCGACGGAGTAGCTGCCGCCGCTGCCGCAATTCGCCCCCGGTGAGGGCACGCAGCTCCAGCGCGCCAGGTACAGCTCGCCCGGCACGCTCACCTGCACGCGCGCGCCCGCGACGGGGCCGGGGCCGGCGTTGCGGACCACGGCCAGCACGTCACCGTAGTCGATCTCCACCAGCGACGCCTTCGGTGCCCCGATCTGCACGCTGAGGTCCGCCCCGGCGCCCGCCCGGGTGCTCTGGCTGCGCAGGTTGTTGCCGGCCACGGGGTCGGTCTGCGTGCCCTGCACGGAGAGGCTGAGCGTGACCGTGCCGGCGCCGGTGGTGGCGACGTTGGCGCCGACGTCCGCGTTGGCCAGGACGTTCATGTCGCCCAGGCTGCAGCTCGCGGTGGTAGGTGAATTCACCGTGCAGCTGCCCAGGCTCGATCCCACGCCCAGCAGGGCACCCGGCCCGCTCAGGCTCAGCGTGGCCTGCACCGCCGTGGCCTTGCCCGGGCCGTCGTTGAACACCGCGCCCTGGAAGGTCACCGTGCTGCCGGTCAGCACCGGATCGGCGGAGACGCCGAGGGCGCTCACCTGCACGTCCGCCTTCGGCGAGGCGATCAGGCGGAAGGTGAGGTCGCCACCGCTGTAGAAGGTGCCCTCCCAGAGCATGCTGCCGCCGAGGTAGTCGTTGGCCGGCGGCATGTTGTCCAGGTAGCCGTTGAGCCGCACGCAGCCGCGCGCGCTCTGGGCGGTCAGAACCATCGTGTACTTCTGCCCGGGCACGAGGCTGACGCCGCTGAAGTCGGCGTCCACGTAGTTGTCGCCGTCGGGCAGGCTCACCTGGCGCGTCGCCAGCGGCGTGCCGCTGGCAGTTTCCCCGGCGTAGAGGCTGTAGGTGAGCGGGTTGTTGGGGTAGCTCGGGTTGCAGGCCTCGATGCGGAAGCCGAAGGTGGTGAAGTCTGCCGACACCGCGGTGAAGCTCTGCCCCATCGGCGCGTAGTACTGGATCGAAGCGGACGCGTTGGCATACGGCTGCAGAATGTCGCCAAAGTCCGCGTGGGCGGCGCGGGCCAGCAGGGCGCAGGCGAGGACGGCAGGCCAGCGGGCGATCGTAGGGGCGGTCATCGGCGCTGCCTCGGGCAGAAAAATCTCGCCGAGGAAAGCGCAGGACGCGGGCGCCGCCTATCAGGTCGCGCGCGTCAGCCGGCGGCCAGCGCGGCCCGCCGCGCCGCGCGGCGCGCGCGCCGGCGCTGCGCGGCGCGCGCCAGCAGCAGGTAGATGGCCGGCGTGGTCAGCAGGGTGATGGCCTGCGAACCGACCAGACCGCCGATCATGGCGATACCCAGCGGCTGGCGCATCTCCGCGCCGGCACCGAAGCCGATGGCCAGGGGCACGGCGCTGCCGATGGCCACCAGGGTGGTCATCATGATCGGGCGGAAGCGCACCAGGCAGGCCTCGCGGATGGCCTCGCCCGGGTCCAGGCCGCGCTCGCGCTCGGCCGCCAGGGCGAAGTCGATCATCAGGATCGCATTCTTTTTGACGATGCCGATCAGCAGCACGATGGCGATGATCGACACCACCGACAGCTCGGTGTTGGTCAGCAGCAGCGCCGCCAGCGCACCCACGCCGGCGGCCGGCAGGGTGGAGAGGATGGTCAGCGGGTGCACCAGGCTCTCGTACAGCATGCCCAGGATCAGGTACACGGCAAGGATGGCGGCGAGCAGCAGCAGCGGCGTATCGCTCTGCTGCTGCTGGAAGCGGCGGAAGTCGCCGCCGAATTCGCCGCGGATGTCGCCGGGCAGGCGCAGGTCGCGCAGGGTCCGGTCAATGAGGCGCGCGGCCTCGCCCATGCTCACGTCCGGAGCCAGGTTGAAGGACAGGTTCATCACCGGGAACTGGCCCTCGTGCTCCACCGAGGTGGGCGCGAGCACGTCCTGCATGCGCGTGAGTGCAGCCAGCGGCACCATCTCGCCGCGGCTGGAGCGCACGTACAGGCGGCCGATGGACTCCGGCCCCAGGGCCTGGCGCGGCAGGGCGGTGACCACGACCTTGTACTGGTTGATGTCGGAGTAGATGGTCGAGACCTGGCGCTGGCCGAAGGCGTCGTAGAGCGCGCTGTCGATCGCGGCGATGGACACGCCGCGGCGCGCCGCGGCGTCGCGGTCGATGACCAGGTTCTGGCGCAGGCCGGCCTCGTCGATGTCCGAGCCGACGTCGCGCAGCTGCGGCAGCTTCTTCAGCGCCGCCACCAGGCGCGGCAGGGCCGCCTCCAGTTCGCCCAGATCGCTGCCCTTGAGCGAGTAGTTGTACTGCGCGCCGCCACCGCCTCCGCCGCCCAGGCCGCCGCCGATGTCCTGCACCGGGCGCAGGCGCAGGCGGATGTCCGGCACGTTCTGCGTGGCGCGCGACAGGCGCGTCATCACTGCGAAGGTGGACTCGCGCCGCCCCGCGCCCAGCGGCCTGAGGTTGATGAACACCTGGCCCGAGGCGCCGCCCCAGCGGCTGCCGCCCAGACGCGAGCCCACGCTCTCCACCGCGGGATCGCGGCGCAGGATCTCCACCACGCGCTTCTGCGCCTCGGCCATCACCGCGAAGGAGGCGCCGCTGCCGGCCTGGGTGGAGCCCTGCAGCTGGCCGGTGTCCTGCTGCGGGAAGAAGCCCTTGGGCACGGCCACACCCAGCGCGATCGACGCGACCAGCAGCAGCGGCGGCATCGCGGCCATCCAGCGCGGATGGCGCAGCGCCCAGTCGAGTGCGCGCCGGTAGCCGGCGAGCATCGCCGCGTGCCAGCGCTCCAGCCGCCGCCCCAGCGCCGAGGGCTCGTTCGCCGCGTGCGCATCGAGGAAGCGACCGCACAGCGCCGGCGTGACCGTCAGCGACACCAGCGCCGACAGCGTCACCGCCGCCGCGAGGGTGATGGCGAACTCGCGGAAGAAGGCGCCGAGGAAGCCGCCGGCGAAGATCAGCGGGATGAATACCGCCACCAGCGAGGCGGTGATCGACACCACGGTGAAGCCGATCTCGCGCGCGC
>DAOOVM010000275.1:0-3958 GCA_035370085.1 Rhodanobacteraceae bacterium | reverse complement strand
GGTCCAGCGCGTCGATGCAGGCATCCAGCGTGCCGGCCGCGGCGTCGAGCAGGGCGACCTGTCCGGCCATGCAGGCGCGCGAGCCGATGCGGTTGGCTTTCCAGTCCGCCTCCAGGGCCTGCCAGCCGGTGCGGGCGTGGCGTTCCAGCAGCACGTCGGTGGCGTCATCGTGGGAGATGGTACCGTCGAAGTCGCACAGGATGGTCCAGCGGCGGTGGTCGGGCGCAGTCATCGGCGGGGCTCGCGGGGGGTCGGAGGCGCCACGAGCAAGGCATGTGCCAGCGCGCATCAAGGCGCCGTTTGCCGGCGTTTTCGCCGCGCCGCGGTGGCGCTCACCCGCGGCCTGCATCGCAAATTGTGGCAGGCCGCGGCCCCCGGGCCGCAGGAATTGGAGCTTGCGCGGCCGCCGCTCAGCGACCGGCCACGTGCAGCAGGCGCGTGGCACGCTTGAGCGTGCGCAGCAGCACGAACACGGCCAGGCCCGCCAGCAGCAGACCCCACCACAGCGGCCGCTGCGCGCACCAGTCCGGCAGGGTCATGCCGCCATAGCCCACGTCGCGCACCAGGGCGATGGCGAAGAAGCCCAGGGCCACGCCCATGACGCCGTTGTATTCCCGCCGCAGCACGGTACGCAGCGAGAACGGCAGGGCGTTCGCCTGCCACAGCGCCGGCGCCGGCCAGAACAGCGGCGTGCACGCCGCCCAGCGCGCGTGCTCCTCGCCGTAGGTCGCGGCGAGGAACGCCTCCTCTGCGGCGATCACGCGCTCGATGAAGAGTGCATAGCCCAGGGCGAACACGGCGAGGAACCACAGCGAGCCGATGCCGAGGGCGAAGCCGAGCAGGATCACCGCGTTCGCCAGGTACAGCGGATGGCGCGCCACGGAGTAGGCGCCACGCGTATTGAGCGCGTGCGCGCGCTGTTCGCGTGCGTTGCGGCCGGACGTGCCGCCGGGCACGAAGCCGACTATCCAGGCGCGCAGCAGCAGGCCCAGCACCGACACACCCAGGCCCGCCGGCGCGAGGTGTTGCTGGGCCGCGTCCGGCCACGCCGACACGGGCAGGCCGGGCCAGCGCAGAGCCACGGCGATGAGGGGCAGGAGCACGGTACCGAAGACACCGCGGTGACGGAACAGCCAGTTGCCCTGGCGTTCAAGCTGGAGGGACAGGGGCATGACGGGAGCAATTCTGGGCCGCGCAGAAGGCGCGCAGCAACAGCGCGAGGCTAACCGATGAAACGTGAGCCCGCCGTCTTACGGCTGCGTAAGCTGGATCGCTGGCGCGGCCGCGCCAGCGTGCCGAGCAACGGGCGTCCGCGCGGTGTCTGCCCCGTGAACTGCGTGGACACGCCATCGGCAGGAGCGTGTCGACCATTCTGAGGTCGCCTTCCCGCAGCGCGCGCGTCCCGCCACGGCGCGAGCAGGAGGGCTTGCGCGACAGTGCCGGGTTGCACGGCAGCGTGCGCAACCCTGGAGAGCTGTCGACCCGCGCTGGCCGGCATCGTGTGTGAGCCGAACCTGAACATGCGGCCCTGTGCCAGGCGCTCACCGTGTTCGGCTTGCCGGCCTCTGGACGTTCCACACGGCAGCCGGCGTGAGTGCGCGCGCCGGTTCACCAACTCGACGGGTAGAACCATGAACACGATGCAATCCGCGCAGCGGCGCGGGCAGGGCACTCTGTGCCACGGGCGGCGCCTGCGTGGGCGCTGGCTGGCGGGGGCCTTGCTCGGTGGACTCAGTTTGCAGGCGGTTGGCGAGACCTACACTGTGAATGTGAACAGCGATGCGCCGCAGGATCCGGCCACCACCACCAAGTGCGCGGCACAGGGCGACACCACGCACTGCTCGCTGCGCGCCGCGATCATGTTCGGCAATACGCGCGCGGGCTCGCATACCATCAATTTCTCCGGCGTCACCTCGATCACGGTGGTGAATGGTGCTCTGCCGCAGATGCGCGCGCCATACACCGTCAACTTCGGCGGCGCCAGGGTGACGATCAACGGCAACGGCCGCGGTTGCTTCGATCTCACCGACTCGGGCACCGCGGCACTGGGGCATGCCGACGGCGCTACGGGCTCGAAGATCTACAACCTTGCCATCGGCGGCTGCAGTGGCAATGGCATCAGCGCCAACGGACACAATTACACGTTCAACGGCAACTACATCGGCGTCAACGCCACGGGCACCCTGGCGGTACCCAATACGGGCGACGGCATCTCGGTTTCGGCTTCACACGTCTATCCCGATACCAGTTCCGGCTTTCTGTCCAATCTGTACTCGCAGTTTCCGGTGCAGCCGGTGGATGCCTCCACCATCAACGCCTTCCAGAGCCAGTTGGCCACCGCGCTGGCCTCGCTGCAGCCGGTGCAGATCAGCAACAACGTCATCTCCGGCAACGGCGGCGACGGCATCGAGATCTTCAGCCAGAACCTCGCCGCTGTCTTCGTCAGCGGCAACATGATCGGCACCGACCTCACCGGCAACATCGCCATTCCCAACGCCGGCAATGGCGTCAATCTGGTCGGCAGCACCTTCGGCAACATGATCGGCCCGGGCAACGTCATCAGCGGCAACTCCGGCAACGGCATCCAGGTCGCCGCCGGCGCCGTGTTCCTGCCGAACTTCATCATGGGCAACCGCATCGGGCTCAGTGCCGCCAACCAGGCCGTGCATGTCGGCAATGCGATGAACGGCGTATGGGTCGATTCCAGTCCCGACACGAGCGCCGCCAGCTTCAACCCGAGCAAGACTGCGCTGGTGGTCGGCCCGGCCAACCTGATTTCCGACAACAAGGGCGCCAACAACAATGCCTTCCCCGACGTGCTGGGGGCGGACTACGCCGGCGTGCAGATCACCGGCGCCAGCAACGGCGTCAAGGTGATCTACAACACGATTGGCCTCGCCGAGTTCCCCACCGGCGCGCCGATCAACTCCTCCGGCTACGGCAACAAGGGCGATGGCATCATCGTCACCTCCACCGGCAACGCCGTCACCGGCAACATCGTCGCGGCCAATGCGCGCCACGGCATCGTCGTGCGGGGCAGTGGCACCAACAGCACCACCGTCACCGGGAACCTGGTTGGCCTCAGCCCGTATTTCAATTCCACCGCCCTGGGCAACGGCGTCGACGGCATCCACATCAACGCTTCCGCCGCAACGTCGGTGGGCGGCCCCAATGCTGCCGACCGCAACGTGATCGTCTTCAACAAGCGCAATGGCATCAAGCTGCGCAACGGCGGCGGCGACACCAGCGGCTGGGCCAACCTGTTCCAGCGCAACCGCGCCTACGGCAACGCCAAGGCACTGGCCGGTGTCGACATCGACCTGGAGCACCCCGAGAACGCCACCGACGGCAGTCACAGCGAATTCCCGGCCAACTACGCCAACCGTGATCAGGTGGCACCGCAGATCTGCGTCGGCAACGAGGGCTCCGGAACGTGTGCCGGCGCTGCCGCGCCAGCCAATGCTGGCAGCAACACCACGCTGCGCTGGTTCATCACCACCCACGGCCCGGCCACGTTCCGCATGGAGTTCTTTTCGATCAATGCGGCGTCCACCACGGCGGCCACGTCGATGGTCTTCCTGGGCGAGCAGATCATCACCACCGACGCGACCGGCAAGCCGGCCAACAGTGGCGCCTGTTCCGCAGGTCGCTGCACCGCCAACATGCCGCCAGTGTCCGGCGGGCGCCACATCGTCATGACCGCTACCGACATCACGCCGCTGACCAACGTGCCTTCCGGCAGCAACGACTGGAAAGGGCAGCTGAAGTGCTTCCTGGGCAACAACGGCATCATCCTGTCGGCCTGCAACGCCAACAACAGCTCGGAATACTCCAACGTCGTTCCCATTGCCGGCGGCGACGTGCTCTTCGCCAACGGCTACGACCTGTAAGGGCGGTTTGCACGGTGCGGCCACCGAAGCCCGCACACGGCGTGGGCTTCGGTGCAATCCGGCTGCGC
>DAOOVM010000274.1:0-3979 GCA_035370085.1 Rhodanobacteraceae bacterium | reverse complement strand
CTGCGCGCTGGTGCGCAGCAGCGGCCTGGCGTCCCACGACGCGCCGGCGAGCAGGCCCAGCGCGCTGGCCTGGGGGTAAAGCGTGGCCAGGTCGAAGCCGCGCGTGGTCGCCTGTGCGGGGTACTGCGTGATCAGCACGAAGCTCGGATCGCCCAGACCCTGTGCCGCGCCGGCCCCGTCCACGGCCACGCCAGGCAGCACGCGCACCGACAGCGCCTGCGCCAGCCAGGCGCTGTCGGCCGCGGAATCTGGTTCGGTCAGCCACAGCAGGTTTCCGCCGACGTCGAGCCAGGACTGCAGCGCCTCGCGCGCGCCGACCCCAAGGGCGGCGCGCGGATCGGCCACGACCACGAGATCGGTGTTCTCCGGCACGCGCGCACCGCTGCCCAGAGCCAGCGGCACGCTGCGCACGCCCTGCTGCGCCAGCAGCGCGGCGAAGGTGCCGAAGTCGGCGTTGGCGGCGCCGTCGGCGCGGCGCTCGCCGTCGCCAATGAGGAAGGCAGCGATGCGCGTGTGGCTGCGCGACAGGCGCAGCAGGGCATTGCTGAATTCCCGCTCGGTCAGCACCTTCAGGCGCTCGCTGCGCTCGCCGTAGTGCAGGTCGAGTTCGCCGTCGATGCGCACGCCTTCGCGGCGCATGGCGGCCGGATCGGCGTCGGGATCGACAAACTCCAGGGCGATGTCCGGCTTGACGCGCTGGTAGCGCGCCACGAAGTCGGCAATGGCCTGGCGCAGTTCGCCGCCCTGACTGGCGTAGGACACCACGCGCACTGGGCGATCGAGCGTGCGCAGCAGCTCCGCACTCTGCGCCGAGAGCGAGCCGCGCTGGGCGTAGCTCCAGTCGCGCTCCGCGCGCCAGCGCGTGCTGAAGAAGGCCAGCAGCGCCACGAGCGCCAGCAGCAGCGCCGCATGCAGCAGGTCGTGCAGGCGCCGCGACATCAGCCCAGGCTCCGCAGGGCGCCCAGGCGGCGTGTGGCCAGGCCCAGTGCCAGCAGGGCGAGCAGGGCGAAATACAGCGCATCCACGCTGGCCACGATGCCGCGGAAGAAGGGCTCCAGGTGCGTGGGCAGGGCCAGATAGTTGATCAGGCCGTTGCCGACGCCCTGCAGGCGCGCGCCGGCATCGATCACGGTGAGCAGGAGATTGAGCGCCACCGCGATCGCCGCGGCGAAGGCGGGCTGGTCGCTGAGGCTGGACGCATATACCGCCAGCGCGGCCAGCGCGCCGGCCTGCAGCGCCAGACCCAGGCCCGCCGCAGCCAGCTTGCCGACATCCAGGGTCGTGCCCGCGGCCAGGCTCAGGGGCATGGCCAGCGCCAGCGCGATCAGGGCCAGTGCATACAGCCACAGGGCCAGCCACTTGCCCAGCACGATGGGCGCATCGCCGATGCCTGCACCGAGCAGCAGGACCAGGCTGTGGGCGCGGCGCTCGCCGGCGATGGCACGCATGCCGAGCAGCGGGATCAGCAGCAGGAACAGGTTGGCCAGGGTGCGCAGCACCGGCACGGCCACAAGGTCGGTCACGCCCGGCGCGTCGGCGTGGCCGGCCAGCTTGGGCGCAAGCTGCAGGAAACCGTCCAGCGACAGCAGGAAGTAGTAGGCGAGCAGGGCCAGCGTGGCCGCCGCGAGCGCCCAGGGCCAGACGCTGACCGCCATGCGGCGCAGGTCGTGGCGGGCGATCAGCCAGGCGGCGCTCATGCGGCCTCCGCCGCGCCGGCGGCGATGCGCAGGAAGCGGGCTTCCAGGTCGGCATCGGGGGCGCCGATGTGGCACAGGCGACCGCCGTGCAGGATGGCCACGCGGTCGCACGCGGCCTGGGCTTCGGCCAGCTGGTGCGTGGACAGGATCACGCCCTGCTGCTCGCGCAGGCCGCGCACCAGCTCGCGCATGCGCACGGCCTGCACCGGATCCAGGCCCGAGGCCGGCTCGTCCAGCACCACCAGGGCCGGCGCATGCAGCAGCGCCTGGGCCAGGCCCACACGCTGCTGGAAGCCCTTGGACAACTGCCCCACGAGGCGCCGCTGCACCTCGCCCAGGTCGCAGCGCGCGATCTCGCGCGCCACCGCCGTACGGGCCGCCGCGCGGTCGAGGCCGCGCAGGCGCGCGCAGAAGCCGAGGTATTCGCTGACGCTCAGTTCGGCGTGCAGGGGGGCGCGCTCGGGCAGGTAGCCGATGCCGCGCCGCGCCCGTTCCGGCGCGTCGTACAAATCGGTGCCGTCGAGGCGCACGCTGCCGCTGTCCGGCGCCAGCACGCCAGCGATCACGCGCAGCGAGGTCGACTTGCCGGCGCCATTCACGCCAAGCAGGCCGAGCACTTCGCCGCGATGCAACTCCAGCGCGAGCGCGCGCAGCACGGCGCGTCCCGCCAGCGCGCGCGACACGTCGTGGAGTTGCAGCAGAGGCGGTGCGGCGGCGGGCTCGGTCACAGGGCCGCGATTGTTGCCGCGGGCGCGGCGGGGGGCAAGGTCGGCGCGTCGACGTCGCTTTGCCGCGGCAATCGGCGGCAGGCAAGATGGCGCGGCCTGCGCCTGTGCGGCGCGGCGATCGCCCCTCGTCGTCCTGGAGGTTCCATGCATCACGCGAGCACGGTTTTCGCCTGCCTCTTGGTGCTATCGGCGGCAGCCGGCCCCGCCGCTGTCCAAGCCGCACCAGAGAGTCGAGAGGCTTTGACCCAGTGGATGGTCGCGAGGGAGCGGGCCTGGGCGGAGCAGTCCTGCGGCAAGGGCTGGGTGCTGTCGGACTTGCTTGCGCCCGACTTCCAGGGCACGTCGCCCAAGGGCAAGCGCTATGCGCGCCCGTCGGCGGCGCCGCCCGCCGATCCTTCCACGCCCTTCCACAGCGACTGCCGCCTGCTCCAGGCCGAGGTGCGCTTCTTCGGTCCCGACGTGGCCGTGGCCTATGGCTCCGAGTCCAGCGTCGCGCCGCTGCCCGACGCGCGGCAGGAGCGGCGTTGCCTGGTCTGGACCGACACCTGGCTGCGTCGCGACGGCCGCTGGCAGATCATCGCGGCCCAGGACACGCGCATCGACTGTCCGACCGACTGAAGGGTCTGCGGCCACCATGCCGCGCGCCGGGGTCCGGTCCGGCGGGGCGTGTCGGGCACGCCGAGCCCGTGCGCCGGCGTACTGCGCCGGCCGCCGGCGGGCTGGAGATTCCTTAACGCGATCCCATGTAAGCTCGCGGGCGCGGTATCCGCGCTTCCCTCTTCCATGGTGTTTGCATGCTTCATTCCGTGCTGGATTTCCTTGCCGGCGGTTTCGTCCACGCCTCGTGGCCGACCCTGCTGGTGTATTTCATCGTCGTCACCCAACTGACGATCTTCTCCGTCACCCTGTACCTGCACCGCAGCCAGGCGCACCGCGGCGTGGACTTCCATCCGGTCGTGGCGCACGTCTTCCGCTTCTGGTCGTGGCTGAGCACGGCCATGGTGACCAAGGAATGGGTGGCCATCCACCGCAAGCACCACGCCAAGTGCGAGACGGCCGAGGATCCGCACAGCCCGCAGTTCTACGGCATCAGGAAAGTGCTGCTGGACGGCGTGGACCTGTACCGCCAGGCCCGCCGCGATCGCCAGACCATGGAGAAGTACGGCCGCGGCACGCCCGAGGACTGGCTGGAGCGCAACGTCTACGGCCGCTTCCCGGAGGCGGGCCCGACCCTGATGCTGCTCATCAACGTCACCCTGTTCGGCATGTGGGGCCTGTTCATCTGGGCCCTGCAGATGATCTGGATTCCCTTCATGGCCGCGGGCGTGGTCAATGGCCTGGGCCACTGGTGGGGCTACCGCAATTTCGAGAGCGACGACACGTCGACCAACCTCACGCCCTGGGGCGTGGTGATCGGCGGCGAAGAGCTGCACAACAACCACCACACCTTCCCCAGCTCGGCCAAGTTCGCCCTGCGCAAGTGGGAGTTCGACCTCGGCTGGGCGGTGATCCGCACGCTGCAGGCGGTGGGCCTGGCCAAGGTGCTGCGCGTGG
>DAOOVM010000273.1:0-4001 GCA_035370085.1 Rhodanobacteraceae bacterium | reverse complement strand
CGGCGTGGACCCGCAGACCATGGTGCAGGCCTACGGTGCCGACACGGTGCGCCTGTTCTCCATGTTCGCCGCGCCGCCGGAAATGAGCCTGGAATGGAGCGAGGCCGGCGTCGACGGCATGGCGCGCTTCCTGCGCCGCCTGTGGAACCAGGTGCAGCGCCACGTGGCCGCGGCCGATGCCGCCGCGCGGCACGCCGCCGCCGCGGCCGTGCGCGCCGGCAGGCTGGAGCTCGGCGGCGAAGTGCGCGCGGTGCGGCGCAAGCTGCACGAGACGGTGCAGAAGGTGGGCGACGACATCGGCCGCCGCCACGCCTTCAATACCGCCATCGCGGCGGTGATGGAACTGCTCAACGTGCTGGGCAAGTTCGAGGCTGAGACCGGTGATGCCGCCCTGGGCCTGCGCCAGGAGGCCTACGAGACGGTGACGCTGATGCTGAACCCCATCACCCCGCACATGTCGCACACCCTGTGGCAGGCGCTGGGCCACGCCGAGACGCTGCTGGAAGACCTGCCCTGGCCGCAGGCCGATGCGTCGGCCCTGGTGCGCGACAGCGTCACCCTGGCCGTGCAGGTCAACGGCAAGCTGCGCGGCAAGGTCGAGGCGCCGGCCGGCGCCTCACGCGAGGACTGCGAGCGCCTGGCCCTGGCCGATCCCACCGTGGCCAAGTTCCTCGAAGGCCAGACGGTGAAGAAGCTCATCGTCGTGCCCGGCAAGATCGTCAATATCGTGGTGGGAGGGTGACGTGAGTAAGGAATCTTTCGCATTGCTGGCATCCCTGTTCATCGCGTTCTGCAGTGCGCCCGTGCCGGTGTCTGCCGATGCGCTGACTACTTCTGTGAAAGGCAGGAATATCCAAGACATCTCGCGAGACGTGCAGCAATGGCATGACGCGCAGCACGCTGATTGCAAGTTCAGCGCAGTGACGCAGGCGACCGTGGTCGAAAAGAATGGCGACTCGACGACGGAGCACTGGACAATCAAGGCGTGCAATGATCAGGAGTTCACCTACAAGGTCTTCATCATGAGCAGGCAGGGCGGGATAACGGACATGGTTTCCAATGTCGACGGTTCGGCGGCCAAGTAAGATGCAGACCTTCAGCATTCGTTGCGTGTTGTTGGTGGCGGCCGCCGTCGCCATCGGTGGTTGCGGCTTCCACCTGCGCCAGCAGGCGCAACTGCCCGCGGCGCTGGCGCGCGTGCACGTCGCCCTGTCCGATCCCTTCGGCCCGCTGGCGCGCGACCTGCCGGCGGCGCTCAAGCGCTCCGGCGCCACGGTGGAAGAGCAGGGCGGCGCCGGCATCGCCGAGCTGCGCGTGCCGGTGGCGAGCTTCAACATCGACACCCTCTCCGTTGGCGCCACCGCCCGGGTGCGCGAGTACGCCATCCGCTACCACGTCGAGTTCGAGGCGATCGATGGCGATGGCAAACCCGTGCTGGACAAGCAGGTGATCGAGCTGTCGCGCGACTACTCCTTCGACGAGACCCAGGCTCTGGGCATCGCCGCGCAGGAGGAGGAGTTCAAGAAGGACCTGGAGCGCGACATGGTCGCGGCCATGCTGCGGCGCCTGGAGGCCGCGGGGCGCGCCCGCTGACGGCGCCCGGGATGCGCCTGCCCGAGCCATCGGCATGCCGCTGAACCTCGCCCAGTTCCACGCGCACCTCGGCGGCGATGCGCTGAAGCCGGTCTACCTGCTGGCGGGCGCGGAGCACCTGCTGCTGCTGGAGGCCGCCGACGCGCTGCGTGCCCGCGCGCGCGCGCTCGGTTACAGCGAGCGCGAGGTCCTGGAAGCAGACGTCCACTTCGACTGGGACGAGCTGGCGCGCAGCGCGGCCGGGATGTCGCTGTTCGCCCAGCGTCGCCTGCTCGACCTGCGCCTGCCCACGGGCAAGCCGGGCCGCGACGGTAGCGCGGCGCTGCAGGCCTATTGTGAGGCCCCGCCTGCGGACACCGTCCTGCTGGTCACCTGCAACGAGTGGAGCAAGAAGCACGAAGGCGCCTGGTCGGAGGCGATCGAGCGCGCCGGCGCCTTCGTGCCGGTGTGGCCGCTCAAGCCCGACGAGTTGCCGTCCTGGCTCAACCAGCGCCTGGCCGCGCGCGGCCTCACGGCCGCGCCCGAGGCGATCGAGGCGCTGATTGACCGCACCGAGGGCAACCTGCTGGCGGCGGCGCAGGAGATCGACAAGCTCGCCCTGCTCGCCGGTGGGCGCAAGCTCGATGCCGCCATGCTGAAAGACCTGGTCGCCGACAGTACCCACTACGATGTGTTCAAGCTGGCCGATGCGGCGCTGTCCGGCGACGCGGCCCGCGCCCTGCGCATCCTCGCCGGGCTGCGCGGCGAGGGTGAGGCCGTGCCGGGCCTGCTCGGGTGGCTGCTCAACCAGTTGCAGCTGATGGCGCGCCTGGCCGCGGCGCCCAACACGGCGCAGGCCTTCCGTGCCGAGCGCATCTGGCCGGCGCGCGAGGGCGTCTACCGGCGTGCCTTGCAGAGCGCCGAGCGCGGCCACTGGGAGCGCTGCCTGGCGCAGGCCGCGCGCGTGGATGCACTGAGCAAGGGGCGCGGCCACGGTGACGCCTGGGTGGAGTTCGAGCGCCTGCTGGCGGCCATGGCGCAGCCGCGCGCGAACCTGCTGACGCGAGCTGCGCCGTGACGCCGCGCCGCTTCCCATCCCTCGCCGCAAGTCCGTCTGCATGAGCCGCCCGCTCGCCCTGTTCGGCGGCACCTTCGACCCCGTACACCTCGGGCACCTGCGGGCCGCCTGGGAGGCCGCCGAGGCGCTGGAGGCGGACGTGCATCTGCTGCCGGCGCATGTGCCACCGCACCGCGCGCAGCCCGTCGCCAGCTCCGCGCAGCGCCTGGCCCTGCTGCGCGCGGCGCTGCGCGGCCAGGACCGCCTGCTCGTCGACGAGCGCGAACTGCGTCGCCGCGGCCCTTCCTACACCGTGGATACCCTGCGCGAACTGCGCGGCGAGATCGGCGCGCAGCGGCCGCTGCTGCTGTTGCTCGGCGCCGACGCCTTCGCCGGTCTGCCCTCCTGGCACGAGTGGCGCGCGCTCTTCCACCATGCGCACATCGTGGTGATGACGCGGCCGGGACACGGCGGCCTGCTGCCGCCGGTGCTGGAGGAGGAGTGGCAGGAGCGGCACAGCGAGGATGCCCTGGACCTGCGCACGACTCCGGCCGGGCGCGTGCTGCGCCTGCCCATCACCGCGCTGGACATCTCCGCCACGGCCGTGCGCGCCCAGCTCGCCGCCGGGCGCGAGCCGCGCTACCTGCTGCCGGACGCGGTTTTCGCCGAGCCGGACCTGCTCGCGCCCTATCGTCGCTGAGGAACCTGCGGATCTGCCCGGGCCTCCTGTCGGTCAGTGGCAACAGCCCTCGCAGCGATCACGCCGGGTTGGATTCGAGGGAGCCGGGTCCGGGCGCGCGCCGGTGACGTCGCGAAGGCGTTGTTCGGACCGTTCCGCAGGCGCTGGCACGGTTCGTGGCGATGGGCAACGGCCGCCCGGCCGCTCGGCGCCTCCCGGCGAAGGTTCTATACTGGCGGCACGCCCCCCTTGCACGAGGTGACACCCGCTTGGCCACGACCGCATCGTCGAAGTCCCGCAAATCCGCCGCCGCTGCCGCCAAGGGCCAGACGGCGGAGAGCAAACGCCCCGCCGCGGCCAAGAGCGCCGGCGGTCCCAAGGCCAAGGCGGCCGCCGCGCGCGGCAGGCCGGCGGCTCCCCAGGCGGCGAAGAAGGCCGCGGTAACGCGCGCTCCCAAGCCCGCGGGACGATCGGCAGGCGGCAAGGCAGCCGCAGCGAAACGCGGCGCCGCGTCCCGTCCGGCGGTCGCGACGAAAAAGCTGCCGGCCGCCAAGCAGGCGCCTGCCGCGCAGAAGACTGCGGCGCCGAAGAAGGCCAAGTCCACGCTGCCGACCGATCCGGTCGAACGCCTGCGGCTGGAAGTGCGCCGCGCCCTGGAGGAGCTCAAGGCGCGCGACATCACCGAGATCGACG
>DAOOVM010000272.1:0-4016 GCA_035370085.1 Rhodanobacteraceae bacterium | reverse complement strand
CCCTTTTTGCAGCGCGAAGGGTTGCGGCGCGCCCTGCGCTCTGGCATTGAACCGGCGCGCCTTTCTCGTGCGCGCCCGCCCATCAGCCAGACATCCACCAAAGGCACAATGAGCTCTTTCAACGGGTCACGTTTCCAGGATCGTCAGTCCGCCGCCGCCGAAGCCCGCAAGGCTCTCATCGCAAAATTCCAGAGCCGCCCTGGTCCGGATGATCCGGCCGTGCAGGCGCGCGCCGCCGAGCGTCAGTCGATGCTGGAGGCCCGCAAGATCCGCGAAGCGGAACGCGCCGAACGCAAGGCGAAGGAAGAGGCCGAACGCGCCGCCCAGCGCGCCCGCGAGGAGGCGCAACGGCTGGCCCGCGAGGCGGAAGAGGCCCGGGTGCGCGAAGAAGAGCGCCTGCGCCTGGAGGCCGAAGAGGCCCGCAAGCGCGAGGAAGATGCGCAGCTCAAGGCGATGATCGAGGCCGAGAAAAAGGCCGAGCGCGACGCCCGCTACGCCGCCCGCAAGGCCCGCAAGGCCCGACGGGCGACGCTGGGCCGACTGGCGCTCAGGGCGCTACCGGGCCACAAGGCGCAACAGGCCCGCAGGGGCCAACCGGCGATACAGGCCCCGCTGGCCCTGCTGGCCCACAAGGCCCGGCAGGGACGATGCCCGCGTGGACGGAATACACCGTCACGGTGCCGAACAACCGCATCGAGTTTGAGGTGGTGGTGCCTGCTGTCGGTGTCACGGCTACAGACGTCCTGTCCGTTCGCTATGCGATTGCGGATGACATGGAAGAGAACACGCCAGAGCTTCTGGATGCG
The DNA here is from genome assembly GCA_035370085.1 of Rhodanobacteraceae bacterium. Classification (GTDB taxonomy): domain Bacteria; phylum Pseudomonadota; class Gammaproteobacteria; order Xanthomonadales; family Rhodanobacteraceae; genus Tahibacter. The sequence goes on along the minus strand of DAOOVM010000272.1, from coordinate 3,210 downwards.
ACGGCCCTCTACGCGGTGGCCGGGACTGACCAATTCACGATGTATCTAGCCTTTGCCACTCCGCAATCTGGCCCGATCAACCTACTGTACAGGACGTAAGACAATGGCAAAGCTGTCCCGCGATCTGACCGCTGACACGATGCACCCACGCGAGAACCTGTTTGTCGCGGGCAACCTTGCGGCGCTGAACGCGGAACTGGTGCTGAATTGCGACGGTGCTTCGACTTTCACCTTCGACATTCGCGGCACGTTCTCGGGAACTTTGGAAGTTCAGGGCACCGTGGACGGAACGAACTGGATCACGATCCCTTTCCGCCCTGTCAACACCGCTTCCATTGCCTACATCGTGGCGCTCACTGGCACGACGCCGGGCGCATGGACTGGAAAGTGCGCTGGATTCCGAAAGCTGCGTCTGCGTGAATCGGCCCATACGTCCGGCAGCTTCTCGGCAGTCTTGATGGTGAGCAACGGCTTGCTGGATGACAGCCTGCAGGGGATGGTGACTCCGGTGCTCGGCACCGCCACGGGCGCGGCAGCCGCAGCAGTCACCCTGAGCCTCGCAGCACCGGGCGCTGGCCTGCGGCACTACCTGACGTACCTGTCCATCGACAAGTTCGCGACCGCGCTTCTGTCGGCAGCGGCGGCACCTGTGATCGTCACCACGACCAACTTGCCTGGCTCGTTGGCCTTGAGCTTCCCGGCTGACGCGGCGGCCCAAGGCAGCATTGACCGCTGGCGCGAGGACTTCGCCTATCCCATCGCGGCATCTGCACAGAACACGGCCACCACGATTGTATGCCCGGCGACCACGGCAGTGATTTGGCGCGTGACGGCAGGCTATTACGTTGCCCCGTGATGAAGGCCGGCTGATCCATGAGTCTCACCCACGTCCCTGTCGTCGGCACGTTCACGTACCGCGTCATTTCCCGCCTGCGCCTGCGCAAGCCTGCGCGCTGACCCTCCGTAGAAAAGGACGACACCATGCGCCTCAACAATGCCTCCGACGAGCTCATCAGCCCAAAGACGGCGGCCGAAACGGTCACCTTCACCTTGGGGAAGAACGAAGTTCCGGCTCGGTTGACCGCCACGGGCCTCGCCGGCGCTGAAGTCATCCCGGTCAAGACCCTCGAAGGCACGACCGGCGCGACCGAAGGCACGCCGTACAAGGACGGCGCGGCCATCTCTCTCAAGGCCACCGATCCCGTCATCTCGCTGTGGGCGCCCGGCCCGTACAAGATGGTCAAGCCCGTTACCGCTGGTGCCTGCGGCCTGTACCTCGCCAAAGGGCATGGCTGATTCCATGATCGGGCCATTTGCATCGGCAATCGCCGGCCCCATCACCCGCCCCATCACCCAAGCAGGAGCGGGCGGCCAGTCCCTCGACTCCGCCATCCGTGCGCTTTTCGCCTCCGCGCCCGGCGACTATTGGGATAATCTCGCGGCTAACACGTTCTTCCAAGACTCCGCAGGCACCACGGCGAACACGGCCACCGGCCAGCCGTGCGGGCGCTTTGTCGGCCAGCGCGGCAATCATTGGTTGCAAGCGACTTCTGGCGCTCGGCCAACGTACATGGAGGAGGGCGGGCTAAAGTTTGTCCGCTTCAACGGGGTGGATCAGGTCATGCAGGCCGCTGCGCTTGCCCTGACCGGGGCGACCAAAGCAACGCTGGTGGTTGGCATTCGCCAGCAAAGTGTGGGCGGCGCCCCCGGTGTTGTGATCGAGAATGCGATGGCCTTTGCCGGGAGTGGCGGCTTCGGTGTGTTTGTTGATAACGCCGGCCCATCCGGCTCCCTCGGTGGCGGACTAGGGGATGGCGCAAACTATGTATTCAGCAATGGGCCGGGGAGCGCCGCCGGCATAACCCGCGTCGCGTCATTCGTGTTCGACCCAGCAGGCGCGAACGCGGATGAACGAGTGCAGATACGCATTGACGGCGCGGCAGTGGATGAAACACAGGTGGCCGAGGCGGGAACTCCGGGGGCGTCCGGCATCCCCATCGCCGGCTTCTATTTAGGCGGGCGTGCTGGCGGCATCAACCACGCGCCTATCGACGTATTCTGCGGAATCATCGTGGGGGACGCGCTGACGGGCGTGGCGCTGGAAAACGCAGAGCGATGGTGTTCTATCCGCACAGGAACCGCAGTCCCTTTTGAGGTGGCGCCGGCTCAATTCAGCGAAACCGGCGCGACGGTTGACCAGGGAACGCACTTCCAAACCTCCCCGTTCTCAGTGGCGACCTTCGATACCAGCGCCACCGTTATTGACGTGCATGGCTACACCACGATTTACAACGACTTCGCCGCGTATGCGAAGTTGGAAGTGCTGGTGGACGGCGTGCTTACTCATACCGTTTCCGCGAGCGCAAATGGCGCGTTTAGCTCTGGCCGGATACCTCTCGCCGCCGGGCCTAAAACAGTCTCAATCGTGAGTGGGGGGCAGAGCCGCCCATCCGGGACGGTCATCGGGACATGGTTCACATCCATTCGTGCGGACGCAGCGCTAACACAGAGCCTCCCCGCTCCCACCAATCGCATCCTGTTCTACGGGGACAGCATCACGGTCGGGGCCAACGCCACAACGCCTGCAACGCAGGGGTACACCCAACTTGTCCGCGCCGCCTACGCACCGGATTCCGTGGCCGTCGAAGGGTATGGGTATCGCACGCTGGAAGATGACGCAATCGACGCCACAGCCCGCGCTGCGTTTGTCGCAAAGGTCGTCGCTTACGCGCCTAAAATTGTCTGGATGGCGATAGGCACCAATGACTACGGGCTTAGTGCGTGGAGCGCGGCGGACTTCGGCGCGGCCTATGCGGCGACATTGGACGCACTGCACGCGGCGCTGCCGTCTGCGATCATCTACTGTCAAACCCCGATTGTCCGCACAACGGAAACCGCAAACGGCTTCGGTAACACGCTGGGCGACTACCGCACGCAGATTTCCAACGCAGTTAGCACTCGCACCAGTTACGCAACGCTGGTTGACGGCACGGCGATCCTGACCACTGGCGACCTTGCAGACGGCGTGCATCCGACGACGGCGGGCCATGCCATCTATGCGGCGGCTGTCATTGCAGAATTGGGCATCTAAAGCCTATCCGCCAGTTCGGCGGCGGTGGTGTGTGAACGGATGCCGCTTACCCTGCGGCGTGGACTGCCCAGGCATGACCACCCTCAACCTCTCCGACCACGACTGAAGCAACAGGACAC
>DAOOVM010000271.1:1385-4041 GCA_035370085.1 Rhodanobacteraceae bacterium | reverse complement strand
GTCGAGCTGACGCAACTGTTCGGCCATGCGCTTCCACAGCCCCGGCGCGGCAAACAGGAACAGCCCCTCGATCACCAGCACCAGACACAGGGCGGCGTTGAGGGTCTTCACTTGCTCGCGTCGAAGTAGCGGAAGAACTCGGACTTCGGATCCAGCAGCAGCACGCCGTTGCCGGCGCCGAAGGCGCTGCGGTAGGCCTCCAGGCTGCGGTAGAAGCCGTAGAACTCCGCGTCCTTGCCGTAGGCCTGGGCGTAGATCTCCGCCGCCTTGGCGTCGCCGTCGCCGCGCACCTGCTGCGCCTTGGCGGTCGCTTCGGCCAGCAGCACCACGCGCTGGCGGTCGGCATCGGCCTTGATGCGTTCCGCGGCTTCCTGGCCGGTGGAGCGCAGCTCGTTCGCCACCTTCTTGCGCTCGGCGCGCATGCGCTCGAACACCGAGTCGCTGACCTCGTCGGGCAGATCGATGCGCTTGATGCGCACGTCCACCACCTCGATGCCGAGCGAGGCGCGCGTGGCCTTGCTGGCCTGGTCGCGCACGTGCTGGGTGATGTCGCTGCGGCTGCCGGCGATGATCTCGTGCAGCGGCTTGGCGTTGAACTCGAAGCGCAGCGCGTCCTTGATGATGGGTGCCAGGCGCTGGTTGGCCTGCAGTTCCTCGCCGGCGGAGGCACCGTAGTAGCGCGTCACGTCGTCGATGCGCCACTTCACGTAGAAATCGACGATGACGCTCTTCTTCTCCGAGGTGAAGTAGCGCTCGGGCTGCGCGTCCAGGCCGAGCACGCGCTGGTCGAAGCGCAGGGCCTGCTGCATGAAGGGCAGCTTGAAGTGGATGCCGGGCTTGTAGTCCTTGCCGACGATGCGGCCGAACTGCAGCAGCAGCGCGGTCTGGCCCTCGTTGACGACGAACAGCGAGTTGGCGCCGAGCAGGGCCAGCAGCAGGGCGAGAAAGGCGGATACGGTTCTCACTGGGCGCCCTCCTTCTTGCCACCCTGGGCGGCCGCGGCGGCCCGCGCCGCGTCGAGCGGAGTCGCGCCGGCGGGCAGATTGATGATGTTCTTGCCGCCGCTCATGTCCAGCACCTTGGCGCTGACGCGCAGCACGTCCTGCATGGTCTCCAGGTAGAGGCGCCTGCGCGTCACTTCGGGTGCGGCGCGGTACTGCACCACCAGCTGGTTGAAGCGGTCGGCGTCGCCCTGGGCGCGGGCGATGCGCTCGGCACGGTAGCCCTCGGCCTCGGCCGTGACGCGGGCGGCCTCGCCGCGCGCCACTGGCACCACGTTGTTGAGGTAGGCCTGGGCCTCGTTCTCGATGCGCTGTTTGTCCTCACGCGCCTTGTTCACGTCGTCGAAGGCGTCCTTGACCTCGTGCGGAGGCGCCACGCCCTGGAAACTGACCTCGGTGACCTGCAGGCCGCAGTCGTAGCCGTCGAGGGTCTGCTGCAGGGTCTTGCGCGTCTCCACCACCAGCTCGCCGCCCTGGCCGGACAGGATGCGGTCCATCTCGCTGGCGCCGATGACCGAGCGCACCGCGCTCTCGGCCGCCTGCTTCAGGGTCTCTTCGGGCTCGCGCACCTTGAACAGGAACTTCTGCGCGTCGGTGACCTGGAACTGCACGTTGAAGTCGATCAGGACGATGTTCTCGTCCTGCGTGAGCATGCGCACCTGGTCGTTGATGGAGCGCACCTTGGCGGTCTCCACCTTGACTACCTGCTCGATCGGCCGCGGCCACTTCAGGTTGAAGCCCGGCGGCAGCACGCGCGAGAACTGGCCGAAACGCAGCACCACGCCGACCTCGCGCGCATTGATCACGCTCCAGGAATCCAGCAGCAGCAGGGCCAGCAGCAGGCCGCCGGCGAACAGCGCCAGGCCGCCACCGCCGCCACCGCCACCGCCGCCACCGCCAAACAGCCGGCCCAGGCCGTCCTTCAGCTTGCGCAGCGATTCTTCCACGTCCGGCCCCTGGTCCTTGCCGCGCCAGGGATCGCGCTTGCCGGGTTCATTCCACGCCATGGGAAAAATCCTTGTACGCCGGCGCGGAGCGCGGGCGGAGGGTGCGATGGGAGGGGATCGACTTGGGCATCGTGCGTGCGGGGCGGTGGCCGTGACGGCAACCGCGCCGGGGCGCCCGTCCGGACGGACGAAGGCGGCGGGGTTGCCGCGGGATTGTACTCGGAAGCGGCGGCGCCGTCCGGCGCAGGCCGCACGACCTTACGGCACATGCGGACGCGATACGAACCTTGCAAGTCCCCGCAGCGCAGGCTCAGTCGACGGCCGGCTTGCGCTGCGCCAGCGCGCGCTTGAACCAGGCGCCGTCGCCGTCGGGCAGGCCGAAGAGCGGCTCCAGGCGGGAGAGCGGCGCATCGATCTGCAGCTCCCAGCCCCGCTCGTCGGCGTGCTCGCCTGCCACCACGCCGGCAGCGAACAGGCGCGCACGCAGCCGCCCGCGGTCCGCCGGCAGGCGCAGCGCGCGCTGCACGCGCTCGTGGGCGAGACGCTCGGCGATGGCGCGACCGAGCAGGTCGAGCCCGGCGCCGCCCGCGGCCGATAGCCACACGCGCGGCGTGCTGCCGCCGTCGATCCATTCCAGCCGCGGCCGCCCCTCGTCGAGGCGATCGATCTTGTTGAACACCACCACCTGCGGCACGTCGTCGGCCCCGA
>DAOOVM010000271.1:0-1285 GCA_035370085.1 Rhodanobacteraceae bacterium | reverse complement strand
TCGAGGCGATCGATCTTGTTGAACACCACCACCTGCGGCACGTCGTCGGCCCCGATCTCGGCCAGCACGGCGGCGACATCGGCCATGCGCTGGTCGCGCTCGGGATCGGCGGCATCGACCACATGCAGCAGCAGATCGGCGTCGCGCGTCTCCGCCAGCGTGGACTTGAAGGCGGCGATCAGATCGTGCGGCAGGTCGCGGATGAAGCCCACGGTGTCGGCCAGCACGAGCGGTCCGCAGGGCAGTCCCTCGATGCGCCGCAGGGTGGGATCGAGGGTGGCGAAGAGCTGGTCGGCCGCGTAGACCTCGGCACCGGTGAGGCGGTTGAACAGGGTGGACTTGCCGGCATTGGTGTAGCCCACCAGCGAGACCAGCGGCAGGGCATTGCGCAGGCGCGCGCGACGCGCCGTCTCGCGCTGGGTGTTGACCTTGTCGAGGCGCTGCTGCAGCTGCTTGATCTTCTCGCCGATCAGGCGCCGGTCGATTTCCAGCTGGGTCTCGCCCGGACCGCGCAGGCCGATGGCGCCGCCGCGCTGGCGCTCCAGGTGGGTCCAGCCGCGCACGAGGCGCGTGGCCATGTGCTTCAACTGCGCCAGCTCCACCTGCAGTTTGCCCTCGTGCGAGCGCGCCCGCTGGGCGAAGATGTCGAGGATCAGGCCGGTGCGGTCGACCACGCGGCACTCGGCGAACCTCTCGAGGTTGCGCTCCTGCACCGGCGAGAGCGCGTGGTTGACCAGGATGAGGTCGGCCTCGCTGGCGAGCTTCAGGACCTTCAGCTCCTCCGCCTTGCCGCTGCCGATGTAGTAGCGCGGATTGGGCGTCTCCACGCGCGCCATGAGGGTGCCGGCCACGCTGGCGCCCGCCGACCGTGCCAGCTCGGCGAATTCGTCCAGGCGCGCCTGCGCGTCACCGTCGCCCGGCCCGTAGGGCTGGAGCAGCAGCGCGCGCTCGCCTTTCTTGCTGCGTTCGAACAGGTGCGATCAGCCTTCCGCGTGCTCGGCGGGGTGCGCGCCTTCGGCGTGGTGGGCATCGCCCATGCGCACGTTGCGGCTGGGCACCACGGTGGAGATCGCGTGCTTGTAGACCATCTGGCTCACGGTGTTGCGCAGCAGCACCACAAACTGGTCGAAGGACTCGATGGTTCCCTGCAGTTTGATGCCGTTGACCAGATAGATCGAGACCGGCACGCGCTCGCGGCGCAAGGCGTTGAGAAACGGATCCTGCAGGCTCTGCCCTTTCGACATGGTGTTCTCCCGAGCGAACCGGACAACAAGCGCAGGGAAAA
>DAOOVM010000270.1:0-4064 GCA_035370085.1 Rhodanobacteraceae bacterium | reverse complement strand
CGCTGGCCGGCGTGGCCGCGTCCACGGCGGCGAAGTCGCGCTTGTAGGCGCCGGGGTCGCCGGCATAGACCTGGCCCTCGGCCAGGGTCACGGCCTTGCCGCCGAAGCCGCCCACCTTCTCCACCGCGCGGATGAAGCCAGCGTGGATGTCGGTCTTGGCGCGCTTGAGCTCGTCCTCGGTCGGCCCCTTGTCGAGAAAGCGTTGCCACTCCTCGTTCACCGCCGCCTCGACCTGGGCCGGGTCGACGCCGTTCTTCACGTCCACCTGCAGCTGGAACAGACTGGCCAGCTCGAAGGGCTGCACGCTCACCGACACGCTGTCGGCGATGCGGTCCTTGTAGACCAGGCGTTCGTACAGGCGGGAGGTCTTGCCGCCGCCCAGCACCTGCGCCGCGAGGCCGAGTTCGTTCAGCGCGGCGGAGAAGTTGGGCGGCACGTTCCAGCTCTTGTACACGCGCGTCTGCGCCACGCGGTCCTGCATGGTGTCGCGCGTGGGCTCGCTGCGCGGCGCCACCCAGGCCTTGCGCCGCGTCACGGGCGGGCCGGCGGGGATGTCGCCGAAGTACTGCTGGGCCTTCTCCCTGGCCGTCTTCGCGTCGATGTCGCCGGCCAGCACCAGGGTGGTGTTGGCGGCGCCGTAGTAGTCCTTGAACCACTGCTTGACGTCGTCCAGCGAGGCGGCATTCAGGTCGGCCATCGAGCCGATGGTCTCCCAGCGGTACGGGTGACCCTCGGGGAAGCTGGCCAGCTGGATGCGCTCGTCCACCTTGCCGTAGGGCTGGTTCTCGCCCTGGCGCTTCTCGTTCTGCACCACGCCGCGCTGCTCGTCCAGCGTCTTCTGGTCGATGGCGCCGAGCAGGTGCCCCATGCGGTCGGACTCCATCCACAGCGCCATGTCCAGCGCGGTGGTCGGCACGGTCTCGAAGTAGTTGGTGCGGTCGAGCCAGGTGGTGCCGTTCATGTCGGTGGCGCCGGCGAGCTCGAAGGGCCGGAAGTATTCGTCGCGGTGGTTTTCCGACTCCTGGAACATCAGATGCTCGAACAGGTGCGCGAAGCCGGTCTTGCCCGGCTTCTCGTCCTTGGAGCCGACGTGGTACCACACGCTCACCGCCACCACCGGCGCCTTGTGGTCCTCGTGCACCACCACGGTGAGGCCATTGGCCAGGGTGAAGCGTTCGAAGGGAATGTCGACGGTGTCGGCGGGCGCGGCGAGGGCGCGGCCGGCAGCGAGCACGGCGGCGATGCCGAAGGCAAGCGGATGACGCATGGGGGCACGGCTCCAGGGAGTGAGCGGGAACCACCGAGGCTAGCCGCGCCCCGGCGCCGTCGCAACGGCCGGAAGTCCCGGCGCTACACTGGCTGCGCCGCCACAAGGAGCCCGCCATGTCCCGCTATGTCGTCACCGGCGCCAACCGCGGCCTGGGCGTGGAACTGGTGCGTCAGCTGCTGGCGCGCGGCGAGCGCGTGGTTGCCGGCTGCCGTCGGCCCGGCCAGGCGCAGGCCCTGAACCAACTGGCCGGCGCGCATCCGGGCCATCTGCACGTGCTGCCGCTGGACGCGGCGAGCGAGCGCAGCATCGTCGAGTTCGCGCGCGAGGCGGCCCTGGTGGCCGAGCGCGTCGACGTGCTGATCAACAACGCCGGCGTGCTGATTGCCGGCGAACGCTTCGGCACGGTGCAGGCCACGGCGCTGGCGGAAAGCTTCGCCGTCAACGCCAGCGCGCCGCTGCTGCTGGTCCAGGCGCTGGCGCCCCTGCTGCGGGCCGCGGCGCCCGGCGCCTGCGTGATCAACCTCTCCACCCAGCTTGCCTCGCTGGCGCAGGCCAGCGCGTTCCGCACGGTGAGTTACGCCATGAGCAAGGCGGCACAGAACATGGCCACGCGCTGCCTCGCGGCCGAGCTGACGCCGCAGGGCATCGGTGTGGCGGCCGTACACCCCGGCTGGGTGCGTACCGACATGGGCGGCGCGCAGGCACCGCTGGCCCCGGCCGATGCCGCAGCGGCGCTGCTGCGCTTCGTCAACGCGCTGCAGCCCGCGCAGCACGGCGGTTTCTACGCCTGCGACGGCACCTCACTGCCCTGGTAGGCGTGCCGCACCATCACGCCGCGGCGACGCGCGCGTGGCCAACATGGCGGCATGGTCCGACCGCTTCGCGCCGCTGCGCTGCTCCTGTCCTTGCTCTGCCTGAGTGGACGCGTCGCGGCCGACGTTGCACCGAGCGGCTACCTCGGCCGCGCCTACGACGCGCAGGGCGAGGTGCTGCTGTACACCGAGCAGCACTATCTCGTACCGGACGGCGGGGCCACGCGGCGCCTGGTGCTGTACCGCTGCGCCGACGGCGCGCCCTTCGCGCGCAAATGGGTGCAGGGCGACCTCGATGACACCATGCCGGCGTTCGAGCTGCGCGACGCCCGCCGCGGCTACCGCGAGGGTGTGCATGAAGTGGCGGCCGGACTGCGTGTCTACGCCCAGGCGGCCGCCGAGGCGCCGGAGCGTCGCGCCGAGCTCGTGCCGCCCGCGGACGGGGTGATCGACGCCGGCTTCGACGCCTTCGTGCGGCGCCACTGGGAGGCGCTTGCGGCGGGGACCGCGCTGCCGCTGCATTTCCTCGTGCCGAGCGAGCTGCGCTTCCTGCCGTTCCGCGTGCGCCGCGTTGCGGTCGGCGCGCCGGACAGCGCCACCTTCCGCCTCAGTCTGGGCACCTGGTACGGCTTCATGGCGCCGCATATCGACGTCAGCGACGACGCCGCCACGCGGCGCCTGGCGCGCTTCAGCGGCCTCAGCAACATCCGCGACGCGCGCGGCGACAACCTGCAGGTGCGCATCGAGTTCCCGCCGACGGAGCGGCGCGACCAGGTCGATCCGACGGAAGTGGCCGCGGCGCGCGCGGCGCCGCTCGTCGGTCGCTGCGGCCTGCGCGGCTGAGCACCGCCAACGGATTGCCGCGCCGGCGGCTCAGTGCGTCGCGGCGACGGCCTGTGGCGGCGGTGCCGGAAAGCGCACCACCGGACCCTTCGCCTCCACGCCCGGCGCCAGCGCCGTCGGCGCGGGCACGCCGGCCGCACCGAGCGAGGTGACGAAGCGGTAGATCGCGCGCAGGTCGTCGGTCTGCATGGTGTTGAGCGCCCAGTAGGGCATGGGCGGACGGGTGGTGAGCGTGTGCGCGTACTTCACCCAGGCGGTCTCGTCGCGGGCAGGGATGCTCAGACGCAGGTTCGGTGGATAGGTGGTGCCCCAGGGGCCGCTCCAGCCGAGCGCGTCGCCCGTGAGCCACTGCGCCTCCGGTACCTGGCCGCCGCTCTGCGCGAAGCCGGGCGTGTGGCAGTCGTTGCAGCCGCCGATCTGCACCAGGTAGCGCCCGCGGGCGATGGCGGGGTCGCTCGACGCGGCGTGCGCCGGCGCGACCGGCGCGGCGGCCGCCTGGCTGGCCAGGATGGCGGCAAGAAGGGTGGTGTACATGCGGGGACCTGCGGGGCGATGCGGCACATGCCGTTGGGCGCAATAAACGCAGTCGCGCGGCAAAACCTGTCATCGCAGCGAGCCTGCCGGCGTGCGCCGCGGGGCGTCGGCAGCGGCTGTCCGCGCCCACGGCGGACTGTCCGCGGACGCGTCGCGGCGCGCCCGTGACGTTCGGCACAGCGACGCAAGTGCCCGCGCGCGCATCTGTTTTGGCGTCGGCGCCGCGGTTTGCGCGCTGGCACCGCTCTTGCGATGGCAGGAGTGCGTCCAACCCATCAGGAGCTCGCCATGACGACTCGCCAGAAATCCCTCCGCGCCGCCTTCGCCACTGCCTTCGTGCTGGCCGCCGGCATCAGCTACGCCGTGGTCGCGCCCCAGCGCGCCGCGCACCGCGCCAAGCCGCCCGCCGTGCTGCTGCCCACCATCGTCGTGCACCCCGACCTCGACACGGCGACCGTGGCGGAGACCGCCGCCGTGCCGGCCCGCGACGCGGCGGCGCGCCATCTGTGAGGCGACCTGACCGCACGGCGGCGTGCCTGCGAGCGTGCGCAGGCGCGCCGCCGCGACCCAGGTCCGGTCGTTGATGCCGGCGAGCGCTGCGGTCC
>DAOOVM010000269.1:0-4074 GCA_035370085.1 Rhodanobacteraceae bacterium | reverse complement strand
GCTGACGGCCGCCAGCGGGCGACTGGGCGACGTGGAACAACTGGCCTTCGCCGACGCCATCGATGCCGGCTTCTCCCGCGGCGACCTTGGCGTTGGCGCCCTGCTGTCGGCCGCGCAGCGCCTGGCCGCGGCGCCGTCGCCCACGGTGGCCACGGCCCTCCTGCCGCGTCTGGCCTGGCTGCGCGAGCACCTGGCCGACGCCGCGACCCGACCGCGCCTGGATGCCTGGGCGGCCGCGCTCTACCGCGATCGCCTGTCCCGCCTCGGTTACCACCGTCGCGGCGGCGAAGCCGAGGACGATGCCCTGCTGCGCGCCGAGTTGGCCCAGTTCCTCGGTGTAACCCTGCGCGATGCCGTCGTGCGCAGGGAGCTGCTGGCGCAGGGCGATGCCCTGCTGGGGCCGCACGCCGAGGGCCATGTCGATTTCCAGGCCGCCGATGCCGATCTCATGGGCAGCGTACTCACTGTGCTGGTGCAGGAGCGCGGTGCCCCGGCCATCGCGGCACTGCAGGCCGAGCTGGCGCGCCAGACCGATCCGCAGCGTCGCGTGTCGCTCGCCGCCGCCATCGGCGCCACCACCGACCCTGCGGCGGCGGAAGCGGCGCGCAATTTCGCCCTCGATGCCAGCCTCAGCGTGAACGAATCCGCGCGGCTGCTGGCGGTGAATCGCGCTCAGCGGGATAACCGCGCGGCCTACTGGGACTGGTTCATGGCGCACTTCGATGCCGTCGTGGCGCGCAGCACGCCGCGTGGCCGCGGCAGCCTGCCCGAGGCCCTCGGCCAGGGGCGCTGCTCCGCCGCCGAGTCCGCCGCGCTGGCGGCGTGGTTCACGCCGCGCCTGGCCGCGCTCAGCGGCGCAGCGCAGAGCCTGGCGCGGGCGCAGGAGCAGATCGGCCTGTGCGCGGCCCTGCGCGAACACCAGCCGCAAGGGGCACTGGGCGACTGGCTGCAGGCCCAGGATGCGCTCGCGGCGCCCCGGGACGGGGCGGCCGACGGCGCCCGCTAGCCAAGCCTGCGGCGCCTTCCTATGATCGCCCGCAGCACAGGGCGAGGGTGGCGACGATGCAGGGGCAGGAAGGACGGCCAGCCGCGCTGTTCGCGGAGATTCCCGAGCGCAACACCTCCGACAACATCCTGCGCACCGCGCAGCAGCACCATGTTGCGCTGTCGTCGATGGCCGACACCAAGGCCAATATCATCATCACGGTGTCGTCCATCGTGCTGACCCTGTCGCTGGGCCGCGCGAGCGATCCCGCCCTGCGCGTGGCGGTGCTGATCCTCTCGGTCTTCACCCTGCTGGCGCTGCTGTTGGCGATCCTGGCCGTGCTGCCGAAATATCGTCCGCTGCGCCTCGGCGGCGACGAGCTGCCGCCGTATTTCAACCTGCTGTTCTTCGGTCATTTCGCCGAGCTGTCGCGCGAACGCTACCTGGCCGAGGTGGCGCGGATCCTCAAACCCGACGGCTCGATCTACGCCACCCAGGCGTCCGACCTGTATTCGCTCGGCGTGTATCTGGCGCGGCACAAGTACCGCTACCTGCGCTTCTCCTACCTGTTCTTCCTCATGGGATTCGTGCTGGCCTGCGGTGAGCAGGCCGTGCGCCTGCTGCTGCACTGAGCGCAACCCCGCGCGGCGCGCCGCCGCGTTCCTCCCGTCTCCCGTCCGCCGGAGTGGCCATGCCCCGTGTCCTGATCGCGCTGCTGCTGCTGCTGTCCGCTTCCTTCGCACTGGCCGAGGGCGGCGATGATCCCGCCATCCCCGCCGCCCTGCGCGACTGGCGCGGCTGGGTGTTGCACGACCTCGATTACCGCGCCTGCCCCTTCCTCGCCACCCAGGCGCCGGGCGCGCGCAGCGCCCACGTCTGCGCCTGGCCGGGGCGACTGCAGCTCGACGCCCAGGCGGACGGCGCAGGTTTCAGCCAGCGCTGGCGCGTGGAGGCGGCGGACTGGGTGCCCTTGCCGGGCGACAGCGAGAACTGGCCGCAGGACGTGACCGTGGACGGCAAGCCGGTGCCCGTGCTGCTGCACGACAACGCGCCGCAGGTCTGGCTGGCCGCGGGCAGCGTGGAGATTCGCGGACGCATTCCCTGGGCGCAGCGGCCGCAGCAGCTGCGCGTGCCGGCGACAATCGGCCTGGTGGCCCTGCGGGTCGATGGCCGGGCGGTGGAGCCGCTGGAGCGCAGCGGCGACGAGCTCACGCTGGGCCGCGGCGAGGCGGCGCAACCCGAGGCTGACGCACTCAACCTGCTGGTGTTCCGCCGCCTCGAAGACGGCGTGCCCGCCGCGCTCGCCACCCGGATCGAGATCGGCGTCGCCGGACAGGCGCGTGAGGAGACCTTTGGCCCGGTGCTGCCGGAGGGTTTCGTGCCCCTGTCGCTGCAGGGCGAATTGCCGGCGCGCCTGGATCCCGACGGCAAGCTGCACGTGCAGGTGCAGCCGGGCACGTGGACGCTGACGCTCAATGCACGCGCCACCGCCCCGCTGGCCCGCGTCGCGGCGCGCCTGGCACCCTCGCCCTGGCCCACCCAGGAGATCTGGAGCTACGCCAGCGCCGCCGCCTTGCGCGTCACCAGCGCCAGCGCCGCAACGCCGATCGATCCGGCCCAGGCCGGCGTGCCCGACGACTGGCGTGCCCTGCCGGCCTTCACCCTGGGCGACGGCGATGAGTTGACGGTGGAGGAACGGTCGCGTGGCCTGGCGGCCGACGAAGCCAATCGCCTGAGCCTGACGCGCGAGGCCTGGCTGGATTTTTCCGGAGCGAGCCTCTACGCCAAGGACCGCATCGGCGGAAAGATGCAGCGCGGCTGGCGCCTCGACGTGGCCGCGCCCTATCGCCTGGAGCGCGCCGAGGCCGATGGTCAGGGTCTGCTCGTCACGCGCGGCGGCACCGGCGAATCCAGCGGCGTGGAACTGCGCAACCCGCAGGTGAACCTCGCCGCCGGCCTGCGCGTGGATGCCGCCGGTGGTCGCCTGCCCATCGCCGGCTGGGCACAGGACTTCGACAGCGTGAACTTGAACCTGCACCTGCCCTACGGCTATCGCCTGCTCGGCGCGCCGGGGGCCGACGTGGCCGCCGGCAGCTGGATGTCGCGCTGGACCCTGCTGGACGTGTTCGTGGTGGCCCTGGCCGGCCTGCTGGCCTGGCGCCTGCTGGGCCTCGGCGGTGGCGCCCTCGCGCTGGGCTACCTTGTGCTGAGCTATCACGAGCCCGCTGCGCCGCGCTGGGCGCTGGTGCTAACGCTCGCCCTGGCCCTGCTGCTGAAGGCCCTGCCGGCGGGAAAACTGCAGGGAGCCGCGCGGCTGCTGGCGCGGGCCTTCCTGCTGTGCCTGCTGCTGATCACCCTGCCGTTCCTGGCTGACCAGGTGCGTTACGCGCTGTACCCGCAGCTCGAGCCCGGGTCCGTCGCGTATGCCTACGGCCCGCAGACCGGCGGCCTGGCCACGCCGCAGGCCATGGACGAAAAGCGCCAGAACCAGATGGCCGACATGGCGCCCCCGGAGCCCGCTGCCCCGCCTGCGCAGGCGACACCCAAGCCGGCCGCGCGCGCCAAGGGTCGCGCGACAACAACTTCGGGCGAGAACGAAAGACTCGAGTCGGTCGTGGTGACCGGCAGCCGCATTTCGCAGGGCGACCTCATCGCCAACCGCTATGCCAAGAATGCGACCATCCAGGCCGGACGCGGCGAGCCCGGCTGGCAGTACGGCAGCAGCTACGCGCTGTCCTGGAGCGGTCCGGTGCTCGCCGCGCAGAGCATGCGCCTGGTGATCGCTCCGCCCTGGCTCACGCGCCTGCTGCGCGTCGTGATGCTGGGGCTGCTGGCGCTGACGGCGGCGCAACTGGCGCGCCGGTTGTTCGGCGCAGAGAGCAGCGGAGGGTCGCCCGCGCGCTGGCGCAGCGGCAGCGCCGCGGCCCTGGCCTGCCTCGGCCTGATCGCCGCGGGCGCGCTACCGGCGGCGCGTGCCGCCGACCTGCCCGACGCGGGCCTCCTGTCCCAGTTGCGCGAGCGCCTGCTGCCGGCGCCCAAGTGCGCGCCGGCCTGCGCCAGCGTGGCGCGCGCCGAGGTGCGCGCCTCGG
>DAOOVM010000268.1:2269-4170 GCA_035370085.1 Rhodanobacteraceae bacterium | reverse complement strand
CACCTCTCCGTGCGCGGTTTCAAGCTGCAGGGCCGCGCGCACCGCCTGGTGCTGGTCCGCCGCCTCACGCGCGAGCTGTCGCGGCAGGAGGTGGCGACCTGGAAGAAGGTGATCCGCGTGATCAGCCACGAGCTCAACAACTCGCTGGCGCCGATCTCCTCGCTGGCCCACTCCGGCCGCGTGCTCGCCGGCAAGGGCGACGCCGCGCGCCTGGCCACCGTCTTCGACACCATCGAGGATCGCGCCCGCCACCTGCACGGCTTCATCCGCGGCTACGCCGAGTTCGCGCGCCTGCCGCAGCCGCGCCCCGAGCGCGTGGCCTGGGCGCCGTTCCTTGAGGGGCTGCGGCGCCATTCCCCGTTTCGGCTGGTGGGCGTGCCGCCGCAGTGCGAAGGCTGGTTCGACCGCGCGCAGCTGGAGCAAGTGTTGATCAACGTGTTGAAGAATGCCCACGAGTCCGGTGGACCGGCGGAGGCGGTGGAGCTGGAGGTGCAGCGCCGCGGCGACGAACTGCGACTGGAGGTGCGCGATCGCGGCAGCGGCATGGGCGAGGCGGTGCTGGCGCAGGCCCTGCTGCCGTTCTATTCCACCAAGCGCAGCGGCACGGGGCTGGGCCTGGCCCTGGCGCGCGAAATCGCCGAAGCCCACGGCGGCCGCATCGCCCTGGCCAACCGCGAGGGCGGCGGTCTCGCCGTCAGCCTGAGCCTGCCCGGTGCCTTCACCGCGGCCGGGGAGGCCGCGGGGCCGATGCTATGATCCGGCGCAGGGACTAGGGACCGGCATGGGCGGCGCTTCGATCCAGATCGCAGGCTATGAACTGCTGCGCCAGCTCGGCGTGGGCGGCATGTCCACGGTCTGGCTCGCCGTGCAGCAGTCGCTCGAGCGCAAGGTCGCGATCAAGGTCATGCGCCGCGTCTCGGACACCTCGCCCGAGGACGCACGCCAGTTCGAGAAGCGCTTCCTGCTCGAAGGCCGCACCATGGCGCGGCTGCCCCACCGCAACATCGTCGCCGTGTACGACATCGTCACCAACGACGAAGTGTCCTACATCGCCATGGAGTACCTGGAAGGCGGCACCCTCGCCGAGCGCATGAAGGAGGGGCTGTCGCTGGGCGAGGCGGTGGCTGTGGTGATCCAGATCGCCGGGGCGCTGGACTACGCCCACAGCCAGGGCATCGTGCACCGCGACCTCAAGCCCGCGAACATCATGTTCCGCGACGCGCTGACGCCGGTACTCACCGACTTCGGCATCGCCCGCCAGCAGGACGCGCAGGCCACGCGCCTGACCCAGACCGGCATGCTGGTCGGTACGCCCAACTACATGAGCCCGGAGCAGATCAGCGGCGGCGAGATCGACGGCCGCAGTGATCTCTACAGCCTGGGCGTGATGTTCTACGAACTGCTCACCGGGCGCACGCCCTTCAGCGGCGACACGCCCATCGCGGTGATGATGGCGCACCTCACGCAGGCGCCGCCGCCGCTGCCGGAGGAGTTCGCCCACTTCCAGCCCATCATGGACCGGCTGCTGGCGAAGAATCGCGAGGAGCGCTACGCCAGCCTGCGCGAGTTCGTGGTGGCGGTGAAGCAGGGCGTGATGGCCAGTGACACCCTGCTCACGCGCCTGCAGATCGACCCCAACCTGACCACGTCCGAGCAGCTGCGCAAGATCGGCTTCTCGCTGTCCGATCCCACCGGCAAATCCTGGCGCAGTCTGGGGGCGCCCGATGCCTCCACACCACTGCCGCGCACCGGCGAGGCGGCCGCGCCGCGCACGCCGTCCGGGCGCGTGCCGGCGCCGGCGGCGGGCCCGGCCGTGTCCGCCCGCCTGCCCGCGCGTCCGCCGCCGGCCGCGCCGGCGCGCCCGCGCTGGCCGCTCCTCGCCGCCGTGGGCGTGCTGGCCG
>DAOOVM010000268.1:0-2169 GCA_035370085.1 Rhodanobacteraceae bacterium | reverse complement strand
GCCGCGCCGGCGCGCCCGCGCTGGCCGCTCCTCGCCGCCGTGGGCGTGCTGGCCGCGCTGCTGATCGGCGGCGGTGTCTGGTGGTCGCGGCGCGGCGGCAACGGCCTCAGCGACCAGCAGCGGGCGCTGATCGGCTACCAGCTCAAGGACGCCGAGCGCCTGTTCGGCGAGGGCAAGCTGCTCTCGCCGCCGCGCGACAACGCCTTCGAGATCCTGCAGCAAGTGCAGCAGATCGACCCCAGCAATGCCGAGGCCGAGGCCCTGCTTGCGCGCATCGCCGGGGCGCAGCGCGAGGCGGGCGAGAAGGCCCTGCAGGCGGGTGATCTCGCCGCGGCCAAGGCGGCGGTGCAGGGCGGTCTGGTGGTGCACCGCGACGATGCCGAGCTGGTGGCCCTGCAGCAGCGCATCGATGCCGCGCAGAAGGCGGCCGAGGTGAAGCGGCAGCTCGACCAGCTGCTGGCCGGCGCCGAGGCCGCGCGCAAGGCCGGCCGACCCTTCGGCACCGACGGCACCTGGGCGCAGCTGCGCCGCGCGCAGGAGCTGGCGCCGCAGGATGCCGGCGTGCGCGAGCGCCTCGCCGCCTTCGTCGGCGACCAGCTGACACCGGCGCGGACCGCGCTGGCCGCGAAGGACGTGGCGCGCGCGCAGGCCGCGCTGGCCGAGCTCAAGCCCGAGCTCGGCACGGAGGCGGCCTTCGCCGAACTGGCCAAGGCGGCCGAGGACGCCGCCCGCCAGGCCGAACAGGAACAGCGCCTGCTGGCCGCTCTGCAGCGCGCCCAGGCTCAGCTCAAGGCGGGCAAACTGGCCGAACCGCCCGGCGACAACGCGGTGGAGTCCCTGGCCGCGCTGCGCGCCCTGGCAGCCGACGACGCGCGCATCGGCGCCTTCGCCGCCGAGCTCGCCGGTGCCCTGGTGGAGGACGGCCGCCGCAATGCCGCGGCCGCGCCGCAGCGCGCCCTGGAGCGCGCCGACCAGGCGCTGCAGGCGGCGCCGCAGTTCGCCGCCGCCACCGCGCTGAAGAACGAGCTGGAACAGAAACTCAACCAGCAGCAGCTGGAGATCGCCCGCGGCCTGTCCGCGGCGCGGCAGGCGCTGGGCGAGAAGCGCTTCCTCGCACCGGCCAACGCCAACGCGCGCGCCGCCATCGACGCGGTGCTCAAGCTCGATCCGCAGAATGCCGAGGCGCGGCAGCTCGCGATCGAGCTGCCGCGGCGCATCCTCGACGCGGCCAAAGCCGACACCGACACCGCCGCCGCGCTGGCGCTGGCGCGCGCGGGCGCCGCGGCCTACGCCAACGACGGCGCCCTGGCCGAACTGGTGCGCCAGCTCGATGCCCGCCTCGGCAAGGAGCAGGCCGCCGCGGCCGCACGCAGCGCGCGCGAGCGCATCGCCACCCTGCTGGCGGCCACACCGGCCAGTGTCGAGCGCCTGCGCAGCGCCGGCAAGGAGCTGGCCCCGCTGCTGCAGGCCGATCCCGCCGACGCCGACGCTCTGGCCCTGCGCAGGCGCCTCGCCGAGGCCTACGCCGCGGCACTTGCGGCGAGCGACACGCCCGCCACCCTCGACGCCCTGGTGGGCGCCGCCAAGGACGCGCAGGACCTCCTGCGCGCCGAACCCGCCTACCTTGCGCTGCCCGCGCAGGCCAGCGCGCTGCGCGCGAAGCTGGTCGAGGCCGAGCAGGCGCGCCTGGCCGCGTTGCAGGGTGAGCTCGTTCTCAACGCCCAGCCCTGGGGCAGGGTGGAGAGGGTGCAGGACGGCGATGGCAAGGCGGTCGAGCTGCCGGCCGATGCCAGCACGCCCCTCGTGCTGGCGTTGCCCGCCGGCAGCTATACCGTCACCTTCAGCCACCCGCAGAGCCGCCGTCCGGTCAGCGTGATTGCGCGGGTGCAGGCACGCCAGCGCAGCGTCGCCAGCGCTGCCTTCCCCACCATCACGGCAGAGGATTACTTCTCGCGTGCGGGCTGGTAGGCGGCGCTACGAATGCCTGTGGCCGCTGGCGCTGCTGGTGCCGGCGCTGGTGCATGCCGACTACAAGGGCAGCTACGCCGATGGGCTGAAGGCGGCCGAGGACGGCAAGTGGGCGCGCGTGCGCGAAACCATGCAGGAAGCCCTGACCGACAACCCGCAGCCCGCGCAACGTGTGCGCCTGTACGGCCAGCGCTTCGAGGC
>DAOOVM010000267.1:0-4194 GCA_035370085.1 Rhodanobacteraceae bacterium | reverse complement strand
GGCAACAAGCGCATGCGCACGGCGCTGGGCGATGGCTATGTGGAAGCGCTGCGCGGGGCGTGGCCGGAGGTGCCGGAGACGTCCGACTTCGTCATGTACTGGTGGCACCGTGCCGCGCAGTTGGCGCAGCGCGGCGCGCTACAACGCTTCGGACTCATTACGACCAATTCCATCAGCCAGACCTTCAATCGCCGCGTGGTCGAGGCCGCCTTGAAACCCCTCTCCCCTCGGGAGAGGGGCAGGGGTGAGGGTGCCGCGGGCGCAGGCCGACCTCCGGCTCCGCCCGCACCCTCATCCGGCGCTGCGCGCCACCTTCTCCCGGAGGGAGAAGGGAACGAGCATGCGCTGTCGCTGGTGTTCGCCATTCCCGATCATCCGTGGGTGGATTCAGGCGATGGCGCGGCGGTTCGCATCAGCATGACCACCGCCGAGGGAAGTGGAACCGGCAAGGTCGGCGCGATGCGTGGCGGTGACCCGATTACAGGCGGAACAGTGGGGCGACTGCTGACCGTTGTTCAAGAAACGATCGGCACCGATGACGAAGTGGACGTGGTGCTCTCGGAGCGGCGGGGCGTTATTCACTCCGACCTAAGCGTGGGCGCCAAAGTGGTTGCGGCGGTAAAGCTGCTGGCCAACGGCAATGTCTGCTTCCAAGGCATGAATCTGGTTGGCAAGGGCTTCCGACTCGAACCGAGCGAAGTGAGCGAGCTCGGCTACGACCTCCACTGCTTGCCCGACGTCATCAAGCCGCACTGCAACGCACGTGATCTGATGCAGGGCGGAGAGCACTGCTACGTCATCGACCTGTTCGGACTGACTGCGGACGAGGCCCGCGAGCAGCATCCGGCCCTCTATCAGCGATTGTTGGATCGGGTGAAGCCAGAGCGCGATCACAACAACCGCGAGTCGCGGCGGAAGAATTGGTGGGTATTCGGGGAACCCGTAGGAAAGCTTCGGAAAGCGTGGGCTGATCTCTCGCGAGTCATGCTAACTCCCGAAACTTCGAAGCATCGAGCTTTTTCGTTTATCGATCTCCCGTTCTGTCCCGATCACAAGCTGTATGCGATCTGCTTGGATGACGCGCTGTGGCTCGGCGTGTTGTCGAGCGTGGTCCACAAGTGCTGGGCTCTTAGCGCAGGCGGACGGCTTGGTGTTGGCAACGATCCGACGTGGACCAACACCACGTGTTTCGCCTCGTATCCGTTCCCCGATCCCGACGACGCCGAACTGCCCGCTCGTCTCCCTTCTCCCCCCGGGAGAAGGGCCGGGGATGAGGGCGGGCTGGCCAGCAACCCGCCCCGTCACCGCGATGTCCAGGCGAACATCCGCACCCTCGCCGAACAGCTCGACGCGCACCGCAAGCGCCAGCAGGCCGCCCATCCCGACCTCACCCTCACCGGGATGTACAACGTGCTGGAGAAACTGCGCAGCGGCGAGCCCCTCACGGCCAAGGAACGCGTGATCCACGAACACGGCCTGGTCTCGGTGCTGCGCCAGCTGCACGACGAGCTGGACGCCGCCGTGCTCGAGGCCTATGGCTGGTCCGACCTCACGCCGCTGCTGCGCATCGCCCACGGCAACGACGCCTTGCCCCCTTCTCCCCCCGGGAGAAGGGCCGGGGATGAGGGCGGGACGCGACGGAGCCTGCCCAAGGCGCCGCTGCCGAACGAAGCCCTTGCGTTTGCACGCGAACTGCGCCGCTCGCAGACCGATGCCGAAGCCCTGATGTGGGGCCTGCTGCGCGACCGCCGCCTGCACGGCGCGAAGTTTCGCCGGCAGCATCCGTGGCCGCCCTACACGCTCGATTTCTATTGTGCGGAGCTGCGCCTGGCCGTGGAGTTGGACGGCAGCCAGCATGCCGATTCGGCGCGGGACGCGCGCCGCGATGCCGCGCTGGCGGCAGCCGGCATTTCGGTGGTGCGCTACTGGAATCATGATGTGCTGCAGCGCACGGAGTCGGTGCTGGAGGATCTGTGGGGGAGGGTTGAGGCCAGAGCGCCCTCACCCCCAACCCCTCTCCCGGCGGGAGAGGGGAGCCGGGCCGCTGCGGCGACCATGCCGTGGAACGCGACCGATGCGGCGCTCGCCGCCATCACGACCCGCGACGAGGCCAGGCGCGCCTTCGCCGAGGCCATCCTCGAACGCCTGGTGGCGCTCAACGCCGAGCGCGCCGCCGAGGAGGCGCGCGGCCTGGTGCGCTGGCTGCGCCCCGAGTTCCAGAACCCGCAGGGGCGCGCCGGGCAGGGACGCCCAAGTGCCGCGGGCACAGGATGCGCAGGAGCGGCCGCCGCCGAGGCCCCGCTGCCCGCGCAGGGCACGCTCGACGCCCGCACCGACGAGGCCAGTGACGACAGCGACATGACCGCGCCCACCGCCAGCAAGCCGCTGCCCTGGCCCAAGGACGCGGTGGACCAGGTGCGCGCCGTGGCCGAGCTGCTGGCCGCCAGCCCCATGCCGCTGTCGTTGGATGACATTGGCCGCCGCTTCACCGCGCGCGGCCCGTGGAAGAAGCGCCTGCCGCAGTTGCTGCAGATGCTGACCGCGCTCGGCCGCGCCAGCGAGGACGGCGGCCGCTACCGCGCGCGCTGAAGCGACAACACCGAAACCCATGCGCCTCCTGATGCCCCTGCCCCGCCGCGACGGCGATCCGTCGGAGATCGCGCTGAGCTGGCGCGTGCTGCGCGAAGCCGGCCACGAGGTGGTGTTCGCCACGCCCGACGGATCGCGCGCGCAGGCCGACCCGCTGATGCTGAGCGGCGAGGGGCTCGATGCCTGGGGCTGCGTGCCGGGGTTGCGGCGGGTCAGGCTGATCGGCCTCGCGCTGCGCGCCGATGCGGCGGCGCGCGCCGCGTGGCGCGACCTGGAAGCCGATGCCGCGTTCGCGCAGCCGCTCGCGTACGCGCGGCTGCGCGCGAGCGGCTTCGACGGCCTGCTGCTGCCGGGCGGCCATGCCAAGGGCGTGCGCGAGTATCTGGAAAGCACCACGCTGCAGCGCGTGGTCGCCGATTTCTTCGACAGCGACAAGCCGGTGGCGGCGATCTGCCACGGCGTGGTACTGGCGGCGCGCAGTATTTCCGCGCGCACGGGTCGCTCGGTGCTGCACGGGCGCCGCACCACGGCGCTCACCTGGCCGCTGGAGCGCAGCGCGTGGAACCTCACGCGGCGCTTCGCGCGCTGGTGGGACGGCGACTACTACCGCACCTACGGCGAAGCGCCGGGCGAGGCGGCCGGCTACCGCAGCGTGCAGGCCGAGGTGACGCGGGCGCTGGCCGATCCGGCGCACTTCCTCGACGTGCCGCGTGACGACCCGCGGCACTTCCGCCGCGCCAGCGGCCTGTTCCGCGACACGCCCACGGACGCGCGCTGCGCCTTCGTGGTGCGCGACAGGCGCTATGTCTCGGCGCGCTGGCCGGGCGACGTGCACACCTTCGCGCGCACCTTCGCGCAGGTGCTGGCGGAAGGTTGAGCCTCAGCCGCGCCGCGGCAGGGTCACGCCGACGACGTGGCGGCCGTCGGACCGCCGCGGCGGCGCGCGATCTGCCGCACAGTTCGATGCCGGCGTCGGCGGCGGTCGGCGACACGTGTCCCGGCGGCCGGCCGCGGCGCTGGGCGTGCCGCGTGTCGCCGCGTGCGACGCAGCGGCTATGATCGGCCGCCCGCGGCGGCCTGCCGCTCCGCCGACCGCCGCGCATGACCGACCTGCCCGACTATCCCTTCACGCCGCAGCGCTTTGCGGTGCGCCCCGGCATCGGCATGAGCTATCTCGACGAGGGGCCGCGCGACGCGGCGCCGGTGCTGATGCTGCACGGTAATCCCTCCTGGAGTTACTACTGGCGCCGCCTCGTGCTCGGCCTGCGCGACGGCTACCGCTGCCTCGTGCCCGATCACGTCGGCATGGGCCTGTCGGACAAGCCGCAGGACGGCGCCACCGCGCAGCCGCGCTACGACTACACCCTGGCCGCGCGCGTGGACGACCTCGATGCGCTGGTGGAATACCTCATTGCCGAGCGCGGCGCCCCGGCGCGCGGCTGGACCCTGGTGCTGCACGACTGGGGCGGCATGATCGGCATGGCCTGGGCGTGCCGGCATCCCGAGCGCGTGGCGCGCCTCGTGGTGACCAACACCGCGGCGTTTCCCAATCCCAAGGGGCGGCGCCTGCCCGCGGCATTGCGTCTGGGTCGCGATTCGCGGCTC
>DAOOVM010000266.1:0-4203 GCA_035370085.1 Rhodanobacteraceae bacterium | reverse complement strand
GCAGGCATCGCCTTGCGTTGCGGCGCGGGTCGGCCGGCGGTCGGGCGGATGGCGCGCGCCGCGGCCGCGATTCCCATTTGCCGTGTCTCGGCTATAATGCGAACCATTCTTATTTGAGCCCGTGGCCGTGCGCCTGTGTGACTTGCCCAAGGGCGTCGTGGCCCTCGTCCACGACGTGGAAGACAGCGGGCCGCGCGATGCCATCGCGCGGCGCCTGCGCGACCTCGGCTTCGTGCGCGGGGAGCCGGTGCGCGTGGTGACCCATGGCCCGCTCGGCGCCGAGCCGCTGCTGGTGCAGATCGGCTTCACCCGCTTCGCCCTGCGTCGCGCCGAAGCGGCGCGCGTGCGCGTGCAGGGGCAGCCGGCATGAACGCCCAGGCCGCCAGCCTGCGCATCGCCCTGGTGGGCAATCCCAACTGTGGCAAGACGGCCCTGTTCAACCTGCTCACGGGCAGTCGGCAGAAGGTGGCCAACTACGCCGGCGTGACGGTGGAGCGCAAGGAGGGCCGCTTCACCGCGCCCTCCGGTCGCCATTACCAGATCCTCGATCTGCCCGGCGCCTACAGTTTCGACGCCACCAGCCCGGACGAGGCGATCACGCGCGACGTGTGCCTGGGGCGCCATCCGGCCGAGCCGGTGCCGGATCTGATCGTGTGCGTGGTCGATGCCACCAACCTGCGTCTGCATCTGCGCTTCGCCCTGGAGGTGAAGCGCCTGGGGCGCCCGATGGTGCTGGCGGTGAACATGATGGACGCCGCGCGCCGCCGCGGCATCGCCATCGACCTCGGCGTGCTGGAGCGGGAACTGGGCGTGCCGGTGGTGGAAACGGTGGCGGTGAAGCACGGCGGCGCCGCCGCCCTGGTGGCGCGTCTCGATGCCGGCGCGGTGCCGCCGCCGGCCGACTCCGGTGCCGGCACCGAGGATCTGCACGGCCGCGTACGCGATCTGCTGGCAGCGGCCGTGGTGATGCCGCGACGCACCGCCGCGGTCGACGACGCGCTCGACCGCTGGGCGCTGCATCCGCTGTGGGGCCTGGCACTGCTGGGCGTGGTGATGTTCCTCATCTTCCAGGCGGTCTTCACCTGGGCGGCGCCGCTGCAGGACGGCATCGCGGCGGGAATTTCCTGGCTCGGCAATGCCGTGGGCGCGCTGTTGCCCGCCGGTCCTTTGCGCAGCCTGGTGGTGGACGGGCTGTTCGCCGGGCTGGGAACGGTGCTGGAGTTCCTGCCGCAGATCCTCGTGCTGTTCGCCTTCATCCTGGCGCTGGAGGAATCCGGCTACCTGCCGCGCGCGGCCTTCCTGCTCGACCGCATGATGTTCGCCGCGGGGCTTTCGGGGCGCTCCTTCATCCCGCTGCTGTCGAGCTTTGCCTGCGCCATTCCGGGCATCATGGCCACCCGCTCCATCCAGGACCCGCGCGACCGCCTCGCCACGATCCTGGTGGCGCCGCTGATGACCTGTTCGGCGCGCCTGCCGGTGTACACCCTGCTGATCGGTGCCTTCATTCCGCGGCGGTCGGTGCTCGGCCTGTTCAACCTGCAGGGACTGGTACTGTTCGCCCTGTACGCGGCCGGCATCCTGAGTGCGCTGCTCGTGTCCTGGGTGATGAAGCGCTGGCGCCGCGACCGCGGCGAGCACGCCCTGCTGCTGGAGCTGCCGTCCTACCGCATGCCGCACCTGCGCGACGTGCTGCTGGGCCTGGCCGAGCGCGCCAGCATCTTCCTGCGCCGCGTCGGCACGGTGCTGCTCTCGCTCACCGTGTTGCTGTGGTTTCTGTCGAGTTTTCCGGCCCCGCCGGCCGACGCCACCTTGCCCGCCATCGACTACAGCCTGGCCGGGCGCCTGGGCCACGTCCTGTCCTACGTGTTCGCGCCGATCGGCTTCAACTGGCAGATCTGCGTGGCCCTCGTGCCCGGCCTCGCCGCGCGCGAGGTGGCGGTCTCGGCCCTGGCCACCGTGTACGCCCTGGCCGCGACCGGCGACGACGCCGCGGCCAGCCAGCTGGCGCCCATCATCGCCGCACAATGGACCCTGCCCACCGCACTGTCGCTGCTGGTCTGGTACATCTACGCGCCGCAGTGCATGTCCACGCTGGCGGTGATCCGCCGCGAGACGAATTCCTGGCGCACCGTAGGCGTCGCCGCGGGCTATCTCTTCGCCCTGGCCTATGGTGCCTCCCTCGTCACCTACCAGTTGGCGCGCTGGCTGGGGGACTGATGCTCTACGACGCATTCCAGTACACGCTGATCGCCCTGCTCGTGCTGGGCAGCGCCCTGCAGCTGTGGCGGCGCCAGGCGCCGGCCTCGTTCCGCCGCGCCAGGATCTGGCTGGCACTGCGCCTGCTCAAGCCGCCGGCTCCGGCGTGGCTGCGCGCCTGCGGGCGGCGCATCGCTCCGGTGGGACCGGCGGGTGAGGTGGCCTGCGGCGGCTGCAGCAGCGGTTGCGCCACGCCACGACGCTGAAGGCGCCAGCACGGCCTACATGCGAAACACGCCGAAGCGCTGTTTCTCGATCGGTGCATTCAGGCTGGCCGACAGGGCCAGGCCCAACACGCGGCGGGTGTCGACCGGATCGATCACGCCGTCGTCCCACAGCCGCGCGCTGGCGTAGTAGGGATGTCCCTGGCGCTCGTACTGCGCGCGGATCGGTGCCTTGAAGGCTTCCTCCTCGGCGGTGCTCCAGGCCTGGCCCGCGGCCTCCAGTCCGTCGCGGCGCACCGTCGCCAGCACGCTCGCGGCCTGCTCACCGCCCATCACGCTGATGCGCGCGTTCGGCCACATCCACAGGAAGCGCGGCTGGTAACCGCGGCCGCACATGGCGTAGTTGCCGGCGCCGAAGCTGCCGCCGATCACCACGGTGAACTTGGGTACGTGCGAACAGGCAACGGCGGTCACCATCTTGGCGCCGTCCTTGGCGATGCCGGCGTTCTCGTATTTCTTGCCGACCATGAAGCCGGTGATGTTCTGCAGGAACACCAGCGGGATGTCGCGCTGATTGCACAGCTCGATGAAGTGTGCGCCCTTGAGCGCGCTCTCGGCGAAGAGGATGCCGTTGTTGGCGACAATGCCGACGGGATAGCCGTGGATGTGGGCGAAGCCGGTGACCAGGGTCTTGCCGTAGCGCGCCTTGAACTCGTGCAGTTCCGAGCCGTCGACGATGCGCGCGATGATCTCGCGGATGTCGAAGGGGATGCGGCTGTCGCGCGGCACGATGCCGTAGATCTCCTCGGCCGCGTACAGCGGTTCGCGCGGCGGCGCCAGCTGCAGCGGCACGGTCTTGCGGCGATTGAGGTGGGCCAGCACGTCGCGGGCAAGGGCGAGCGCGTGGGCGTCGTTTTCGGCGTAGTGGTCGGCCACGCCCGACACGGCCGTGTGCACGTCGGCGCCGCCGAGCGACTCGGCGTCCACCACCTCGCCCGTGGCGGCCTTCACCAGCGGCGGGCCGCCGAGGAAGATGGTGCCCTGCTCGCGCACGATGATGGTCTCGTCGCTCATTGCCGGCACGTAGGCGCCGCCGGCCGTGCACGAGCCCATCACCACCGCGATCTGCGGGATATTCTGCGCGCTCATGCGCGCCTGGTTGTAGAAGATGCGGCCGAAATGCTCCTTGTCCGGGAACACTTCGTCCTGCAGCGGCAGGAAGGCGCCGCCGGAATCGACCAGGTAGACGCAGGGCAGGCGGTTCTCCAGCGCGATCTCCTGCGCGCGCAGGTGCTTTTTCACCGTCATCGGGAAGTAGGTGCCTCCCTTCACGGTGGCATCGTTGGCCACCACTACCACCTGCTGGCCGTGCACGTTGCCGATGCCGGTGACGAGGCCTGCGCCCGGCGCGGCATCGTCGTACATGCCGTGGGCCGCGAGCGGGGAAAATTCCAGGAAGGGCGAACCGGGGTCGAGCAGGGCGCGGATGCGCTCGCGCGGCAGCAGTTTGCCGCGCTCGGTGTGCTTGGCGCGGGCCCTTTCGCCGCCGCCCAACGCAGCCTGCGCCATCTGCGCCTGCAGGTCGTCCACGGCGGCGCGCAATTGCGCCGCGTTGGCCTGGAACTCGGGGCTGCGGGGATCGATCTTGCTGGCGAGGACGGTCATGCATGCACCCAGTCGGTGAAGGCGCGCATGAAAGCACAGGGCCGCGGGAGTGACCAGACTTGCGATGACGGCGCGAGGACAGCCGGAAACGACACCGGCCGCGCGAGGGCGGCCGGTG
>DAOOVM010000265.1:2400-4211 GCA_035370085.1 Rhodanobacteraceae bacterium | reverse complement strand
CTGCTGCGTGATCTATGCGGCCGGCGGCGGTACCGCGGGCAATCCCGGCGGCGTCTACCGCAGCAGCAACAGCGGCGCTTCCTGGAGCTCGATCAGCGTGGGCCTGCCGGCCGATGCCGCGCTCGCCCTGCAGGTCGATCCGGTGGACTCCAGCGTGCTGTACGCCGGCACCAACAGCGGCGTGTGGAGCCTCACGCAGCTCCCCGACGCCGATGCCGACGGCGTGCCCGACGTGGTGGAAAACGCCGCGCCCAACGGCGGTGACGGCAACAACGACGGCATACCCGATGCGCAGGAGCCCAAGGTCGGTTCGCTGCAGAGCGACGCGACCTCGGCGCCGCAGGGTGGCGGAGCGCCCCAGGTGCCGCTCTATTTCACGGTCGCCATCACGCCCCTCAGTGGCGCCTGCGCCCAGGCCGTGGATGTGCAGTCGGTGTATGCCGCCTACCACGGCAACGACGTGTCGGCCTACGGCGACGACTACACCTACCCGCGCCAGTTGGCGCGCTTCGAGGTCTTGAACTGCCAGAAGGCCACGGTGACGCTGAAGTTCCATGGTGCCAGCTTCGGTGCCGGTTCCAGCCTGCGCTTCTATGGGCCGTCCACGCCAGGCGATCCGGCGACGCTGGGCTGGTACGACTTCAGCAGCCGCGCCACGCGCATCGCGCCGGACACCTGGCAGCTCACCCTCGACAATGGCCAGTTCGGCAGCTACCGGCCGGCCAGCGCCAACGCCCTCCTGTTCGAGGGCGGTCCGGCCTACCACGAGGGCATCTTCCGCAACGGCTTCAACTGAGTCGCCGGACCTTGCGCAGGCACGACATCGGGGCGCGGCGGCGCCCCGATGTCCCATGCGCAATCCGTGCCACGCTTTTCCGCGGCATAACTTCAAGATAATTCAGCGGGATATACATCCCACTTTTCGGCGCAATGTGTACTTGCTAGGCTTGGCGCATTCGTCGCCAGGAGGCGCCGCCCGCAGCGCGTTCCGCGCCGCGAGAGTCCACCCCCATCCCGATCACGCCGCCGCAAGGGCGGGGTGACAGCCATTCGACGAGCGCGGGGCGGCCCAGTCGCCGGCGCCGCGTCCGTCGGAGCAGGCGCCGCACGCGGGGCTGCTGCTGCCGCGCGCGGTTTCCGTTCCCCCTGTGGGAGGGAGGACCGATGTTGCGACAACCCCTGAGCATGCTTCGCACTGCGCTGGTGACGGCCCTGATCGCCGCCCTGGCGCCCCCGGCCGCGGCCACCGAGCGGGTTGATGATGCACCCGCCACGCGTGAGGCCGCGGCGCCGCACCCCGGCGCCGCCGAGCGCGATTTCAAGCCGCGCACACCGCCGTCGCTCTCCGCCGCGACTGCGCGTGAATTCGTCGACTTCGCCGCCGCCTCGCGCGTGGACGAACAGGAGGCCGTGCGTGCCGCGCTGATGCGCAGCGCCAGGGAGGCGCAAAGCGTGGTGCCTGCCCTGTGTGAGGAAGCCAAGGCGTCCTCGCGCGAGGACCCGCAGCGCAGCCTCATCGCGCTGGCCCTCGTCGGCGAGCTGCGCAGCCCCGCCGGCGCGGCGTGCCTGCGCGAGGTGCTGCAGCGCCCGCTGCCAACGGAAGGCACCCGGATCGACGGCGAACTCGTCGAATCGGTGACGCTGGAGATGCAGCAGGCCAAGGCCGTGGACGGGCTGGCCTATCTGCGCGGCCGGGACACCGACGAGGAAGTGCTGCGCATCGCCGGCAGCCATCCCTCGCGCATCGTGCGCGCCGAGGCCATCGCTGCCTTTCTGTGGAACCAGCGCGACGCCCGCGCGGCGCGCGAGCG
>DAOOVM010000265.1:0-2300 GCA_035370085.1 Rhodanobacteraceae bacterium | reverse complement strand
CCGGGCCGCTGCCCGCGCAGCGCGGTGCCCCGCGCACCGACCGACCCCGCACCACATCGGCTCCCCCACGCACTTCGAGGAGATCGACCATGAAATTCGCACGACGCTTCCTGGCGATGCTGCCGGTGCTGCTGCTGAGCTGCCTCGCGCCCGACGCGCGCGCAGTGTGCAACCAGAGCAGCGCGAGCACCGCCGACATCGACCTGTGGAACCAGCACGGCTGCTGGCAGGATTTCTTCCTGTGGCAGTACAAGGCCTATGACATGCGCAGCTCGGACTGGAACAGCCGCGGCTGGAACGACGCCTGCAACCGCAACCTGGAGTACCCCAAGCACTGGAACGCCGCCTACCTGCTCACTTACGGCCTGGCCGACAACAACAGCTACTCCTGGCACGGCACGGCCGATTACCGCGCCACGGCCGAGGCGGCCGGCAGCAAGTTCCACACCAGCCTGTACCACACCGCCAGCGACGACAGCTGCTGCTTCGGCCGCTTCATCTGGCATCTGTTCGGCCCCAACGAGGTGCAGACCATGTGCTCGCTGTACAACGCCAGTTCCTCGCGCGGCAATCCGGCCTCGCGCGCTGGCGACTTCATGCACGAGGGCTGGCACGCCTGGCTGGACAAGTACGACTGGGACAACGGCTCCTGCGGCGGCCACCGTTGCGGCACCCCCGGCAACTGCACCGCCACCGACGCCTGCGACTACTTCTACTTCCACGGCGTGGGCGCCTACGCCTTCGGCGCGATGTACCAGACCGACGGCACCGCCAACCGCTTCCACTCGCCCAACCAGGTGCAGGTGGAGTTCCTGTGCGATGTGGCCGACTACCCCAAGGCCTGGGTACCGGCCAGCGTGCGCCAGGCGGCGCGCGCCGACGCCAATGCGCGCGCGGTGACGCGCTTCATCAACGGCCCAGGCTACCAGTGCGGCAACCCGCGGCCCTGGTGAAACCGCGGTAGCGCAGGGCGCGGAAGGGGGCGAGCCCTGCGCAGCACGTGGGTAACGACGGGGCGCGTGGCGCCCCGTCGTCGTTGTGGCGCCCTACTTGCCGGCGGCCTGCTGCTTCAGCAGGTCGCGGATCTCCGTCAGCAGCACCACGTCGGCCGGCGGCGCCGCGGGCGCGGCCTCTTCCTTCTTGATCAGGCGGTTCATCAGCTTCACCACCAGGAAGATGGCCAGCGCGATGATGGCGAACTGGATCACCGTGTTGAAGAACGCGCCGAACTGCACCGCCACCTCGCCCTTGCCGTCGGCCGCGGCCGGCTGCAGCACCCACTTGTAGGCCGAGAAATCCACGCCGCCGATCAGCTTGCCGATGGGCGGCATGAGGATCTGGTCCACCAGCGAAGTGACGATCTTGCCGAAGGCCCCGCCGATGACCACGCCGACCGCCAGGTCGACCACATTGCCGCGCATGGCAAAGGCTTTGAACTCGCCGAAAAAGCTCATGCTGATCCCTCCAGGAAGCGTGTGGGTGAGCTGCGCCGCGCGGCCCGCTGGCCCGCGACGCTGCGCCGGCGTTGTAGCACGATTGGCCGGTCAGGATGGCGATAGCGCGCTCGGGCAGCGGCCGGACGACGCGGGAGCGCTGCAGGATCGCCGGCGGCTTGGTCGCATCACGCGATGCGAAGTGCCAGTCCCGACGTCCGCGCCTGTCCGTTCCGGAGCCACGAGGTCGCCCTAGGCGCCCGCCACACCGCAGCCACTCGGCGCCGATCCTTTAACGCCCCCAGCGGCTGCCCTGTCGGAATTGCCGGCGCGCCGCTGGCGTGCAAAGATGCCTTAGTGAACTTCCTGCAGCCTATCCCGACAGGTTAGGCTGCACCCGACCACAGCGCCTCCATGCAAGTCCGCAGGGTGCGTAAGAAATCTCCTGCCGCCGCCCGCCGGCGCGCCAGATTAGGCGGCGGGGATAGGCGGCGTTTTGAAACCTATTTTGAGTTAGGCCTCATGGGCAAGTTTCTCGCGCTTTGCTTTGTTGCCGCTCTGCTTCTAGCAGGTGGTTGCGCCCAATCGCCAGCCGCCGAGCCTCAACGCCCTACTCTCACGTTGGAGCAGGCAAAGCAGCTGATGCTCACTGGTCAGGTTGCGGAGGCGTTCCAGACACACTCGGGGTGCGTCGTCCTAACCCTGCGGAACGGAGAGCTCGAGAGCTTTATGGAACCCGAGTTGGATTGGGTCATGCATTTCGCCCGTGACAACGGGTTAAACGAAATGCGGCTGCCTACGGAGTAAGCTGAGGCCTAACAATTCGTGTATGGACTCCTCACGCAAGTGACCGAGTGATCCGTCGTT
>DAOOVM010000264.1:0-4219 GCA_035370085.1 Rhodanobacteraceae bacterium | reverse complement strand
GACCAGCGAGCTGCGGCCCAGGGCCACGCCCTGCCCGCGCGCGGCGGCCTGGTAGGTCAGTTCGGCGTCGCTGTAGATCGGTCCGTGCTGCGCTTCGGCGCTGGGCAAGCCGGCGGCGACGAACCACTGCTGCCAGGACTGGCGCGTGCTGCGCAGCAGCGGCAACTGCAGGAGCTGCTCGGGGCGCCGCAGGCGGTGCCGGCGCACGAAGGCAGCGCTGGCGACGGGGAACACCTCGTCGTCGAGCAGCTTCTCCGCGGTCAGGCCCGGCCAGCGGCCGGCTCCGTAGCGGATCGCCGCGTCCATGCCGTCGCCGCGGAAATCGGCCAGGTTGGCCGTGCTTTGCAGGTTGAGCTCCACGCCCGGGTGTGTGGCGAGGAAGTCGCCGAGGCGCGCCACCAGCCAGCCGGCGGCGAAGGAGGGCAGCACGCTCAGGCCAAGGACGTGGCCGGCGCTGCGTTCGCGCACGCGGGCGATCACGCCGGCAAGGGCGTCGAGGCTGTCGCGCACGCCCTCGGCCAGCGTCTGCCCGGCCTCGGTGAGGTGCGTGCGCCGGCCCTCGCGGCGGAACAGGGCCGTGCCCAGCAGGGTCTCCAGTGCCTTCACCTGGTGGCTCACCGCACCGTGTGTGAGGTGCAGCTCGGCGGCGGCGTGGCTGTAGTTGAGGTGCCGCGCCGCCGCCTCGAAGATGCGCAGGCTGCGCAGGCCCGGAAGGTGGCGCCAGTCGCTCATGCGGCGTCGCGCGGTAGGGGGAGGGCCTCAAGTGTGAGGGAATTTCACGCAGCGCGCCAGAAAACCTCGATTCCGCCGCGCCACGCCGCGGTCTAGGATGCGCGCCTCGCTGGCCGGCTGCGGCGCAGCATTCACAGTCGCGCCGCCGTCGCGGCGCCGCGTTCCGAGGACACAGCGATGATCGTGTGGCGTTTGCTGCTGCTGGCGATGATCTGGGGCAGCTCCTTCCTGTTCCAGCGCGTCGCCGTGCCCGAGGTGGGCACCGGCGTGACCGCGGGCGGGCGCATCGCCCTGGCGGCCGCGGCGCTGTGGCTGCTGCTGGCCGCGTTGCGCCGGCCGCTGGAATGGCGGCGGAACTGGCGTGAATACGTCATTTGCGGTGCGCTCAATTCGGCCTTGCCCTTCGTGTGCTTCGCCTTCGCGGCCCAGTACCTGCCGGCGGGCTACTCGGCCCTGCTCAATGCCATGGTGCCGATGTTCACGGTGCTGCTGGCCTGGGCCACTTCGCACCAGCGTCCCAGCACCAGCAAGCTGGCCGGGGTGGTGCTGGGTCTGCTCGGCGTCGGCGTCCTGGCGCGCTTCGGCGCCGTGGCCCTGTCCGCAGCGACCCTGGCGGCGTTCGCGGCCGGCCTGGTGGCCGCCCTGTGCTATGCGCTGGCGGCGCTGCGCATGCGCGCGAAGTTCCGCGACAATGACCCCCTCGCGGTGGCCACGGGCACGCAGATCGGGTCCACCTTCCTGCTGCTGCCCTGGCTCCTGGTGACGTTTCCGACTAGCCTGCCGAGCCAAGCGGCGCTGGGTGCCCTGCTGATGCTGGGCCTGGTCTGCACCGCTCTGGCCTACGCGCTGTACTTCTGGCTGCTGCGCGATGCCGGCAGCGAGCGCGCGGTGACCGTGACCCTGCTCGTGCCGGTGTTTGCCCAGCTGTGGGGCCTGGTGTTCCTGCACGAGCCCGTCGGCACCGCCAGCCTGGTCGGCCTGGGTCTCGTGCTGCTGGCCATGGCCCTGGTGTTCGAACGCCTGCGCTGGCCGCGGCGGCGGGCGCGGCCCAGCGCCGCCTTGCCGGCAGTGTGCACCGAGGTTGACTGAGCGCAGCCGGTCGGGCTGCTAAGTGCCAGGGCTCCCTCGGCGCGCCACCAGTCGCAACGCCATCCGCGTCGCCGCGATCAGGCTGGAGGCGTCGGCACGTCCGCTGCCGGCCAGGTCGAGTGCGGTGCCGTGGTCGACCGAGGTGCGCACGTAGGGCAGGCCCAGGGTCAGGTTCACCGCGTCGCCGAAGCCCTGCGCCTTGAGCACCGGCAGGCCCTGGTCGTGGTACATGGCCAGCACCGCGTCGCATTGTGCGAGCTGCCGCGGCACGAAGGCCGTGTCGGCCGGCAGAGGGCCGATGAGCTGCATGCCGGCGGCGCGCAGCGCCTCCAGGGTCGGCGTGATGACTTCGATTTCCTCGCGCCCCAGGTGGCCGCCTTCGCCGGCGTGCGGGTTCAGCCCCAGCACGGCGATGCGCGGCTCGGCGAAGCCGAATTTGCTGCGCAGGTCGGCGTGGAGAATGCGCAGCGTCTCCTGCAGACTCGCACGGGTGATCGCCGCGGGCACGGCGGCCAGCGGCAGGTGCGTGGTGGCGAGCGCCACGCGCAGGGTTGGTGTGGCCAGCATCATTACCACCTCGACGCCCGCCCGCTGCGCGAAGAATTCGGTGTGCCCGCTGAAGGCCACGCCGGCGTCATTGATCACGCCCTTGTGCACCGGCGCAGTCACGATGGCGTCGTAGCGACCGTCGCGGCAGCCGTCGGCGGCCTCCGCCAGGGACTCGATGACATAGGCGGCATTGGCCGGATCCAGATGGCCCCAGCGCACCGCCGCGCGCAGCGGCACGGCGCGGCAGCGCAGGCTGCCCGGGCCGCGGTGCGCCAGACCGCGGCCGTCATCGGCGTCCAGCCGCAGATCCAGCCGGCGCGTCGCGGCGGCACGCATGAGCAGGTCCGGATCGGCGATCGCCACGAGGTCGGCAGCGACGTCGCTGGCCGCCAGCACGGCCAGCAGTTCCGCGCCGATGCCGGCCGGTTCGCCAGCAGTGATGGCGAGCCGCGGCAGGCGCAACAATCCGGCGTCGCCGGGCGCGGCCTTGGTCGGCGGCGCAGTCACGCGGGCAATGCGCAGCTAAGGGTAGGCCCGGGGCGCCGCGGCTCAGGGCGTGCCGCCGTTCTCCAGCGGCTTGCCGTCCTTGTCGAAGCCCGGCAGGCGCACTTCGACGTAGGCCTCCGAGCGCAGGGTGCGCAGGAAGTTGTCGTATTCCTCGTCGGCCTTGCGTTCCTGGATGGCCTGACGCGCCTGCTCGCGCTGTGCCTCGCGGGTCTTGTCCTGCTCGCGCTTGCCCAGCATCTGGATCAAATGCCAGCCCGCCTCGGTCTGGAAGGGTTGGCTGATCTCCTCGTCCTTGAGTGTGGTCAGCACTTCGGCCACCTTGGGGCCGTAGGCGTCGATGGCGAACCAGCCCATGTCGCCACCGGCATTGGCGCTGCCCGGGTCCTGCGAGAACTGCTTGGCCAGCTTGGCGAAGTCTTCCTTGCCGTCGACGAGGCGGCGGCGCAGCTCGGCCACCTTGCGCTGCGCTTCGTCGGTGGAGACCAGCTCGCTCATACGCACCATGATGTGGCGCGCGTGGTATTCGGTGACCATCTGGGGCCCGGTGTCGCGCTTGCCCACCAGCTTGAGGATGTGGAAGCCGCTGGGGCCGCGCAGCGCCGGCGTGGAGTCTCCGGGCTTCATGCCCTGCACCAGGTCGGCGAACATGCTCGGCACCTGGTCGAAGCGGCGCCAGCCGAGGTCGCCGCCTTCCAGTGCATCGGAGGCATTGGAGTAGCGGATGGCCGCCGCGGTGAAGTCCATGCCGCCGTCGATCTCCTTCTTCACCCGCTCGGCCTTCTCGCGCGCCGCCTGCAGCTGCTCGGCACTGGCGCCGTCGGGCACGCCGATGAGGATGTGCGCCAGGTGCACCTCGCCGGTCTTGAGGCTGTTGCTGGCCAGCATGATGTCGATCTCGGCGTCGCTCACCTGGGCGGAGCTCTGCGCCACGCGCTGGTGCAGGCGCTGCACCATGAGCTCGTCGTGCAGATTGCGGCGGAACTCGCTGTAGCTGATGCCGTCCTGCGCCAGCGAGGCGCGCAGCTGGTCGGGCGAGAGGTTGTTCTGGCGCGCGATGGTCTGCACTGCATTGTCGATGTCGGCGTCGCCCACGCGCACGCCGGTGCTGTCGGCGCGTGCCACCTGCAGGCGCGTCATGATGAGCCGGTTGAGCACCTGCGCTTCGAGCAGGTTGCGCGGCGGCAGCTGCGCCGGGTTGCGCTGGTACTGCGCCAGGATCTGGCCGACGGCGCGGTCGAGCGCGATCCGGACGATTTCCTCGCATTCCCGCGCGGCCCGTCGGCCGGCGACTGCATGCACGCGGCGTTCGAGGCCGCCGAGTTCGGCGATCCGTCGAGCTGGC
>DAOOVM010000263.1:0-4235 GCA_035370085.1 Rhodanobacteraceae bacterium | reverse complement strand
CTCTAAAGAAAGACAACAGCGCATCCATTCTCTGCTTGTCACTCTCCCATCTAATTTCTGGCGAAACCCCGACCTGCACAACCAATTCATCCTTATTTAAATACCCACCATACGGATGAAACTCTCCATGCAAGCGAAGCATCTTTTCGGAAAATTCCGCCAAGTCATTCATGAGAATTTCACACTGAATTTTAGGGCTACTCATTATCTACTCCCGGGCCCTAAATCATCACGCCGGATTACGGTCGACTGACTCTGAACAGTTCCGCTAACTTGCGTACTGGAGCCAGTCACGACTACATGCTCCCTACCTGTGGCCTGTGCATGCTCGCGTTGAGCCCGAAGCTGAGATGAATCTGAAACGCGAGCGGTATCCTTGATTTCGCCGACTTGCGTTGGATTCTGGAAATCTGGAATTGTTCTTCCCTGGCTTGTCGATACGACACTAGTATTCTTTGCCTCGCCCATGACCTGCCGGGTCTTTTCGGGCCACCGATTGGTTGAGGCTGGCTCGGTGGGTTGATGCTTGCTCTCGCTGCTTCCCTTCGTCCTTGAACTGCTTCGGCGTGCCGTAGCTGGAATCAGCATCAAGGTGGTCCGGGGGTGTCCTGTGTACCAGGCTGCTCATTTCCTCCATCGTTGCGGCAGGATCGATGTCGGCTTGTTCGACAATGCCGCGCCCCGCCCCGGGCCTCGCGGTATCGGCGGCTGCCTTGCGCGAGTAAGACGGCTTGACCATGGGATCATGCGGGACGGTCAATTCTCAAGAAACCGTGGAGGGACAGCATGAAACGCGTCACCGGCATTGGCGGCATCTTCTTCAAGGCGGCAGATCCCAAGGCGCTGGGGGCCTGGTATCGCGATCACCTGGGTCTGGATGTGAGCGCCTGGGGCGGCGCGATCTTTCCCTGGGGCGGGCCGGAGGGCGCGCCGGGCATGACCATCTGGTGCCCGTTTGCGCAGGACACCGGCTACATGGCGCCCAGCGCGTCGCCCTTCATGGTGAACTTCCGCGTCGCCGATCTGGACGCGCTGCTGGCCGCCCTGCGTGCCGAAGGCTGTCAGGTGCTGGACAAGACCGAGACGTCGGAGCAGGGCAAGTTCGGCTGGGTGATGGACCCCGAGGGTAACAAGGTCGAATTGTGGGAGCCGCCGCAGGGCGGATAGCGGGGTTCGTGTCGGCCGGGTGCGCCTATGCCGCGAGAGCGGCGCCGGGGCGGGCGGCGGCCTTGCTGCCGCGCGCGCGCAGCCACACGGCGTAGTCGTCCAGATCACCGTCGAAGGCCTCGACGCGGCCGTCGGCGACGCGCCAGAAGGTCTCGCACACCAGGCCGGTGAGATGACGGTCGTGCGACACCAGGACGATGGCGCCGGGGAAGTCGCTCAGCGCCTCGGCCAGTGCCTCGCGCATCTCCAGGTCGAGGTGGTTGGTCGGTTCGTCCAGCAGCAGCACGTTGGGTCGGCGCCAGGCGATCAGGGCCAGGGCCAGGCGCGCGCGCTCGCCGCCGGAGAAGCCGTCGATGGACTCGAAGGCGCGGTTGCCGGCGAACTGCCAGCGGCCGAGGTAGTCGCGGAAGTCCTGGGTGGATACGCCGGGCGCGACTTCCTTGAGGTGGTCGATCGGGCTCATGCCCTCGTGCAGTGATTCCACCGTGTGCTGGGCGAAGTAGCCCAGTTCCAGGTCGGGGTGCGCGACGCGCTCGCCGCCGAGCAGGGGCAGTTCACCCACCAGGGTTTTCACCAGGGTGGACTTGCCCGCGCCGTTGGGGCCCAGCAGGCCGATGCGGTCGCCAGCCTCCAGACCGAACTTCACGTCGTCGAGGACGCGCACGGCGCCGTAGCCGGCGTCGACGTGGTTCAGGCGCAGCAGGGAGTTGGGGTTCTTCGCCGGGGCGCCGAAGGCGATGTGGATCTCGCGCTCGGCGCGCACGGCCTCGGTGCCGGGGAGCTTGGCCAGGCGCTTGACGCGCGACTGCGCCATGCGCGCGGTGGCGGCGCGCGCCTTGCAGCGGTCGATGAAGGCCTGCAGGTGGGCGCGCTCGGCCTGTTCCTTCTCGAAGGCGATCTGCTGCTGGCGCAAGTGCTCGGCGCGCTGGAGCTCGAAGCTGGTGTAGTCGCCGCTGTACAGGCGGGCGCGGCCCTGATCGAGGTGCAGGGTGTGTGTGCACAGGCCGTCGAGGAACTCGCGGTCGTGCGAAATGATGAGCAGGGTGCCGGCGTACTTGAGCAGCCATTGCTCCAGCCACAGTACGGCGTCGAGGTCGAGGTGGTTGGTGGGTTCGTCCAGCAGCAGGATGTCGCTGGGCGTCATCAGCGCGCGCGCGAGGTTCAGGCGCACGCGCCAGCCGCCGGAGAATTCGGCCACCGGCGTGTCGTGTGTCGCGGCGGGAAAGCCCAGGCCGTGCAGCAGGCGGCCGGCGCGGGCCGTGGCGTCGTAGCCGTCGATCTCGGCCAGGCGCTGGTGCGCGGCGGCCACGGCGTCCCAGTCTTCCGCGGCGCTGGCCGCCGCTTCGGCGCGCAGGATGCCGTGCACCTCGGCATCGCCCGACAGCACGAAGTCGATGGCGCTGTCGGGCAGGGAGGGCGTTTCCTGCGCCACGCTGGCGATGCGCAGGCGGTTGGGCAGGTCCACGTCGCCGCGGTCGGGTTCCGCCTCGCCCTGGATCACCGCGAACAGGCTGGACTTGCCGCAGCCGTTGCGTCCCACCACACCCACGCGCGAGCCCGCGTGCAGGGTCAGGTCGACGTCGGACAGCAGCAGGCGTTCGCCGCGGCGCAGGGCGAAATTGCGGAAAGCGATCATGGGGCGACCTCGAAGGGGCGCGGATTGTACCCGAACGCCGGATGGCGGGCCGCACGCTCCGTGACCGGGCGTGGGCGCCGGCCGCGCCGGGCTCAGTCGGCCTCCATGCGCGAGGTCGTGCGCGTCTCGCGCATGCCGGCGTACACCAGCAGGGACACGGCGATGCAGACGGTGACGTACCAGTAGAAGCCGCTCTCGTGGCCGCGGGCCTTGAACCACAGCGCCACGTATTCCGCACTGCCGCCGAACAGCGAGACCGCCACGGCATAGGGCAGGGCCACGCCGAGGGCACGCACCTCGGCGGGAAAGAGCTCGGCCTTCACCACGGCATTGATCGCGGTGTAGCCGCTGACGATGACCAGGGCGACGAGGATCAGGCCGAAGGCCACCCAGGCCGAGCGCGTCTGTGCCAGGGCGCTGAGCAGGGGCACGGTGGACAAGGTGCCGAGCACGCCGAAGGCGATCAGCACCGGGCGTCGGCCGATGCGGTCGGACAGCGCGCCCACCGCCGGCTGCAGCAGCAGATAGACCAGCAGGGTGCCGGCATTGATCAGGGTGGCGGTGTCCCTGCCCAGGCCGACGGTGTTGACCAGGAATTTCTGCATGTAGGTGGTGTAGGTGTAGAAGGCCAGCGTGCCGCCCATGGTCAGGCCGATCACGATGGCGACTTCACGCGGATGCGCCAGCAGGGCGCGCAGGCTGCCGCGGCGGGAGGCGGCCGCCTCGGGCTCGCCGCGCCAGGCGGCGGTCTCCTCGATGCCGCGGCGCAGGTACAGGCCTACCAGGGCGCAGGCGGCGCCGATCGCGAAGGGAATGCGCCAGCCCCAGTCCTCCAGCTGCTGCGCCGTGAGAAACACCTGCTGCAGCAGCACCAGCACGGCCAGGGCCAGCAGTTGGCCCAGGATGAGGGTCACGTACTGGAAGCTGGACCAGAAGCCGCGCCGGCCGGGTTCGGCCATTTCCGCGAGGTAGGTCGCGCTGGCGCCGTACTCGCCGCCCACGCTCAGCCCCTGCAGCAGGCGCGCCAGCAGCAGGATGGCCGGCGCGGCCACGCCGATGCGCGCGTGGCCCGGCGTCACGGCGATGAGCAGCGAGCCCAGGCACATGAGCAGCACCGAGGCGGTGAGCGCGGCCTTGCGCCCGTGGCGGTCGGCATAGCGGCCCATCAGCCAGCCCCCCAGCGGACGCACCAGGAAGCCCAGGGCGAATACCGCCGCGGTATTGAGCAGCTGCACCGTGCTGTCGCCGGCGGGGAAGAACACCTTGGCGAAATACAGCGAGAAGGCGGAATAGGCGTACCAGTCGTACCACTCCACCAGGTTGCCGATGGAGCCGCCCAGGATGGAGCGCAGGCGCCGCCCGCGACTGATCGGGGGGCCGGCGTCCGCGCGGTCGGCGGGCTTCTCGTAAATGCGGCCGGCGCACTCGACGA
>DAOOVM010000262.1:0-4253 GCA_035370085.1 Rhodanobacteraceae bacterium | reverse complement strand
GGACAGAGCGTGGTCGTGGCTGCCCTTCGCCACGAGGTTGACGCGCAGCAGGCCGTTCAGGTGCTCACGCAGACGCTCGGGCGGCAGGTACAGCTCGGCCACTGGCAGGATGGGCCGCTCGATGTCGTGGGCGCGCTGCTCGTAGCGCTCCGCCGCCTGCGCCCAGAAATGCTCGGCGGCGTCCAGGGCCCCCTCGGCCAGCACGCACAGCGCGCGCGGCGCGAGGTAGTCGAACAGGGTCTCGGTGCGCTCAAAGAACAGCGGCAGGTAGTACTCGATGCCCGCCGGTGTGGCGCCCTCGCGGATGTCCTGGTAGAGCGGGCAACGCCGGATGTCGATGGTGAAGCGCTCGCGCAGGCGCGCGCGGAAGCCCTTGGCCGACTCCTCGGTGAGGGGGAATTCGCGTGCCGGCAGCAGGCGCACTTCCTCGACCTTGTGGGCGGAGCGCTGCGTCTCCGGATCGAAGCTGCGGATCGACTCCACTTCCTCGTCGAACAGCTCGATGCGGTAGGGCTCGGCCGCGCCCATGGGAAAGATGTCGAGGATGGCGCCGCGCACGGCGAAGTCGCCCGGCTCCTGCACCTGCGGCACATGGCGATAGCCGGCGGCCTCCAGGCGGCGCTGCTCGGCGCCCACGTCCAGGTGCTGGCCGCGCGCCAGCGCGAGGCCCGACCCGGCGATGTAGCTGCGCGGCGCAAGACGCTGCATGAGCGTGGCGATCGGCACCACCAGCACCCCCCGCACCAGCGTGGGCAGGCGGTACAGGGCGGCGATGCGCTGCGAGACGATCTCCGGGTGCGGCGCGAACAGGTCGTAGGGCAGAGTTTCCCAATCGGGAAAATGCAGCACCTCGGTTTCCGCGCCGGCGAACGCACCCAGTTCCGCTTCCAGCGCGTGCGCGGCCTGTGTGTCGCGCGTGGCGACGATGAGCAGGCCGTCGTGCGCGCGCGCCGCCTCGGCCACGGCCAGCGCCAGCGCCGAACCGTGGGGTGTTTCCCAGTAGCGTCGGCTCTTGGGCGAGGTGGGCAGGGACAGGGGCAGGAAGTTAGGCGTCATCGGCGGCAAAACGCGGCGGCGCCGGCGGTCGGGCCGCCAGCGCGATGCAGGGGGGCCGCAGGGCGGCGTTTTCCCGGGCGAGCGTTGAACCGCGCGCACCGGACCGCGCAGTGTAGCCGGTAGGGCCGCAGGGCGGAACGCTGCGGCGGCGGACGCGCGATCCAGCGGCCTCGGGCGGTGGTTGCAGGCGGGGCCGGCAGCTGGGCCAACACCGACGGACGAGCCGTGCGCCGCCGGTCCCAGGCACGCGCAGCGGTTGCTGCTAGAGCCTTAGCGTCACCCGCACCACGCCGGGATCATGCAAGGCGGCATGGCGCTCGAACCCCAGGGCGCCGCACATCTGCAGCATGGCGTGGTTCTCGGCCAGGACGTCCCCCCACAGTTCGCGCACACCGCGGGCGCGACAGGCGGCGATGAGGCGCTGCATGAGGTGATAGCCCAGCCCGAGGCCGGTGTAGGCCTTCTGCACGATGAGGGCGTATTCGGCGCCCTCGGTCACGGGGTCGATGAAGGCACGCGACACGGCGTGGATCTCCGCATCCGGGGTGCCCGGCGGATCGGCCAGCACGAAGGCGATCTCCCGCTCCGGGTCGAGCCGGCACAGCCGCTCGGCCAATTCGTTCGGCAGTTCCTTCATCACGTGCAGGAAGCGCAGACGCACTTCTTCGGTACTGAGGTGGGCGAAGCCGCGCTGCAGCGCTGCAACGTCGCCGGCATGGATCGGTCGCAGCACCAGTTCGCGGCCGTCGGCCAGCACGATGCGTTCGCCTTCGGCCGGTGGCGCCTCGTTGGCGGCGCCATAGCGCAGGCGCTCAGGCGGGCGTAGCGGCGAACGCAGGCGGCTCATCGGGGCCTCATTGCGTTGGGGGCGGGTTTTCATGCGCTGCAGCATGACGGCGGCCAGTGGAGCAGGCCATCTAAACCCCCGCGTGGGTTCAAGGCGCGTTTAGGCGACCACAGGTGCCAGGCCGGAACCAGTCCATCCTGACATCTCCCGGGCTCTCCTGCGGCCGGCACGGGCGCGCCCTCGGCGGAATGTCCAGCGCGGGCGCGGCTGTGCAGCGGCGGGTCCGGGCCGCGCACGCCTGTGCCGTGTGGGGAAGTCCCCGTGCCACGAACCGGTGCCGCGGGCCAGGCGTCGCGCTCCTGCGCCAGCGCAATCCCGGGCGGTGCCGGCTTCTGCTGGGCAGGCGCGGCCGGTTAGGATGCGCC
This sequence comes from Rhodanobacteraceae bacterium, assembly GCA_035370085.1. GTDB lineage: Bacteria > Pseudomonadota > Gammaproteobacteria > Xanthomonadales > Rhodanobacteraceae > Tahibacter. The sequence goes on along the minus strand of DAOOVM010000262.1, from coordinate 1,985 downwards.
ACCCGCGCCGGCCCTTGATTCGGCGCGCCCGTCCGACAGGGAAGGCTCGATGACCGAAGCGGAACTGGACGCGATCTGCGCCGCCTGGCCCGGCGTGACGCGGTCGATCAAGTGGGAGGTGGACCTCGTCTACAGCGTCGCGAACAAGATGTTCGCGGTGCTCTGCACCCTGGGGCCGGAGCGTGGACGCCTGTCCTTCAAGGTTGAGCCCGAGCGCTTCCTCGAACTCACCGACCAGCCCGGCATCGCACCGGCGCCCTACATGGCGCGCGCCTTCTGGATCACCCTGGCCAACCCGGCGCAGTTCGGCGGCGCGCGCCTGCAGGCCTTCCTGCGGCGCTCCTACGACCTGGTCGTGGCGAACCTGCCCCGGAAGGCGCAGGCGTCCCTGATGCCATCGGCGGCGCAGGCGGTCGCGCCGGCAGCGGGGCACCGCCCGTCCGGGGCCGCGAAGCCGGTGGGGCAGGGCGCCGCGCGCGCCAAGACCGGCGCCACACCGCGCAGCCGCGGCGCCATCGCCAAGGACAAGGCCCTGCGCCGGCCGGCGACCTCCGAGACGCCGGCTGCGGCAGAACCCGCAGCAAAGCGGGCAAACACGGCGAACCCGTCATCCCCGGCGCCCAACCGCCGGTCCCGATCCTGATCGGCGTAGGGGTGGCTGGCGGCGTTTGCTAGACTTCGCGCCCTTTTCCTGCTCGCCCAGGCCATGGCCGGCAAAGCCGATTCCATCAAGACGATCTTCTTCGCCCTCGGCGCGAACTTCGCGATCTTCCTGTCCAAGCTGGTGGCGGCCGTGCTGACCGGATCGGGCTCGATGCTGGCCGAGGCGGTCCACTCCCTTGCCGACTGCGGCAATCAGGGCCTGCTGCTGCTGGGTCTGAAACGCGCCAAGCGCCCGCCCTCGCCGGACTTTCCCCTGGGCTACGGCAAGGCCATCTACTTCTGGTCCTTCCTCGTCGCCCTGCTGCTGTTTTCCGTCGGCGGCGTGTTTTCGGTGTACGAAGGCCTGCACAAGCTGCAGCACCCCGAGCCGCTGAAGTGGCCGTGGCTGGCGGTGGGCGTGCTCGGCTTCGGCATCATCGCCGAGAGCTTTTCCATGTGGGGCTGCCTGCGCGAGGTGAACAAGGCGCGCGGCGCCCAGTCGCTGTGGCGCTGGTTCCGCGACAGCCGCCAGAGCGAGCTGATCGTGATCTTCGGCGAGGATCTCGCCGCCCTGCTCGGCCTGGCCTTCGCCCTCGTCGCCGTGCTGCTCACCATGGCCACCGGCAATCCCCTGTTCGACGCCCTGGGCAGCATCGTCATCGGCGTGCTGCTGGTGGTGGTGGCGGTGTTCGTGGCCAAGGAGGTGCAGGACCTGCTCATCGGCCAGAGCGTCGATCCGGACGTGCGTGCGGCCATGCAGCGCTTCGTCGAACAGCAGCCCGAGGTGAAGCGCGTGTTCAACATGATCACGCTGCAGCTCGGACCGGAGATCATGGTGGCGATCAAGGCGGAGATGAACCGATTCCTCTCGCCCAAGGACATGATCGACGACATCAACCGCGTGGAGGAGCGCTTCAAGGCGCAGTTCCCCGAAGTGAAGTGGAGTTTCTTCGAGCCCGACCTGCGCGACTGAGCCGCGCCGCGTGGATCAGTCGCCGCGGAAGTACAGGCCTTCGGCGTCGGTGCTGCCGTCCGGATGCGACGGCAGCAGAACCCAGCCGACGATGCCATCGGCTGTGCGCACCAGGTAGTTCGGATTCTCGCCACGCTCGTCGATGCGGCTGTTGTCGTTGAGCAGCACGGTGAACGCAGCCCCGGCCGTCAGGGTCAGCGTGACCGCGCCCGCGCCGTCGCGCTCAGCGTGCAGGGCAATGGGCACCCTGGCCCGCGCCTCCACGCCCACGTAGCGCAGCGGCTGCGGCGTTTCCACGAAGCGCGTGCCGTCGTAGGTGTAGAGGCGGCGGTGGTCGTAGAGGTTGTCGCTGTGACCACTGACCAGGATG
>DAOOVM010000261.1:0-4258 GCA_035370085.1 Rhodanobacteraceae bacterium | reverse complement strand
GTCCGCGCGACTCGGCATCTCCGGGCGCTTGGCCGCGGCCTTCCAGGCCAATCCACTCACGCCGATCCTGGCCCTGATGGGCCTGCTGCTGGGTCTGCTGGCCGTGGCGATCACGCCGCGCGAGGAGGAGCCGCAGATCGATGTGACCATGGCCAACGTGATCGTGCCCTTCGACGGTGCTGGCGCGCGCGACGTGGAGCAGCTGGTGGCGACGCCGCTGGAGCAGAAGCTCTCCGAGATCGAAGGCGTCAAGCACGTCTATTCGATAAGCCGGCCCGGTGCGGCGGTGCTCACGGTGGAGTTCGAAGTCGGCGTGCAGCGCCAGCCCGCTCTGGTGCGGCTGTACAACCAAGTGTTTTCCAACCAGGACTGGCTGCCGCCGGGTGTCGGCGTGGGCACGCCCCTGGTCAAGCCCAAGGGCATCGACGACGTGCCGGTGATGGCCGTGACCCTGTGGAGCGACGAGGCGGCCACCGATGCCACGCGCCTGGCCGAGGTGGCGCACACGCTCGAGGCCGAGCTCAAGCGCATCCCGGGTACGCGCGACATCTACACGATCGGCGCGCCCGACCGCGCCGTGCTGGTGACCCTGGACGCAGCCAAGCTTGCCGCCTACCAGCTGGCGCCGGGCGACCTGCTGCAGGCCTTGCGTGCGGCCAACGTGGTGCACCAGGCCGGGGAGCGCGTGACGGCCGACGGCGCGGTGCCGGTCACCGCCGGCCGCTTCCTCGCCTCGGCCGACGAGGTGGCCGCGCTGGTCATCGGCAGTCGCGAGGGCAAGCCGCTGCTGCTGTCCGACGTGGCCACGGTGGAGCCCCGCGGCGACCTGGCCACGCGCTACGCCTGGTACGGTGCACCGCCCGGGCGCGCCGGACCCAAGGCCGGTGTGGCCCCCGCGGTGACCCTGGCCATCGCCAAGAAGCCGGGCAGCAACGCCTCGGACATCACTGCCGCCGTGACGCAGCGCCTGGCGCAGCTGCGCGGCGAGCTGATTCCAGAAGGCGTTCAGGCCACGGTCACGCGCGACTACGGCCAGACCGCCGCGGACAAGGCGCAGAAGCTGATCCAGAAGCTGATCTTCGCCACCGGCTCGGTGGTGCTGCTGGTGCTCTTCGCGCTCGGCTGGCGTGAGGCCATCGTGGTCGGCAGCGCGGTGGTGTTGACGCTGTCAGTGACCCTGTTCGCCTCGCACGTGATGGGCTTCACTCTCAATCGCGTGTCCCTGTTCGCGCTGATCTTCTCCATCGGCATCTTGGTCGACGACGCCATCGTGGTGGTCGAGAACATCCACCGCCACATGAGCCTGGGCGGCAAGTCGCTGCGCGAGGCGATCCCGCCGGCGGTGGACGAGGTCGGCGGTCCGACCATCCTCGCCACCTTCACGGTCATCGCCGCGCTGATGCCGATGGCCTTCGTCTCGGGCCTGATGGGGCCGTACATGCGCCCCATTCCGATCAATGCCTCGGTCGGCATGCTGCTCTCGCTGCTGATCGCGCTGATCGTCACGCCCTGGCTGTCGCTGAAGCTGCTGCGCCGGCACGGTGATCTCCCCGCTGCGGCGGGGCGGGCGGACGGGGGTGGGGGTGCGGCGGACCATGCCGCGTCCATGCATTCCGAAGCCGCACCCCAAGCCCTCTCCCGGGAGGAGAGGGGCTCAAGCTGGCTGCACCGCCTGTTTGCGCGCGTGATGACGCCCTTTCTGGCCGGCGATCGCGCCGGCCGCCGGCGCGGTCTGCTGTTTGCCGCCATGGCCGGTCTGGTACTGCTGGCCGCCTCGCTGGCGGTGTTCAAGCTCGTGGTGCTGAAGATGCTGCCCTTCGACAACAAGTCGGAGCTGCAGGTAGTGGTCGACACGCCCGAGGGCAGCACGCTGGAGCAGACCAACGCGCTGCTGACCGAGCTGGCTGCCGCCGTGGACAACGTGCCCGAAGTGCTGGACTACCAGGGCTATGCCGGTACCGCCGCGCCGATCAATTTCAACGGGCTGGTGCGCCAGTACTTTCTGCGCAGCGGCAGCAACGTCGGCGATCTGCAGGTGAACCTGGTGGACAAGCACCAGCGCAAGCGTCAGAGCCACGACATCGCCCGCGCCCTGCGGCCCGCGCTGGCAGCGATCGGCCAGCGTCACGGCGCGTCCGTGAAGGTGGTGGAAGTGCCGCCCGGACCGCCGGTGCTGGCGCCGCTGGTGGCCGAGGTCTACGGCCCCGACTACGCCGGCCAGCGGCGCATCGCGCGCGCGCTGGCGAGCGAGCAGTTTGCCGCCACTGCGGGCATCGTCGACATTGACACCAGTGTGGAGTCCGACGCCCCGCGGGAGATCGTGGTGCTGGACCGCGAGCGTGCCGCGCGCCTGGGCGTGGCGCAGGCCGCGGTGGCAGACGCCATCGCGCTGGCTGTGTCGGGCAGCGACGCCACCTTCGTGCAGGACGGCGCCTCGCGCTATCCGCGCCCCGTCCGCCTGCGCCTGCCGGCGCAGGACCAGGCCGCGCCCGGCGCGCTGCTGGCGCTGAAGGTGCGCGGTGCACAGGGGCAACTGGTGCCGTTGTCCGAACTGGTGCACGTGCAGCGTGCCGACTGGGACGGCGCCATGCACCACAAGGATGGTCTGCCCGTGGCCTATGTCACCGGCGACGAGGCGGGCAAGCTCGACAGTCCGCTCTACGGCATGTTCGCCGTGGTCGGCAAGCTGCGCCAGGCCCAGGTCGCCGGGCAGTCTCTGGCGCAGACCTTCATCAGCCAGCCAGCCGATACCAGCGCCTACGCGGTGAAATGGGACGGCGAGTGGCAGATCACCTACGAAACCTTCCGCGACATGGGCATCGCCTATGCCGCCGGCATGGTGCTGATCTACCTCTTGGTGGTGGCGCAGTTTCGCAGCTACCTGGTGCCGCTGGTGATCATGGCGCCGATTCCGCTGACCGTGATCGGTGTGATGCCGGGTCACGCCCTGCTGGGCAAGCAGTTCACCGCCACCAGCATGATCGGCATGATCGCCCTGGCCGGCATCATCGTGCGCAACTCCATCCTGCTGGTGGACTTCATCAATCAGGAGGTCCGACGCGGCGTGCCGCTGGTGGATGCGGTGATCGACGCCTGCGCGGTGCGCGCAAAGCCCATCGTGCTGACCGGAGTGGCGGCGATGCTGGGTGCGTTCTTCATCCTCGACGATCCGATCTTCAACGGCCTGGCGATCGCGCTCATCTTCGGCATCTTCGTCAGCACCGTGCTGACCCTGGTCGTGATCCCGTTGCTGTATTACGTGCTGCGCCGCCGCGCCGCGGACGCCACAGAGGAGGTCCCCGCATGAAACCCGAATGGATGTTCGTGTGGTCCGGGCTGCTGCTCGGTACAGCGGCAGCCGCGCCGCCGCCCACCGCGTCGCCGGAAGCCGGGGCGCCCACGCCGCAGCAGCGCGCCCAGGCCGCGGCGCAGGATTTCGGCGCCTCGCTCAAGGCGGCCCTGACCGCGCAGCTCGCCCAGAGCGACACCACGGCCGCTGTCGCCTTCTGCCGCGACGAGGCGCCGAAGATCGCGGCGCGGATTGTCGCCACGCACGGCGTGCGCCTCGGTCGCGTCCCTGTCATGGGACGTCAGCGCAGTCCGGCCAATTCGCCCGAGCCCTGGCAGGCGCAGGGGCTGGCACGATTCCAAGCCCGCGCCGCGGCCGGCACGCCGCCCGGAGAGTTGGTGGAGGTCACCGACAGTGGGCTTCCCGCCGGCGTGTCCTTGCGTTGGATGCGCGGTATTGCGGTGGAGCCCATGTGCCTGGCCTGCCACGGCAAGGCACTGGAACCGGCCACGCGCGCCGCCTTGCAGCGCCTGTATCCGACCGACAGCGCCACCGGATTCGCGGCCGGCGATCTGCGCGGTGCCTTGTGGGTGGAGGTGCCCGCAGGCCGCGGACCGGGGACGGCGCCATGACCGATCACGTCCACCTGCGCCTGGTGCTGCAGCAGGAGGGGCCCTACGCCTTCCGCATCGACTTCGCCGGGACCGACCTCGCCGCCCTGCACAGCGACGAGCCGCCGCCGTTGGGCGAGGGGCGTGGCCCGAATCCATCGGCGCTGCTGCTGGCGAGCATCGCCAACTGCTTGAGCGCCAGCCTGCTGTTCGCCCTGCGCAAGTACCGCAACGAGCCGGGGCCCCTGCGCACCGAGATTGTGGCCACGCCAACGCGCAACAGCGATGGGCGCCTGCGCATTCTCCGCGCCTACGTCACCCTGCAGCTGGCCGAGGGCAACGAGCACTACACCCAGCT
>DAOOVM010000260.1:0-4276 GCA_035370085.1 Rhodanobacteraceae bacterium | reverse complement strand
GGCCGCTCGCTCTTCGCCGAGCTCGACGCCGCGGCGCCGACGCCGGCGGGGCAGACGGTGGTGTATCCCGTCAGCCGCGCGCTGAAGCCGCGCGGCGGCTACTCCATCCTCTACGGCAACCTCGCGCCCGAGGGCTGCGTGCTCAAGCTGGCCGGGCAGGGGCGCACCCGGTTCGAGGGCACCGCGCGCGTCTTCGAGAGCGAGGAAGACTGCTTCCGCGCCGTGCAGTCCGGCGCCATCCGCGCCGGCGACGTGATCGTGATCCGCAACGAGGGGCCGGCCGGCGGTCCCGGCATGCGCGAGATGCTGGCCGTCACCGCGGCCCTGGTCGGCCGCGGCCTCGGCAACGACGTGGCGTTGATGACCGACGGGCGCTTCTCCGGCGCCACGCACGGCTTCATGGTCGGCCACGTCGCGCCGGAGGCCGCCCGCGGCGGCCCCATCGCCCTGCTGCGCGACGGAGACGTCGTGCGCATCGACGCCGCGCGTCGCGTGGTCGAAACCGATGCCGACCTCGACGCGCGCCGCGCCGGCTGGTCGCCGCCCGCGCCCAACGTCACGCGCGGCGCGCTGGCCAAGTTCGCCCGCCAGGTTGGCTCCGCGGCGCAGGGCGCCGTCACCTCCTGAACGAATTCCTACTTTCCCCTTTTCCACGGAGTGCTCCGATGTCCGCCACCGCCACCACCGAACCGCTGAAGAACGCCACCATCGCCGTGCTGGGCTACGGCAGCCAGGGCCGCGCCCACGCGCTGAACCTGCGCGATTCCGGGCTCAAGGTCGTGATCGGCCTGCGCCCGAACGGGCCCACCGAGGCCAAGGCCAAGGCCGACGGCTTCACCGTGCTGGAACCCGCCGAGGCGGTGAAGGGCGCCGATCTCGTCGCCGTGCTCACGCCCGACATGGTGCAGCCGCGCCTGTACAGCGAGGCCATCGCGCCCCACCTCAAGCCCGGTGCGGCCCTGTTGTTCGCCCACGGCTTCAACGTGCACTTCGGCACCATCGTGCCGCGCGCCGACATCGACGTGATCCTGGTCGCGCCCAAGGGGCCGGGCTACCTCGTGCGCACCGAGTACGAGATTGGCCGCGGCGTGCCCTGCCTCTACGCCGTGCATCAGGACGTCAGCGGCCAGGCCAGGGCCAAGGCCATGGCCTATGCCGCAGGCCTCGGCGGCGCGCGCGCCCTGCTCATTGAGACCGACTTCAAGGAAGAGACCGAGACCGACCTCTTCGGCGAACAGGCCGTGCTGTGCGGTGGTGCCAGCGAGCTGGTGCTGAAGGGCTTCGAGACCCTGGTCGAAGCCGGCTACAAGCCGGAGATCGCCTATTACGAAGTGCTGCACGAGCTGAAGCTGATCGTCGACCTGCTCTACCAGGGCGGCATCACCAAGATGCTGGCCTATGTGTCCGAGACGGCGCAGTACGGCGACTACACGCGCGGCCCGCGCGTGGTCGACGACGCCACCAAGGAGCGCATGAAGGCCATCCTGCGCGAGATCCAGGACGGCACCTTCGCGCGCGAGTGGACGGCCGAATACGCCGCGGGCCTGCCCAACTACCAGGCCTACAAGCGCAAGGACCAGGAGCACCCGATCGAGCGGGTGGGCGCGCAGCTGCGCCAGAAGATGACCTGGCTCAACAGCTGACGGCGGCGCGACCGCGCCCTTGCCGACGATGGCAAAGGGCGGGTGGCGGCGCCACCGCCGCGCGCTGCCGCAGCCCGCCGCGCGCATCGATCTCGCCCCGCGCCCGCGCGACAGGACCCACGAACGAGGAACCCGAGCATGAACGCCCAACTGCAAGCCCTGCCCGAAGACACCGCCCCGCACCCGCGCGCGGGCGCCCTGCTCAGCGGCGCGGAGATCGTCGTGCAGGTGCTGGCCGACGAGGGCGTGGAGGTGATCTTCGGCTACTCCGGCGGCGCCATCCTGCCGGTCTACGACGCGGTGTTCCGCCACAACGCCGAGCACCGCGGCACGGATGGCAGCGAACCGCTGCCGCTGATCGTGCCGGCGAACGAGCAGGGCGCCGGCTTCATGGCCGCGGGCTACGCGCGCGCCTCGGGCAAGGTGGGCGTGGCCCTGGTCACCAGCGGCCCCGGCGCCACCAACACGGTCACGCCGGTGCGCGATTGCATGGCCGATTCCATTCCCATCGTGGTGATCTGCGGCCAGGTGCCCACCGCCGCCATCGGCACCGACGCCTTCCAGGAGGCGCCGATCGCCAGCATCATGGGCGCCTGCGCCAAGCATGTGTTCCTCGTTACCGACGCGGACAAGCTCGAAGCTACCCTGCGTACCGCCTTTGAGGTGGCGCGCAGCGGCCGTCCCGGTCCGGTGGTGGTGGACATTCCCAAGGACGTGCAGAACGCCGAGCGCCGCTTCGCCGGCGAGGGCGTGCTGCCCATGCCCGGCTACCGTGCGCGGCGCCGGGCCGTCGACGGCGCGCGACTGGACGCGGCGGCCTGCGAGCGCTTCTTCGCCGCCCTGGCGCAGGCGCGGCGTCCGCTCCTCTATGCCGGCGGTGGCGTGATTGCCGCGGGGGCGGCCGACGCGCTGCGCGAGTTCGCCGAAGCCTTCGGCATCCCGGTCACCACCACGCTGATGGGTCTGGGCGCCTTTGACACCACGCACCCGTTGTCGCTGCACATGCTCGGCATGCACGGCACGGCCTACGCCAACTACGCGGTGGAGGACTGCGACTGCCTCATCGCCCTGGGCGCGCGCTTCGACGACCGCGTGGCCGGCGTGCCCGGCCGCTTCGCACCCAACGCGCGCTTCATCGCGCAGATCGACATCGACCCGGCCGAGATCGGCAAGGTCAAGCGCGTGCAGTGGCACCACGTCGGCGATGTCGGCCGTGCCCTGCGCCACCTGCTGCAGCATGGCCAGCGCCGGGGTCACGCCGCCGCCGCGCAGGCACGCCACGCGCCCTGGCAGGCCCACGTCGCGGCGCTCAAGCGCGATTACGCCCTGAACTACGATCGCGCCGCCGCACTGATCCAGCCCTACGCGGTGATCGAGGCGATCAACCGCCACAGCGGCGGACGTGCCCTCATCAGCACCGGTGTCGGCCAGCACCAGATGTGGGCGGCGCAGTACTTCGATTTCCGCGAGCCGCGCCTGTGGCTCACCTCCGGTTCCATGGGCACCATGGGCTTCGGCCTGCCCGCCGCCATCGGCGCGCAGTTCGCGCGGCGCGACGCCCTGGTCATCGATATCGACGGCGACGCCTCCATCCGCATGAACCTCGGCGAGCTGGAAACCGTCACCACCTACGGTCTGCCGATCAAGGTCGTGGTGCTGAACAACAGCGGCGACGGCATGGTGCGGCAGTGGCAGAAGCTGTTCTTCAAGGGACGCTTCTGCGCCACCGACAAGAGCCTGCACAAGAAGGACTTCATCAAGGCCGCCGAGGCCGACGGTTTCGCCTGGGCGCAGCGCCTGGAATGCCAGGACGCGCTGGAGCGCACCATTGCCGAGTTCCTCGCCTTCGACGGCCCGGCCTTCCTCGAAGTGGTCATTGACCCCGATGCCGGCGTCTACCCCATGGTCGGCCCGGGGCAGAGCTACGCGCAGATGATCACCGGCGAGCACATCCCCTCGCGCAGCGTCCAGCCGGCCTTCGAGGCCGCAGCCTCGGAGATGTTCTGAGCATGCGCCACATCATTTCCATGCTGCTGCAGAACGAGGCTGGCGCGCTGGCGCGCGTGGCCGGGTTGTTCGCCGCGCGCGGCTACAACATCGATTCGCTCACCGTGGCCGCCACGCACGATCCGGCCGTGTCGCGCCTCACCCTCGTCACCGTGGGCGAAGACACCGTGATCGAACAGATCCTGCAGCAGTCGAGCAAGCTGCTCGACGTGCTCGACATCGCCGACCTCACTGCCCGCGAGCACCTGGAGGTGGAACTGCTCATCGCCAAGCTGGCGGTGGAACCCGCAGTCGCCCCCCAGCTCGCCGCCTGCGTGCGGCGCCACCCGCGCGCGCTGATCTTCGACGAGAGCCCCGGCACGCGCACCGTGCAGTTCGCCGGCAGCGGCAGCGAGATCAACGCCTTCCTGGCCGAACTCGCTGCCATCGCCCCGGTGCTGGAACTGGCGCGCAGCGGCACCGCGGCGCTGGAGCGCGGGGAGGCGTGGCTCGCCGTGCCGGCTTGAGGGGCACGCCTTCATATCGGCTGTCGGCGCCGTGGGGCTTGCGCGCGCGATGGGCGCCGGGGTCATCTCGGCCGAGCAGGTGAGGAGGCTTCGCTCGCCTACGGCGAGCGAGTCACTTTC
>DAOOVM010000259.1:0-4302 GCA_035370085.1 Rhodanobacteraceae bacterium | reverse complement strand
GAGATCCCCGGTCTGGAGCTTGGCGAGCTTGGCGCGCGAAACCTCGCTCGCCATCGGGCCGGCATCGAGCACCTCGCGCCACAGCGCTGCGTCGACACCGATGGCGGCGGCTGCGGCCGCGGCTTCGGCCAGCGCCGCGACGGTGGTGATCAGGTAGTGGTTGACCGCCAGCTTCAGGCGCAGGGCGCCCGGCACCGGTCCGCACCGGATCACGCGCCGGCACAGGGGCGCGAGCAGCGGCAGGATCGCGTCGACGTCGGCCGTCGCGCCGGCCACCATGCCGACCAGTGCACCGTGTTCCGCCGGCCCGCGCGAGCCGGACACCGGTGCTTCGACGTAGCGACCACCCGCGGCCGTGATCTCCCGCGCCAGCTGCTCGGAGTACTCCGGCGACGTGGTGCCCAGGTGCACCACGCGGCGACCGGCCAGCCGCGCGGCAAAGGCCTCGGTGCCGCGCCCGAGCACGCTGTCGATCGCCGTCTCGCCGCGCAGCATGAGCAGCACCGTGTCCGCGTGCGCGAACAGGTCATCGGGCGAGGCGGCCACGCGCACGCCCGCCGCAGCCAGCGCATCAAACGCTCCGGGCGACCGGTTCCACACGCGCAGCGGCACGCCGGCACGCAGCAGGTTCCGGGCCATGGGTTCGCCCATGTGGCCAAGGCCGATGAAGCCAACCGTCACAGGATCGTCTCGGGCTGAAAGTCGGGCGTGCCGTACAGGCGCCGCCGCAGGAAGGCGATGACCTCGTCGCGCGCGCGGATCGTCGGCTCGCCCTCGGCATCGATGAGCTGCGCGGTCAGCACGCTGTGCGGGCTGGAGACCACGTGCTGGAAGAACGGCGGCGGCTCCGGATGGGCGGCGGCATCGGGCAGGACGCGCCCATCGAAGCGCGACCCCAGCGCCGCTTGGTACGCCGCAAAGCGCGCCGCCTGGCAGTGCCGGTCGCCCTCGAAGCGATAGGCCAGAACGGTCAGATCGTCGCGCTCGAGTCGCGCGCGCACCGCCGCGAGCTCCTCGGCGCTGCTCTCGACGGCCGCCGGATCGTCGAGCGGCAGCGACGGCTGTGCCAGCACCGGAGCGAGCATGGCGGGCTCCAGCATCATCGCCAGCGCGAAATTGCCGGTGAAGCACATGCCGATCGCGCCCACGCCCGGATCGCCGCATTCGGCGTGCGCCAGCCGGGCCAGCGCGCGCAGCCAGGCGGTCACCGGACTGGAACCCCGTCCGGCGAGCGCATGGAATTCCGCGCTGACGCAGGTGCGGCGGATCACCGCCAGCCCCTCCTCGACCTGCGGCACCGCGCCGTCGCGGCCGAACAGCGAGGGCAGGTAGACGGTGAACCCCGCGCGGCGCACCCAGCGGGCGAAGCGCGCCACGTGCGGGCTGATGCCGGGCATCTCCGACAGCACGATCACGCCCGGACCGCTGCCCGACACGTACACCCGCCGGGAGGTTTCCTCGAGGCACACCGTTCGCGCTTGGAAATCCGTCAGCGGATCGTCACCGGGGGACCGTGCCGTCACGGTTATCGGAGGAGTTGGTTCGTTCATGGCGGGTTCGCAAGTTGGACAGGCGCGAGGCACCGGAAAACGCACACCGAGCGCGTCATGCCCTTCCCGGCACATCGAGCGCGAGCAGCCGCACGGCGAGCACCAGGAAGATTGCCGACTGCAGGGCCAGCAGCCCGCGGGCCGGCACGCGGCCCGTGGCGCGCCAGCGGCCGATCTGCCCACCGAACGCGCCGAGCAGGGCGTGGAAGGTGAAGGCCACCACCGACATCACCAGCCCGAGCCAGAGCAGCTGCACGCCGACGTTGCCGCGTACGGGGTCGACGAACGGCGGAAGGAACAGCAGGAAGAACAGCAGCGCCTTGGGATTGAGCAGGCTGACCAGCATGGCGCGGCCGAAGAGGTCGCCCAGCGAGCGCGCGTCGTCGCGGCGCTCCTCCCTGCTGGTACGGCTCTGCCACGCACGCACCGCGAGCAACACCAGGTAGGCAGCGCCGGCGTAGCGCAGCACGACGAACGACGGCGGCCAGGCGGCGACCAGCGCAACGATGCCGCGCGCCGTTAGCACCGTCATCACCAGATCCGCGGCGAGGATGCCACCGGCCACGACCACGCCGCCGCGCGGCCCCTGCGCCACGCTGTGCGAGAGGACCATCGCCATGTTCGGGCCGGGCGAGACCATCAGGCCCAGTACGGCGAGGACAAACAGCAGCAGCGAGTGGGCGGCGGGCATGCTTGACGCAGCGCAGTGATTGGGTGCTCCATTGAAGCCGCGATCAGGCCCGGGCGCCCAGCGTCCGGACGGACACCTTTCAAGCTCGAACGGACATGAAGGATTTCGAACTGCTGGTGTTGCCGGGCACCAATCCGAGCGGCGTGGCCATGACGCGCGACATTCTTTCGGCGGCGACGTTGTTCGCCACGCGCCAAGGCCTGGCGGTGCCCACCTGGGGGCTCTACTCGCCCTTCGGCGGACGCATCGGATTGCAAGGCGGCCTCAGCGCGGACACCGTGCGCCTGCCCGGCCGAACCGGGGGCACGCGCTCGATCCTGCTCGTGCCCGGCCTGTGGGTGGCCAGTGCCGCCGAGCTGCATCAACGCCTGCAGACCGACGCCTGCCAGCGTGCGATCCGCCTGATCACCACGCACGTGGCACGCGGCGGCCAGGTGGCCGCCTCGTGCTCGGCCGTGTTCCTGCTGCAGGCTGCCGGCGTACTGCAAGGGCGCGCAGCCACGACCACCTGGTGGCTGGCGCCCGAGCTGGCCCGAATCGCGCCGGAAACCCGGGTCGAGGCCCAGCGTCTGCTGTGCGTGGATGGCCCGGTCATTACCGCGGGTGCCGCGTTCGCCCAAGCGGACGTGATGCTCTACCTGCTGCGCCAGCGTTTTGGATCGAAGCTCGTTGAAGGCGTGGCGCGCGTGCTGCTCCTGCATGAGCGCACCGAGCAGGCCCAGTACGTGCTGCCCGCCATGCTGGCCAGCGGGGATGCGCTGGTGACGCGCCTGACCCAGCGCGTCGAGGCAACGTTGCCGGACGTACCGTCGGTGTCGAGCCTGGCCGCCGAGCTGCGGATCTCCGAGCGCACCCTCGCCCGCCACGTGCACCACGCCACGGGCATGGGCACGACCGCGCTGATCCGGAGCATCCGCCTGCAGCGGGCGCGCAGTCTCCTGCAACACAGTCGCATGAGCGTGGAGCAGATCGCGGCTGCGGTAGGCTACCGCGACGCCACGGCGCTCCGGCGCCTCGTACGCAAGGCATCCGGCACCACCCCCGTGGGATTGCGTGCTCTGACGGCGATGTCGGCGTCGAGCGCGAGCCAGACGAACCGCTCGCGCAGAGATCGCGCCTGACCGCGCTTCAGCCGGTCGCCCGCCACAACAGCGCCATACGCGTGGCATCGCAGGCCAGCACCCATGCTTTGCGCCGGCAAGCTTCGACGTCGCCCCAGGCATCCACGCGGACGGGAGACCGTGGTCTCTTCGCGGTTGGCGCTGGCCGCGCCGTTCCTTTTCCTCTGCTCGATGCGGTTGCCGTTGGCGGCGGTTTCGCCGGCGATGGCGGCGAGCGGCGCCCCGCTCCATGGGCAGCAGGCGCTTTCCGCCTCACTGGAACCTGTCGGGCCGCGCGGCGCTGCCGCACCGGCAATGCGCGCTCACGCAGGTGTCAGGGCAGTTCGCGCCCCGAGTGCGGGTCGTCGGCATAGGCATGGCTGGTGGCCAGGAAGCCGGGCCGGTCCTGCACACGCTGCACCCAGGCGTGCAGGTGCGGATGCGCGGCCAGTACGTATCCCGCTTCCTCGGCGCGGCTGGTGTAGGCGAACAGGGCGATGTCGGCGATGGTGTAGTCCGTGCCGGTGATGAAGGGCCGCTCGGCCAGCACACCATCCAGCAGACGCAGGGCGCGCGCCCCGGCCTGGCGTTTGGCGTCGACCAGCGCCGGGGCACGGCGCGGCAGCTTGCCGGTGAGGGTCCAGTGGCGCAGGGCGCCGATGTTGGATTCCACCTGCTCTTGCTCGATGCTCAGCCACTGCAGCACCAGCGCGCGCGCGTAGGCGTCGCCGGGCAGGTAGGGCGTGTCGGTGGCGAGGTACATCAGGATGGCGCTGGATTCGGCCAGGCAGCGGCCGTCGTCGAGCTGCAGCGCCGGCACCTTGCCCGTGGGGTTGACGCGCAGGAACTCGGGTCGTTGGCCCTCGCCCTCGAAGATGCTCACCGCCACGCGGCGGTAGGGTTGCTGCAGATGATGCAGCAGCTGGCGCACCTTCCAGGCATTCTGCGAGGGGGCGTAGTC
>DAOOVM010000258.1:0-4314 GCA_035370085.1 Rhodanobacteraceae bacterium | reverse complement strand
CACCCGATTGCCGCCACCTGGGGGCGGTCCGATTTGGCATCTTCTGACATGATGGGGTTCTAAGCCGGAACCGCCGAAAATTCCGTCAGCCGATCAACGTGGCTTGTCCCGCGCCCGGTCGATGGGGTAGACCCAACAGTCGTGTCACTAGCCGCCATTTCGATCACGGCAATGCCAGCCGGACGTCACGTCCAGATTGTTCCGGTCTGGATGAGGCCGACTGACGTCTCGGATGACGGGTGGCATACAACTGCTGTGAGTCCTGCAGGGGGGCAGCTGCCTGACCGGACGGCGAGCATCAGCCCATCTCATGTATTAGTCATGTCAGCTTTGACACTGCGCACGCGACGGCACCCGACCCGTTGCAGACCCCCAGACATATGGAAAGCTGACGCTCAACGTGGAGTTAGCCGGCGCGGCGCGGCTTCATCGCGCAGCGTCCGTGTTGATGGATGGGTTAGAACTCTCTGGGGCACACATTTGAGAAAGACTATTTTTCAGCCAACGCAAAACCCGCGTTGCCAGATGCAACCACTGAGACAAATACAAACGGCACTGGACTAGTATTTAGAGCGCCATGCACTTGGCCAGGTTTTGCTATGGCAATATCTCCAGCCTTTAGATGAGCGACTTTGCCGCCTCCTTGGTAATACTCAGCCTCTCCAGAGATAACCGTCCAAGTATCTTGGCCGTCCGGGTGAACATGAGCGGTTATTTCTTGCCCAGGATGGGCATGCCAAACAACAACTGCTGAGTCCTTGGTTTCCAGAACCACTGAACGAATTGGTTCGCCGTCAGACGGACGAATATATTCTGTTACCGAAAATATTCTTGATTCCATTTCCATATCCACTCCAAAAATCAATTTGGCTTGAGAAGTTATTACAGAACAACTGTATCCGAGAGTTCTACGTTGCCGATAACCGGCCCGAAACGGCGGCGCAACGCGCCGCTGTTGGGGGTCCGTGTTCATCGGCGGGTTAGACCTGTGCTTGCGTAAGACGAATATCGACTTCTCGGTCGACGTATTTCCATTCCTCTGACGCACGCAGTTCGGAAAGCAGCCTGTTGAACTCAACCTCATGAATTGGCGCGTATTCGAACCAATTCAGAAAATCGAACGGTTCATTCTCTGAGAGGTCGCGGCAGTGGTGGAGCTTGCGCGCTACTGCAGGCAAATACTGAAGCCCGATTTGGACGTGCTTCGACTGTTCGAAAACGCTCCGGCGTTCGTCTTGCGTGAGCTCCCACCAAGCTGCGTTCTTCCGGATCGGTATTAGCGCACCGCACGTTGCTTCTGGGCGCGCCAGACCTTGCTGCTTCGCTACAATTTCATTCTTCTCTGCGCGCATGACATATCGTTCATTGCTGGTTATTCCACGAAGTATCCAGGGTGCATTGGTTTCAGACTGCAACTCTGAAGCGGATACGACGTTGAGCCTTTTGGCTTCAGGCAGGGGCTCGCCAACTCTCGTTTCGGCCCTGACAATCCGCCAAGGGCCAATGTCTGCGCCGACGAAAGCAAATAATCGTGTATCCATTTCAATCTTTCATGTGTGAATGTTTTAACTCTTGCAGCTTCGAAGAACCTATCTGCCGATCCCGTGCTTGTGCATCATCGCCTCCGCGCAACTGCGACGACCGCCCGCAGCAATCACATTGAACTTTCGAATCGAAACTGCTGAAGCGAACCTACGCGGACGTACGGCCGCAGTCTGTGCGCTGCCGGACGGAGCGCTGCCAATTTGCGCCTACTGGCAGGCTGTGAGTGCGCGGATGGGCCAGCGACCTCCCTTCATAGAGGGAGCGAAGCAGGTCAGAGACACTATTGAACGTCCGCTACCGGGAAGATGCTTGACCGTCCGCAACTGGCCGCCTGCCGCCGACCGCGGTCTGGCTCGAAAGCAGTCTGTCAACGCGCCGTTTCATTGTTGCCATGATCATATCTTAATCGCGCACAGGCGGCCACAGGCGGGCAGTATGAACCAGCGTCAGTATCCACACCGTTTCGCCGTCGATCTGATACACCAGGCGATAGCTTTCGTGCGGGATCAACTCGCGGGTCCCGGGAATCTTTCCCGGCTTGCCCAGCATGGGGTGCTGGATCAAGCGGGCGGCCGCGTCGCTGAAAATCTCATCCATCCGGGCCGCCGCGCGCGGATTGTCGGCTGCGATGTAGTCCCACACATCGGCACGGTCTTGCTGCGCTTCGGGCGTCCAAACAACCCTCACGCCTGGCTCGCCACACTGGCACGCCGTGCGGCGAATTCGGCCTCAACTTCATCGTTCGACCGCCCCAATCCAGCGCGCATCGAAGCCCGGCCGGCTTCGACCTTGCGGCGCAGGAACTCGTCGTACTCGCGCGACTCGCGCTGGCGCTGAACGAACTCGCGCATCAGCTCGCGCAGCACTTGCGACGCCGGGCGATGGGCCGCCTCGGCTTCGGCCATAAACTCGGCGCGCAACTCAGGCTCCAGCTTCATCGTGAAAACGGCTTGTTTTGACATGATCGGGGCCTCCTGCCACTTGATACTAACAAAGTATATACGCCGTCATTACTAAGCGCTATTCACAGAACGCTGCAAGGCGGGCGTGCGCTAGGCCAAGGCCTGTCGGAAAACATTTGTTTTTCGACAGGCCTTCAACGGTCCTCTGCACCAACCTCCGAGTGGCCGCAAAATTGTGCGGAAAACTCTGTCGCCAGACGCTACCATACGGAAACCTCGTCTTAATGGTTTTCCGCTTATGTTGGTAGGTTACATGCGCGTGTCGTCGGACTCCGACCGCCAGAGCACGAACTTGCAGCGCGATGCGCTGCTCGCCGTCGGCGTCGATGCGCGGCATCTGTTCGAGGATCATGCTTCCGGCGCGAAGGACGACCGCGCGGGCCTGGCGCGGGCGCTCGAATTCGTTCGCCCTGGCGACGTGTTGGTCGTGTGGAAGCTCGACCGGCTCGGCCGTTCGTTGTCGCACTTGCTCGCCATCGTGACCTCGCTCAAGAAAAAGCAGGTGGCGTTCCGCTCGCTGACGGAGAACCTGGATACCACGACGCCCTCGGGCGAGTTTCTGTTCCAGGTGTTCGGCGCGCTCGCGCAGTACGAACGCGCCTTGATCCAGGAACGTGTCGTCGCCGGTCTGGCTGCCGCCCGCAAACGCGGCCGGATCGGCGGCCGGCCGCAGGCGATCACCGGCGAGAAGCTGGAGGCCATCGTCGCTGCGCTCGATGGCGGCATGTCCAAGGCGGCGGTGTGCCGCAACTTCGGCGTCAAGCGAACCACGCTGATCGAGACCCTGGCACGGGTTGGTTGGACGGGCTCTCGTGGAGCGTCATCGCGATGACGACCAAGAGCGAACGATTGACCGTCCTGTCGGACGCCGAGCAGGAAGCCCTGTACGGCCTGCCGGACTTCGACGACGCCCAGCGGCTGGAATACTTGGCGTTGACTGAAACCGAACTGGCGCTCGCCAGCAGCCGGCCTGGTCTCCATGCCCAGGTCTATTGCATCTTGCAGATCGGTTACTTCAAGGCCAAGCATGCCTTCTTCCGCTTCGACTGGAGTGAGGTCGAGCACGATTGCGCCTTCGTGCTGAGCCGCTACTTCCACGGCGAGTCCTTCGAGCACAAGCCAATCTCCAAGCACGAGCACTACACCCAGCGCGAGTGGATTGCCGATCTGTTCGGCTACCGGCCGTGGGCGGCCGAGTTCCTGGCGCAGCTCGCGCAGCAGGCCGCGCAGACCGTGCGGCGCGACGTGATGCCGGGGTTCATCGCCGCCGAGCTGATCGTCTGGCTAAACGAGCACAAGATCATCCGGCCCGGCTATACCACCCTGCAAGAGCTGGTGAGCGAAGCCCTGTCCGCCGAGCGTCGGCGGCTGGCTGGCCTGCTGTCGGAAGTGTTGGACGAATCGGCCAAGGCCGCGCTGGGTCGGCTTCTAGTGCGTGACGACACCCTGTCGCAATTGGCGGCGCTCAAGCAGGACGCCAAGGACTTTGGCTGGCGTCAGATGGCCCGCGAACGCGAAAAGCGCGCCACGCTGGAGCCGCTGCACCGGATCGCCAAGGCGCTGCTGCCCAAGCTCGGCGTCTCGCAGCAGAATCTGCTGTACTACGCCAGCCTGGCGAACTTCTACACCGTCCACGATCTACGCAACCTGAAGGCCGATCAGACCTACCTCTACCTGCTTTGCTATGCCTGGGTGCGCTACCGGCAGCTTTCCGACAACCTGGTCGATGCGATGGCCTACCACATGAAGCAGTTGGAGGACGAAAGCAGTGCGGGCGCAAAGCAATCCTTTGTCGCCGAGCAGGTGC
>DAOOVM010000257.1:0-4320 GCA_035370085.1 Rhodanobacteraceae bacterium | reverse complement strand
CGGGCGTAGACCACCGAGCGGATGGCGTAGTCGGCGACGTTCCAGCGGAACTGGTCGTTGTAGGCGGTCGGACTGGTCTCGCCGGTGAGGTGGGTGTGGCTGTCGATCAGGCCGGGCAGGCAGGTGCTGTCGCCGAGGTCGATTGTCTCGGCGCCCGTCGGCGCCTGCTTGCCCGGCAGCACCTCGCGGATGCGCTCGTCCGCCACCAGCACGGTACCGGCGCCGTCGAGCCTGCCGTGCAGCGCGTCGAACACGTGGCCGCACTGCAGCGCGGTGAGGGACTCGGCGCCAGCGGCCGGCAGGGCGAGCAGCAGCAGCGGAACGGCGAAGATGCAACGCATGGCGGGCTCCGGACGGCGGGAGCCGCGATCATAGCCGCGGCGTCACCGGCGTTCTGAGCTGCGCGACCTTGGTCGAAGGCGCGGCGGCTATTCGAAGCCGTGCTTGAAGATGCGATCGACGTAGCTGCTCTCGACCGCGCCGATGTCGCAGCGCGCCACGCCGTTACCGTCGCCGTCGAGCGGCCGCACCAGGCCGCGGGCGTCGTAGGGCGCGCAGTGCGCGTCGTCGCCGGCGTCGATGGCCGGCGCGCCGTAGTCCGTTCGCATGGTGGGCACGTAGCCGCCGCTGAACGTCGGCGCCTGCAGCCAGGGCATGGCGCCGACGGTCTGGCTGGTGCTGTCGCCGGGAATGGAGCAGCTGCCGCTGTTGTGGAGGTTGTGGCCGCCGCTGAGCTGACCGAAGCTCAGGTTGCAGCCCGGGCTGTCGGGGTCGGTGTTGTTGAAGAGGTTGTTGTAGAGCGCGGCCGAGCCGACGTTGAGTTCCAGCTCGGCACCGTAGTTGCTGGCGGCACTGATGTCGTCACTGAACGTATTGTTGATGAAGCTGGCGTAGCAGCAGCTGACGAAGCCCACCGCGCCGCCCGAGGCATTGCCCCGGTTGGCGTGGAAGGTGTTGTTCGCCAGCAGCGCCTGGGTCTGGCCGGCATTGATGAAGGCGATGGCGCCGCCGCGCCGGCCGGTGTTGTTCTCGAAGAAGTTGGCCTGCAGATCGAAGCTGCCGAGGTCGCCAGCGAGCATCAGCGCACCGCCGTCGCCGGTGCCGTCGGAGTCGTAGCTCACCGACGGGTTGCGGCAGGAGGCGCGGTTGCCGGTGAACACCGAGTCGCGCAGGCTGGCCACGGTGCCGCTGCCGGTGAGATAGAGGTTCACCGCGCCGCCGGCGCCGCTGGCGCAGAAAGAGGGCAGGCTGTTGACCAGGTAGATGCGGTTGTCACGGAAGGCCGAGCGCTGGATGGTCACGGTGTGCGCGCCGCTGCTGTAGAGCGCGCCGCCCGCGGCGTCGGCCGTGGCGGCTGAGGTGCCGAGGGTGAGGATCTCGTTGCGCTCGAACACGGCGTCGGTCACGGTGAGGGGCCCCGCGGCGTACACGGCGCCGCCGCGCCCCGGATTGCTCGTGTCGATGTAGGCCCGGCACTCCTGCACGGTGACGCCATCGAGCACCAGGGTGGTGCTGGCCGGCGCCACGGCGATGCAGCCGCCGCGACCGATGGCGCCGCCGTGGCGCAGGCTCAGGTTGGCGACGGTGAGGCGCGTCGTGGTGGAGCCGGCGTCGACGTGCAGCGGCTGGTGGCCGGCGCCATCGATCACCACGGCGCCGGCCATGTCGGCGCCGTCGATGCGCACGGTTGCACCCACCACGCCGGCCAGCGGGCCGTTGAGGTAGATGGTCTGTCCCGCGGGGAAGGCGAAGCGGATTTCCTGCGGGTCGGCCAGGTTGGGCTGCAGGCTGGCCAGGGCGGCGGCGAAGCTGCCTGGGCCGAAGTTGCCGCTGTTGGTGACCCAGTAGGTCGTGGTGGCGCCGGCCGCGTGGGCGGTAGCCAGGGCCAGGACGGCGGCGAGCCAGCGGGCGGCGCGCAGGTGGCGGGTGTACGACATGGCGATTCTCCCCGGAGATGCCCGGAACTACGCGGCCGCGGGGCGCGACCCCTCAGCGTCCACGCCCGGCGCCCGGTTGGCGCCCCTGCTGCAGCGCGGTAAGCTCCGCGATCCACAAGAAAAAACCTTGCGGAAGCCCACTTCCGCCGCCGACACTGCCCGCATGCACGATACCTACGATCCCCAGGCGGTGGAAACCGCCGCGCAGCGTTTCTGGACCGCCACCCGCGCCTTCGAAGTGCAGGAGGTGCCGGACAAGCCCAAGTACTACTGCCTGTCCATGCTGCCCTATCCCTCCGGCGCGCTGCACATGGGCCACGTGCGCAACTACACCATCGGCGACGTCATCAGTCGCTACCAGCGCATGAACGGGCGCAACGTGCTGCAGCCCATGGGCTGGGACGCCTTCGGCCTGCCGGCCGAGAACGCCGCGATCAAGAACAATACCGCGCCGGCGCAGTGGACCTACGCCAACATTGCGCACATGAAGGCGCAGCTCATGCGCATGGGCTTCGCCTACGACTGGTCGCGCGAACTGGCCGCCTGCAAGCCCGACTACTACGTGCACGAGCAGCGCCTGTTCGTACGCCTGTTCAAGCAGGGCCTGGCCTACCGCCGCAACTCGGTGGTGAACTGGGACCCGGTCGACCAGACCGTGCTGGCCAACGAGCAGGTCATCGACGGCCGCGGCTGGCGCACCGGCGCGGTGGTGGAAAAGCGCGAGATCCCGCAGTGGTTCCTCAAGATCACCGCCTACGCCGAGGAGCTGCTGCACGGCCTGGACAGGCTGCCCGGCTGGCCCGAGGCGGTGAAGACCATGCAGCGCAACTGGATCGGGCGCTCGGAGGGTCTGGAGATCGACTTCGCCGTGGAGGGCGGCAGCGCGCCGCTGCGCGTGTTCACCACGCGGCCCGACACGCTGGCCGGCGTGACCTTCGTCTCCGTGGCCGCGGAGCACCCGCTGGCTCTGCAGGCCGCGCGCAGCCGACCCGAGGTGGCCGCCTTCATCGAGGAATGCCGCCACGGCGGCACGGCCGAGGCGGACATCGAGACGCAGGAGAAGAAGGGCGTCTTCACTGGCATCTACGCCCTGCACCCGCTCAGCGGCGAGCGCGTGCCGGTGTGGGTGGCCAATTTCGTGCTCATGGGTTACGGCACCGGCGCCGTCATGGCCGTGCCCGGCCACGACGAGCGCGACTGGGAGTTCGCGCGCAAGTACGAGCTGCCGATCAGGATGGTGGTCGTGCCGGCCGAGGTGCGCGACGCCATCGCCGAGCTGCAGCGCGACGTGGCCGGCGGCGGCAGCGCCATGGACACCGCGCTCGGCGCGGGCGCGGCACGCGACGTGTACGAGCCCGCCGCCGCGGCCCAGGTGCTGGAGGAATTCCAGCAGTCGCTGCTGGACCAGGGCGCCTGGACCGAGCGCGGCTGGCTGGTGAACTCGGGCGAATACGACGGCCTGGATTACGACCAGGCCTTTGCCGCCCTGGCCGAGCGCTTCGAGCGCGAGGGTCGCGGCCAGCGCCGCGTCAACTACCGCCTGCGCGACTGGGGCGTGAGCCGCCAGCGCTACTGGGGCTGCCCCATTCCCATCATCTACTGCCCGAAGTGCGACGCGGTGCCCGTGCCCGAGGAGCAGCTGCCGGTGCTGCTGCCCGAGGACGTGGCCTTCACCGGCGTGCAGTCGCCGATCAAGGCCGACCCGGCCTGGCGCAGGACCACCTGCCCCGCTTGCGGCGGTCCCGCCGAGCGCGAGACCGACACCTTCGACACCTTCATGGAGTCGAGCTGGTACTACGCGCGCTACTGCTCGCCCGGCGCGGCCACCCAGGTGGACGCGCGCGCCAACTACTGGCTGCCGGTCGACCAGTACATCGGCGGCATCGAGCACGCCATCCTGCACCTGCTGTATTTCCGCTTCTATCACAAGCTCATGCGCGACGCCGGGCTGGTGACGAGCGACGAGCCGGCAACCAATCTCCTATGCCAGGGCATGGTGGTGGCGCCCTCCTTTTTCCTTGAGGGACCGGATGGGAGTAAGGAATGGATCAATCCCGCCGATGTTCATACTTTTGAACATGGTGACGGCAGAAAAACGTACTGGACTGGACAAGGGACTTTGGACATCAGCGCCGACTTTGTAGCGAAGAAATTCGGCAATAGAGATGTGGGCATCTATGCCGACACGATTGGCGTTGTCCGAAGCGTTAATCGTTCCGGGAAAGAGGGGATTTTCGTTTTTGCTGGCCGTGAGGTTTCGGTCGGCGGCACCGAGAAGATGTCCAAGTCGAAGAACAACGGCGTCGATCCGCAGTCGATGGTAGACAAATACGGTGCCGACACGGTGCGCCTGTTCTCCATGTTCGCCGCGCCGCCGGAAATG
>DAOOVM010000256.1:0-4420 GCA_035370085.1 Rhodanobacteraceae bacterium | reverse complement strand
GCGATGCCAAGACCGCGTTCGCGGTAGCGCAACCCACCGCGCGTTTCGATGGGGCGCTGCAGCGTGAGGACGGTGCCGCATTGGCCCTGCGCATTGGCGTTGAGGTGGCCGCGGCCAGCCGCTACCAGGTGTCGGGCGTAGTCTACGGCAGCGCGGCGGACGGCAGTCTGCAGCCCCTGGCGATGGCCCAGAGCGCTGCCTGGCTGGAGCCCGGCCAGGCCAGCGTGCGCTTGCAGGTGGACGATGCCAGCCTGCGCGCCGGCGGCCTTGCCGCGCCCTTCGAACTGCGCGACCTGCGCCTGACCAACCAGGCCGACCTGTCGCTGATCGAACGGCGCGCGCTCGGCGCCCGTCTGGAACGGTAAGACCCCCGGCAGCGGCCGTCGGCCGCTGTCCGCCCGGCCGCACCGCCGGCGCCCGGCTCCCCGGCGCCGACGGTGCGGCCTCCGTGCCTGCTGTGGCAGGCTAGGCGCATGAACACGGATGTGCCGAAGGCTCGCCTGTCGAGCTTCTATCTCGCCTATTACGCGGCCCTCGGCGCCTTCACCCCCTACTGGAGCCTCTACCTGCAGGCGCGCGGGCAGGAGGCCACCGCCATCAGCGTGCTCATGAGCCTGTGGTACGGCACGCGCATCGTCGCCCCCAGCGCCTGGGGCTGGCTCGCCGGCCGCTCGGCGCAGCCGATCCGCTGGCTGCATCTGGGTTGCGGCCTGACCGTACTGAGCTTTCTCGCCTTCTTCCTGCCGCTGTCCTTCGCCGGCCTGTTCGGCGCCATGGTGGTGTTCTGCTTCTTCTACAACGCGGTCATGCCGCAGTTCGAGGCCATCACTCTGTCGCACCTGCCCGGACGCAGCGAGCAGTACGGCGCCATCCGCGTGTGGGGGTCGATCGGTTTCATCGCCGTGGTGGCGCTGCTCGGCGTGATCTTCGACCACCTCGCCGTGGTCCACCTGCCCTGGCTCATGCTGCCGCTGTTCCTGGCCCTCGGCGCCAGCAGCCTGGGCAATCGCTACGGTCCGGGTCATGCGCCCGCCGCCGCGGGCGGCGGCGACGATCCCGGTCTGCGCGCCGTGCTGCGCCGGCGCGAGGTGGTGGCCTTCCTGCTCATGGCCCTGCTGACGCAGATCTCCTTCGGACCGCTGTACACGTTCTTCTCGCTGTATCTGCAAGAGCACGGCTACCGCGCCTCCAGCCTGGGCCTGTACTGGGCGCTGGGCGTCGCGGTGGAGATCGTGGTGTTCTTCTTCGCCGCTCGCCTGCTGTCGCGCTGGGATGCGCGCACGGTGCTGCTGGCGGCCCTGGCCAGCGTGGCCCTACGCTGGACGGTGACGGCGCTGCTGCCGGAGCGGCCCTGGGTCATCGCCCTGGCCCAGCTCACGCACGCGCTGAACTTTGCCGCGTTCTACGCCGCCTGCATGCTGTACATGGCGCGCTTCTTCCCCGGGCGACTGGCCGGCCACGGCCAGGGTGTGTTCTACGGCTTCTCCTCCGGCCTGGGCGGGGTGCTCGGCGCGCTGATCGCCGGCCAGGCCTGGCGCCTTGGCGGCGGCCAGGCCGCCTTCCTCGTGGCCGCCGTATTTGCCGCCGCGGCACTGGCGCTGGCCTGGTTGGGCCTGCCCGCGGCGCGCGCCGCCCGTGCCGGCTGAGCCCTACTCGAAGCCGTCGGCAAACAGCCTGGCGTCGAAGACGACCGTGGACAGGGCGCTGGCGACCACGCTGTTGTGCTCGTCGTCTTGCAGCGTGGCCACGAACTGCAGGCCGCGGCTGCCCCCGGACGTGCCGGCGATGAGCACGGTCGCGCTGCAGGCGTAGCTCACACCCGCCGCAATGGCCTGCGCCGCGGCGAGGCTGCAATCGCCCTGGCCGTCGAGGTCGATGCTGTTGGCAGCGGCGCCATCGAGGTGCAGCGCGGTCAGACGCAAGGCTTCGGCCGATCCGTCGTTGTGCACCGACACGCTGACCGTGGCAGTGCCGCCGTCCGGCCCGAGCAGCGTCGGCGCCGTCGCCTGCAGCGAGGCGGTCGGCAGCACGTCGCTCACGGCGACGCTGGCCGTCGCCTGCGCCGACAGGGCTGTGCTCAGCGACACGCCCTGGGCTGTCAGCGTGGCGGCCACCTGCGCGCCCGCATTGCCGCCGACCGGCGCGGCGTAGGCGCAGTGGTAGGTCGCGCCCGCGGCCAGAGTCTGCGGCAGGCTGCATCCCTGTCCCTGCACGCTGCCGAGGCGGCTGTCCACCAGGGCGTCCAGGCGGGCGCTGCCGACCCCACGGTTGGTTACGTCCACCGTGTAGCCCACCGCGTCGCCCGGCTCCGGCACGCTGGCCAGCTGCGGCGTCAGCGCGACCTCCAGGCCGACGGCGCCGAGGAAGTCGCCGCGGTAGGAGTAGTAGGCGGAGCTGGCGGCACTGCCGCTCAGGCTGGCGACAAGAAAGCGGTCCGTGTCGTTGCGGATGGTGATCGGCGTGTCGGCCGGCACCTGGGTAGTGTTATAGCCGATGCGCGCAGCCTTCCAGGCGCCGCCGGTGCCGGGCACGTCGAGAAAGGGCGCCGCCGGAATGCTTGCCGTGCCGGCGCTGCTGATGTGGAAGTCGCCAACCGCGGCCGCGGGGGCCACCAGGATCAGGTAGAAGGACTGCGCGTCGCTGCGCACCAGGCTCACCTCGCGCACGCCGCTGCGCTCCAACGGCGGCAGCAGAGCCATGCCCATCTCGCAGCCGAAGCCGCTGATGTGGGCCGCGTACACGGGCTGGCTGGCATGTACCAGCGCCGCAATGGCGGTCCCCGAAGCGAGATCGTCGATGTCCAGGCGGTAGTACTCGCCGGCGAAGAGCGTGGCCAGCGGCGTCGTGGCGCCGTCGCGGTAGATCTGCGTATTGTTGCGCGTTGCCACCAGCACGACGCTCTCGTCGCCGGTGGCGTTGAGCGCCCCCTTCACCGCCACGTAGTCCTGCCCGAGGTGGTCCACCGGCACGATCTGGTCGCCGATCAGGTCGTAGCAACCGCCGGAAGGATTGTGGTCGGAGTCGTCCTTGACCGTCACCGCCACCGGTTTGTCCGCCAGCACGACGGCGCCTGCGGGATGCGTGCTCGGCTGCTCGTAGCCCGTGCCGGTCCAGGCGGCCGAGTATGTCTGGCCGCGATTGAGCACCACGCTGAACTGCTGCAGCGCCGGATGGCCGTCCAGGGGCACGGGCGAATAGATGCTGACCTGGGTGGCATCCTGACTGGCGACGATGTCGAAGGACGCGTAGGCCTGATAGGGCGCGGCAAACGTGTGGTTGTAGAACGGCGCGTGCTTGTGCAGGGGCACGTAGAATTCACTGCCGAGCGCGTCGGCGCCGCGCAGGGCGAAGTCCTCGCCGTTGCTGCTGTTGGCCTCCTCGTACACGGCACTTACCGGTTGCGAGGCGACCAGGTGCAGCCCCGTGTTCAGCACCGTGTTGGTGGGACGGGTCTCCAGCTGCACCTTGAACGCGGTCAGATTGAAGCGGGCGTGCGCATGCGGCGCGATATCGGCCTGGATCGGCGTGAATGCGGCGTTCGCCGGCAGGTCGATGACCACGTGGGCCCCCTGCGCCCCCGCGGCGACGACCAGGTAGAGGGGCTCGCCGCCGGGCACGTTATGCAGATCGCTGACGTCGGGCGGCGCAAACCAGAACTCGTTGCCGGTCACGGCCAGCACCGGCAGCCCCATGCCCAGCCCGAGCAGCGCCAGCGCCACCCGCCCCGCCCCACATCCCCACCTGGTTCCGTCACGCATCGCACGCCTCTCTGCGGCCTTCGCTGCCACAAGCGCAGGAAGGCGGCGGCAGCGATCACGTGCAGCGCCAGCGCAACGGCGCTCAGGCCCGCGCGAAATCGAAGGCCAGCAGCGCGCGCAGGTCGTCGCTGCCGCTCAGGCACATGAGCAGGCGCTCCACCCCCAGGGCCACGCCCGCGCAGGCGGGCAGCCCCGCCGCGAGGGCAGCGAGCAGCGATTCGTCGATGGGCACGGCGGCCTGGCCGCGGGCGCGGCGGCGCGCGTTGTCGCGCTCGAAGCGCGCGCGCTGCTCGGCCGCGTCGGTGAGTTCGTGGTAACCGTTGGCCAGCTCGTGCGGACCGAGATAGAGCTCGAAGCGCTCGGCCAGCGGCGGATCCCCGGGGCGGATCTTCGCCAGAGCGCACTGGCTGGCGGGCCAGTCGTGGATCACCGTGATGCGTGTGCGCGGAAAGCCCGGCTGCAGGCGGTGCGTCATCAGCAGATCGAGCCAGTCGTCGCGTTCCAGCCCCTGCGGATCGATCACGCCCTCGCCCAGCGCGGCGCGCAGGCGCTGCTCGGAATCGCGCAGCGGATCCACGCCGAGCACCGCCTGGAACAGCTCGGCATAGCCGAGCACCACCACCTCGGCCTGGCGCTGCACCAGGCCCAGGGCAGCCTGCACC
>DAOOVM010000255.1:0-4446 GCA_035370085.1 Rhodanobacteraceae bacterium | reverse complement strand
CCATCAGCAGCGGCGACACCGAGGCCGTTCCCAGCGCCATGGACAGGTTCTCCGGGAGTGCCTCCAGCGGCAGCCCGAAACGCGTGACGTATTCGCGGGCGTAACGCACCCCGATGGCGTCGAGCAGGCGCACGGAGATGAGGTTGACTGACTTGACCAGCGCTTCGCGCAGGCGCATCGGTCCTTCGAACTTGTCGTCATCGTTGGACGGCGCCCACACGCCGTCCGGGCGCGAAGGATCGGGGAATACCAGGGGCGCGTCGTTGAGGATGGATGCCGGCGTGAACCCGTGTTCGAACGCTGCGGAGTAGAGGAAGGGCTTGAACCCGGATCCCGGCTGGCGGGCACTCTGCGTGGCGCGATTGAACTTGCTGCGGGCGAAACTGAAGCCGCCGACCAGCGCGCGGATCGCGCCGTCCTCCGGGTCCAACGACACCAGCGCGGCCTGCGCGGCGGGAATCTGTCCCAGTCGCCATTTGCCCTCGGCGTCGCGCGCCAGACGCACGATGTCGCCGGGCTTCATCACGGCATCCACGCTCTTGGGCGCGGCACCGCGGCTGCTCTCGTTCTGATAGGCGCGTGCCCACTGCACCGCCTCCAGGTTGAGAGCGACGCTCTGGGCGTCCTCCAGGTAGACGGTGGCGTGATCCTTGGCAGCCTCCGTGACGATGCCCGGAATCAGCCCGGCGACGGTGCGGAAGTTGGCCAGGTGCTTGTCCCAGTCCTCCTTCGTGGCGTCGGGGGGCAACTCGACATGAGCCTCCGGTCCGCGGTAGCCGTGACGCTGGTCGTAGGCGATCAGGTCGTCCCGAACGGCGTCATTGGCCGCTTGCTGGCGCCGGCTATCCAGGGTCGTGACGACCCTGTAGCCGTCGTTCAGGGCCTCGCTGCCGAGCCGGTCCAGGGCCTCCTGCCGCACCATCTCGGCAAGATACGGGGCATCGACCTCGATGGGCGGCTCATGCGCATAGGAGCCATCGTTCTCGGCCAGCGCCGCCCTGTATTCCGCGTCGGCGATGAAGCGGTTCTCCAGCATCCGCTGCAGCACATAGTTGCGCCGCTCGGTGGCGCGCTTGCGATTGAACAAGGGGTTGCCCGTCGAGGGGAACTTGGGCAGGGAAGCCAGCATGGCGCATTCGGCCAGGCTGAGCTGGTCCAGCGTCTTGCCGTAGTAGAACTCCGCCGCGGCAGCCACGCCGTAGGCGCGATTGCCGAGGAAGATCTTGTTCAGGTACAGCTCGAGGATCTCGTCCTTGCTCAGCGCGTTTTCGATACGAAAGGACAGGAAGATTTCCGTCACCTTGCGCGTCAGGCTCACTTCCGAGCTCAGGAAGAAATTGCGCGCCACCTGCTGCGTAATCGTGCTGCCACCTGGAACATGCAGGCTGCCCTTGGCCACCATGAGGCCGACCGCGCGCAGGAAGCCCTGGTAGTCGATGCCGGGGTGGTCGTAGAAGTTGGCGTCCTCCGCCGCAAGGAACGCGTTCTTGACCTTGGCGGGAACCTGATCGATGCGCACCGGGATGCGTCGGGTCTCGCCGAACGTCGCCAGCAGCTTGCCGTCTGCAGTGTAGACTCGAAGCGGGACCTGCAGGCGCACATCCCGCAGGGTTTCCACCGAGGGCAGGCGCGGCGCCACCAGCCAATACGCGACGCCGACACCGAGGGCGCCGAGGAGAAGGCCGCTGAGGCCGAGGAAGACCAGCCAGCGGAGCAGGCGTAGAAGGAAACCGCGCATGGTGTACCGGGAGTGTGATGGCAGTCAAAGTCGCTGCGATCTGGCCCAGAGTATAGATCGTGGCGTCGCGCGCCCGATAGCCTTGCGGCAAGCCGGCCAGATTCTGCGCTATCCCATAAAGTATTGATTTTTCAACGACTTAACGCATAGTTATGTCGGCGTTGCGAAACAGTTAAGTTTCGGATTTAATGTAGGTGCGCATCTTTCGCTCGTAAGAGCGCGTGGGAAGGGGAAAAAAGTGGGCCTGCTCAGTTCCAAAGCGCCGCCACTGATTGGGGTCGACATCAGCTCCACCGCGGTCAAGCTCCTGCAGCTCAGCCAGTCGGGCGGGCGTTATCGCGTGGAGCATTACGCCGTCGAGCCGCTGCCTCCGAACGCGGTGGTGGAAAAGAACATCGTCGAAGTCGAGGCCGTGGGTGAGGCGATCCGCCGGGCCCTGAGCCGCTCGGGCGCGAAGGCCAAGTTCGCTTGCGCCGCGGTGGCCGGCTCCGCCGTCATCACCAAGGTCATTCCGATGCCGGCCGACCTGGGCGAGGAAGACCTGGAGAGCCAGATCCAGCTCGAGGCCAACCAGTACATTCCCTACCCGATCGAGGAGGTGAGCCTCGACTTCGAGGTCCTCGGTCCGGTCAAGGACAACCCGGACATGGTGAACGTGCTGCTGGCGGCATCGCGCACGGAAAATGTCGATCTGCGCGTGGCCGCCCTCGACCTCGCCGGGCTCTCGGCGAAGGTCGTGGATGTCGAGGCCTTCGCGATGGAGAACGCCTTCGGCCTCATTGCTGACCAGCTGGCCGTCGCCAAGGACGCCGTGGTCGCGGTGGTCGACGTGGGCGCCACCATGACGACCCTGATCGTCCTGAAGAACCAGCGCACCATCTATTCCCGCGAGCAGGTCTTCGGTGGCAAGCAGCTCACCGACGAGGTAATGCGCCGCTACGGCCTGTCGTACGAGGAGTCCGGTCTGGCCAAGCGCCAGGGAGGCCTGCCCGAGTCCTACGAGATCGAGGTCCTGGAGCCCTTCAAGGAAGCCATGGTGCAGCAGATCAGCCGCCTGCTGCAGTTCTTCTTTGCGGGCAGCGAGTACAGCAAGGTGGATCAGGTGGTGCTGGCCGGAGGCTGTGCTTCCATCGTCGGCGTGTCCGACATGGTCGAGGAGCAGCTTGGCGTGCCTTGCGTGGTCGCCAATCCGCTGGCCAACATGTCGCTCTCGTCGCGCGTACAGGCGCAGACCCTGGCACAGGATGCGCCGGCGCTCATGATCGCGTGCGGGCTGGCGCTGAGGAGCTTCGACTAATGGCCAGAATCAACCTACTCCCCTGGCGGGCGGAACGTCGCAAGCAGCGGCAGCGCGAGTTCTACGGCATGCTCGGTGCCGCCGCGGTTGCCGGTGTGGTCGCACTCGGGCTGGGCATCTTCTGGATGGACCAGCGCATCGAGAACCAGAATGATCGCAATGCCTACCTGCAGGCGCAGATCAAGGAAGTCGACAAGAAGATCGAAGAGATCAAGGAACTCGACAAGACCAAGAGCAAGTTGCTCACCCGCAAGCAGGTGATCGAGCAGCTTCAGGCGGACCGCTCGCAAATGGTGCACCTGTTCGACGAACTCGTCCGCACCATCCCCGACGGCGTACGGCTGGCCCAGATGAAACAGTCGGGCGACACCCTGACGCTTGAAGGTGTGGCGCAATCCAATGCCAGCGTCGCGACCTACATGCGCAATCTCGAGGCTTCGCCCTGGATGGGGCATGCCGACCTCAAGAAGACCGAGGCCAAACACAACGAGAAGCGCATGCCGTACGCCTTCTCGCTCGACGTGAAATTGCGCAAGCCGAGCGCCGAAGGTGAGGAAGGGCAGGGCAAGGACGGTGGCGACGGCGCCGCGCCCGCGACGCAGCCGGGGAGCAAGTCATGAAGCGCTCCGACTTCAATTTCAGCAATCTCGACACGCAGAACCCCGGCGGCTGGCCCTCGGGGGTCAAGCTGGTCTTCTGCATCCTGCTGTTCGTGGTCATCGCCCTGGCTGGCTGGTGGTTCAAGATCCGAGACCAGCAGGGCGAACTGGAGAACCTCCAGCAGAAAGAGGAGGGCCTGAAGAAGGAGTTCGCGACCAAGCAGGCCAAAGCGGTGAATCTGCCGGCGCTGAAGCAGCAGTTGGAGGAGATGAAGGACATGCTGCGGCAGATGCTGCGGCAGCTGCCCAGCAAGACGGAAATGCCCGAATTGCTGGTGGACATCTCCCAGACGGCGCTGTCCTCCGGCATCGAGAACGAGCTGTTCCAGCCCGGCACGGAGGCGGTCAAGGAGTTCTATGCGGAGCGGCCGATCTCCCTGCGGATGGTGGGAACCTACCACCAGTTCGGCAGCTTCATCAGTGGCGTGGCTTCCTTGCCCCGCGTGGTTATCCTCACCATGCACGATGTGTCCCTGCGCCCGAATACCCCTGCGAATAAGGGTGTGGCCGCTCCAACCGGCACACTGACCCTGGAGGGTACGGTGAAGACATATCGTTATGTGGAGGACGATGAAGCGCCGCCCCAGCCGCAGGAAAAGCCGGCGGCCGGAAAGCCACGTCCTGCGCCCGCATCGAAGGGGGGGAAGTAGGCATGCGCCTGAGATTCATGATCTTCTCGATTGCGCTGGCAACGGGTCTGGGTGGCTGCACCATGGGCCGGGGCGACCTGGAGCAGTGGGTCACCGCCGAGA
>DAOOVM010000254.1:0-4476 GCA_035370085.1 Rhodanobacteraceae bacterium | reverse complement strand
CGCGCGGCCCGGCCTGGTACCGTCGCTTGCAATTAACTATCTATTCAATTAATTTATGCGCCATGCCGCGCAGCCCCACCCCCGCCCGTCGCCGCCCCGGCCGCCCCATGGCGCGCAGCGCCGAGCTGCGGCCGCGGCTGCTGGATGCCGCCGCCGAGCTCTTCGCCGCGCGCGGCATCGAGGCAACGCCGCTGTCGGCCATCGCGCGCAAGGCACGGGTCACCCCGGCCCTGCTGCACTACTACTTCGGCAACAAGGAGCGCCTGGTCGACGCCCTGCTGGAGGAGCGCCTGCTGCCCCTGCTGTCGGGCCTCGGCGCCGACCTTGCCGCCCACGCGGACGACCCGGCCAGCGCCATTCCGCTGTTCGTGGCCGCCGTGGTGCAGGCGCTGGGGCGCGCGCCCTGGCTGCCGCCGCTGTGGGTGCGCGAAGTCCTGAGCGAGGGCGGCGCGCTGCGCGAGCACGTGCTGGACCATCTCGCCCCGCGGGTGGCACCGCGCGTGCGCGACCTCGCTGCCGCGGCACAGGCGCGCGGGCAGATGAACGCCGACCTCGACCCGCGCCTGCTGCTGGTGTCGCTGCTCGGCCTCACCGTGTTCGCCGTCGCCGCCGCGCCGATCTGGAAGCGCGTGTTCGACGCCGGCGACGTGACCTCAGACGATCTCGTCCGCCATGTGCTCGCGCTGCTCACGCGCGGGCTGGAGCTGCGCCATGCGCCGTGAACTGCTGCTGTTGCCCGCCCTCCTCGCCCTGGCCGCCTGCCAGCGCGGCGCCGCCCCCGCGCGCCTGCTCGGCACGCTGGAGTGGGACCGCATCGGCGTCGCCGCCGAAGCGGCCGAACCCATCGTCACCATCGCCGTGAAGGAGGGCGACACGGTGGCGGCCGGCGACCTGCTGCTGGAACTCGACGCGCGCCGCGTCGAGGCACAGCTCGCCCAGGCCGAGGCCGAGCGCGCGCGCGCCGAGGCGGCGCTGCAGGAGCTATTGCACGGCGCGCGCAGCGAGAGCATCGACGCCGCCCGCGCGGAGCTGGCGCGCAGCGACGTGGCCAGCGCGGATGCGCAGCGCGAACGCACGCGCGCGGCCGAATTGCGCCGCCGCGGCCTGAACGCCCAGGCCGACCTCGACCGCGCCGACACCGCCCTGCGCAGCGCGCACGCGGCGGCCGCGGCGGCGCGCGCGCGCCTGCAGGAACTCACCCACGGCACGCGGCCGGAAAGCATCGACCAGGCCCAGGCGGCGCTGGCCGGCGCGGTCGCCCAGGTGGACGAGCTGCGCCTGACGCGCGAGCGTTACCGCGTGCGCGCGCCGCAGGCCGGACGCATCGACGCCCTGCCCTTCAAGCTCGGCGATCAGCCGCCCAAGGGCGCCACCGTGGTCTCGCTGCTGACCGGCAGTGCGCCCTACGCGCGCCTGTTCGTACCCGAGTCGCAGCGCGCCGCGCTGGCGAACGGCGCGCGCCTGCGCGTGCAAGTCGACGGCCTGGCGGCGCCCTACACCGCGCGCGTGGTGCGCCTGGCCAGCGAGGCCGCGTTCACGCCCTACTACGCCCTGGCAGGCGACGACGCCAGCCGCCTCACCTGGCGTGCCGAGGCGGTGCTGGAGGGCGACGCCGCGGCGCGTCTCGCCGCGGGCCTGCCGCTGCAGGCCGAGGTGGTGGCCGATGGCACTCCCTGAACTGGCGATCCGCGCGCGCGGCCTGACGCGGCGCTTCGGCGCCGTCACCGCGGTGGACGGGGTCGACCTCGACGTGCCGCGCGCCCAGGTCTACGGCTTCCTCGGCCCCAACGGCTCGGGCAAGTCCACCACCATCCGCATGCTGTGCGGACTGCTCACGCCCAGCGGCGGCGACATCGAGGTGCTGGGCCTGCGCATCCCGGCGCAGTCCGAGGCGCTCAAGCGCCGCATCGGCTACATGACGCAGAAGTTCTCCCTGTACGAAGACCTCACCGTGGGAGAGAACCTGGAGTTCCTCGCCGCCGTGCACGACGTGCCGCGCGCAGCCACGCGCACGCGCATCGCCGAGCTGATGGACACCTACAGGCTGGGCGAGCTGCGCGCCCAGCTCGCCGGCACGCTCTCGGGCGGACAGAAGCAGCGCCTGGCCCTGGCCGGAGCGGTGCTGCACCGGCCGGAGCTGCTGTTCCTGGACGAACCGACCAGCGCGGTCGATCCGCAGTCGCGGCGCGAGTTCTGGGAATCGCTGTTCGCCCTGGCCGACGCCGGCACCACCCTGCTGGTGTCGACCCACTACATGGACGAGGCCGAGCGCTGTCACCGCCTGGCCATCCTCGATCGCGGCCGCCTCGTGGCCGACGGCGCGCCGCGCCGCCTGTGCGCCGACCTGGCCTACGGCGTGTGGCTGGTGCAGGCGGAAGCCGCGCGCGCGGCGCAGCAGACCCTGGCGGGCCTGCCCGGCGTGGTGGCGCTGGCGCAGATCGGCGCGGAGCTGCGCGTGCTGGCGCAGCGCGACGTGGTCGACGGCGACGCGCTCGGCGCGCGTCTGGCCGCGGCAGGTGTGACGGCACAGATCGAGCGCGGCACACCCAACCTGGAGGACGTCTTCGTCGCCGCCACGCAGCGCCCGGCGCGCGCCGCGGAGGCCGCGGCATGAGCCTGCGCCGCCTGTCCTCGATCGTGCTCAAGGAGCTGCGCCAGCTGCGCCGCGACCGTCTCACCTTCGCCATGATCATCGGCATACCGACCATGCAGCTGCTGCTGTTCGGCTTTGCCATCAACCTCGACGTGCGCCACCTCGACGCCGCCGTGCTCGACCAGGCCGGCACGGCGCGCTCGCGCGAGC
Source organism: Rhodanobacteraceae bacterium (assembly GCA_035370085.1). GTDB lineage: Bacteria > Pseudomonadota > Gammaproteobacteria > Xanthomonadales > Rhodanobacteraceae > Tahibacter. The sequence continues at coordinate 1,673 of DAOOVM010000254.1, read as the reverse complement.
TGGTGGCGCAGCTGGGCAACGCCCAGGTCATCCACGCCGCCTACCGCGCGCGCACGCCGGCCGACGTGGCCGATCTGCTGCGCGCCGGCAAGGTCAGCGCCGCGGTGGTGGTGCCGCCGGACTTCGAGGCGCGGCTGGAGCGCGGCGACCGCGCGCCGCTGCAGATCGTGGTGGACGGCTCCGACCAGGTGGTGCAGCAGGCCGCGCGGCAGCTGGCGGCATTCCCACTGCAGTCGCTGAAGAACCCCGATGCGCGCGCCGCACCGGGCGTGGAGATCGTCAATTTCTACAACCCCGAGCGGCGCGCGCCGGTCAACACCGTGCCCGGCCTGATCGGCGTGATCCTCACCATGACCATGGTGCTGTTCACCGCCATGGCCCTGGTGCGGGAACGCGAGCGCGGCAACATGGAGATGCTCATCGCCACGCCGGTGTCGCCCTGGGAGCTGACCCTGGGCAAGGTGCTGCCCTTCGTCGCCATCGGCCTGGTGCAGGTCAGCGTGGTGCTGCTGCTGGGACGCCTGATCTTCGCCGTGCCGATCCGCGGCCACCTCGTCGACGTCTACGCCGCGGCCCTGGTGTTCATTGTCGCCTCGCTCTCGCTGGGCGTGTTCCTGTCCACCCTGGCGCGCAGCCAGTTCCAGTCCATGCAGCTGGCCTTCTTCACCTTCCTGCCGCAGATCCTGCTGTCCGGCTTCATGTTCCCCTACGCCGGCATGCCGCGACCGGCGCAGTGGCTGGCCGAGATCCTGCCGCTCACACATTTCATCCGTCTGATCCGCGGCATCGCCCTGCGCGGCGCCGGCCTGGCCGAGCTGTGGCCGGAGCTGGCGGCGCTGGGAGTGTTCACCGCCGTGCTGCTGGGCGTGTCGGTCGCGCGCGTGCACAAGCGGCTGGACTGAGCAGCCGCGCGGCGCTGCCCGCGCCCGCCCGCAATGCATTCGTATTCATGCGCCGCGCCCGGGCCCCCGGCGCAGAATCCGGCGGGCAGTCCACGACGCGGGGAGTAGGCGATGGCGCAGGCACGGGGGCAGGACGGCGCGCAGCAGCGCACCACGGCACGGGTGGTCGGCATCGCCGCCGCCGCGGCGCTGGGCGGCTTCCTCTTCGGTTTCGACACCGCCGTGATCAACGGCGCCGTCGACGCCGTGCGCGGCGCCTTCGGCCTGGACGCCGGACGCATCGGCCTGGCGGTGTCCTGCGCCCTGCTCGGCTCCGCCGCCGGCGCCTGGTACGCCGGCCCGCTGGCCGACCGCCACGGCCGCGTGCGCACCATGCAGGTGGCCGCGGCCCTGCTCATCGTCAGCGCGCTCGGCGCCGGCTTCGTGGTGGGCCTGTGGGATCTCGTGCTGTGGCGCCTGGTGGGCGGCATCGGCGTGGGCGTGGCCTCGGTGATCGCGCCGGCCTACATCGCCGAGGTGTCGCCGGCCGAGGCGCGCGGCCGCCTGGGCTCGCTGCAGCAGCTCGCCATCGTGCTCGGCATCTTCGCTGCCCTGCTCTGCGACGCCTGGCTCGCCGGCGCAGCCGGCGGTGCGGCGCAGCCGCTGTGGCTGGGCCTGGCCGCCTGGCGCTGGATGTTCCTCATCGCCGCCGTTCCCGCCGCGGTCTACTACGGCATCGTGATCGGCCTGCCGGAATCACCGCGCCACCTCGTCGCACAGGGCCGACGCGAG
>DAOOVM010000253.1:3108-4527 GCA_035370085.1 Rhodanobacteraceae bacterium | reverse complement strand
CTACTCGAAATCCCCACTCGTCCCCGTGATCTCGCGCACGCCGCTGTCGCCGTCGCCGAAGCCGTCGGTGGCGTCGTCACCTGCACCGCCTTCCTCGCGCACGCCGCCGCCGTCGCCATCGCGGGCGGCGCTGCGGGCGGCGGCCTTGTCCCAGCGGTTCTTGATGGGGTTGGCCTGTTCGGCGCTGTCGGCGGCGAGGATGAGGGCGGACTTGGTCTCTTCGCCGAGCTCGGTCCAGTGGCAGTCGTCGAGGGCGCCCTGCATGGCGTAGAGCAGGTTGAGGCTGGGGCGGAAGCCGGCGCGCTTGACCTTCATGAAGGTTTCCACCACGCCGATGCGGCGCAGGTCGTCGAGGGTGCGCACGCCCACCTGGCGCAGCCAGGCGGCAGATTTCGGGCCGACGTTGCGGATCTTCTCGGCGGCCACGTCACGCCTCCCCACGCAGGGCGGCGAGGTAGACGGCGCACAGCGCTTCCATGCCCGCCCGATCGTCGGCATCGAAGCGGCCGGGCAGCGGGCTGTCCACGTCCCACACGCCGAGGAGGCGCCCGCCTTCGTACAGCGGCACCACGATTTCCGAGCGCGAGGCGGCGTCGCAGGCGATATGGCCGGGGAAGGCGTGCACGTCGGCCACGAGCTGGGTTGCGCGCGTGGCCGCGGCGGTGCCGCACACGCCCTTGCCCAGGGCGATGCGCACGCACGCCGGCTTGCCCTGGAAGGGGCCGACCACCAGTTCGGTGCCGTCGAAGAAGTAGAAGCCGCACCAGTTGATGTCGGGCACGGCGTGCCACACCAGCGCGGCGAAGTTGGCGGCGTTGGCGATGCGGTCGCGCTCGCCGTGCAGCAGGCCGCGCGCCTGGCTGGCGAGTTCGGCGTAGAGGGAAGGCTTGTCGGTGGCGTCGATGGCGTGCAGCGCGAACATGGGCAGACCCGTGTGGCGAGGGGCACATTGTAGCGGCTGCGCCGCGGGGCGGCTTTGGCTATGCTGCCGCCCCATTTTTCCCGATCGTCGCCCATGCCCGCCCCAGCTTCTGCTTCCGTCGCCGCTGGCCGCGGCGTGTATGTCACCGGCACGGATACCGGCGTGGGCAAGAGCGTCACCACCGCCGCCCTGCTGGCGGCACTGAACGCCGCGGGCGTGCGCGCCATCGGCATGAAGCCGGTGGCCAGCGGCAGCGAGGCCACGCCGCAGGGCCTGCGCAATGCCGATGCGGAACTGCTGCGCACGCACAGCGCCGGCACGCCGGCCTATGCCGACGTGAACCCCTGCACCCTGGTGCCGCCCATCGCGCCGCATATCGCCGCGCACGAGGCCGGCGTGTCCATCGCCCTGCCGCCGCTGCGCGCCGCCTACGCGCGCCTGGCCGCCGACGCCGACCGCGTGCTGGTGGAGGGCGTGGGCGGCTGGATGGCGCCGCT
>DAOOVM010000253.1:0-3008 GCA_035370085.1 Rhodanobacteraceae bacterium | reverse complement strand
CCGCCGACGCCGACCGCGTGCTGGTGGAGGGCGTGGGCGGCTGGATGGCGCCGCTTGCCTGCGCCCCGTTCCAGCCCGCACCGACCGCGCAGCCGCTCATGCAGGCCGATGTGGCGCGGGCGCTCGGGCTGCCGGTGATCCTCGTCGTCGGCCTGCGCCTGGGCTGCCTCAACCACGCCCTGCTCAGTGCGCGCGCCATCGCCGCCGACGGCTGTCGCCTCGTCGGCTGGATCGGCAATCGCATCGATGCGCACATGCTGCGGGCGGGGGAAAACCTCGCCACCCTGCGCGCCCTGCTGCCGGCGCCGTGCCTGGGCGTGCTGCCGCACCGCGGCGATGCCGAATCCGCCGTGGACGAGCTGGCGCCGGCGCTGGCCGCTGCGGTGACCGCGCTGCGCTGAGGCCGCGCGGTGGCACCGCGGCGCGCAGCCGCCCGGCGGCGGGCCCAGCTCGCTGGCTGCGTGCCCTGCGCGGGCACGCCCGCAGGCACAGCTCCCCGCGCGCCCGGTCGGGTGCGCACCGGGTGCGCGGCACCGCTGTCACTTCCGGCAGGGTCGCCGCCGCGGCCTTCCTGTTAGCGTGCATGCCACGATTCCAGACCTTGCCCAGCCGCACGCGCCGCGCGTGCCGGAGGATGCCCCATGCGCCGGATTGCTCCCCTCGTTCCCTTCCTGCTGGCGGCCGCCACGGCCGGCGCGCAGGCGCCCGGCGGCCAGATGCCGCCAACGCCGGTGGAAACCGTGCGGCCACGGCAGCAGTCGCTCGCCACCACGCTCAACGCGGTGGGGTCGCTGCGCGCCGGCGAGGCCGTGACGGTGCGGCCGGAAGTGGCCGGGCGCATCGAGGCGGTGCTGTTCGACGAAGGTCAACGTGTGGACAAGGGTACGGTGCTGTTCCGCCTCGACGCCGCGCTGGCCCGCGCGGACCTGGCCGAGGCCGAGGCCAACGCCGCCAACAGCGCGCGCGAGGCGCAGCGCGCCGGCGAGCTGCTGGCGAAGAAGCTGGTGGCGCCGGCCGACGCCGACGCCAAGCGCGCCAGCGCCAACGTCGACGCCGCCAAGCTCGCCTCCAGCCGCACGCGCCTGGCCAAGACCGAGATCCGCGCGCCATTCACCGGCATCACGGGGCTGCGCAAGGTGAGCGCGGGCGAATACGTCAACATCGGCGACGCCCTGGTCGACCTGGTGCAGCTCGATCCGATCAAGCTGGATTTCAGCGTGCCGGAGACCCAGCTCGGCCGTGTGCAGACCGGACAGACCATCGCCGTGAGCCTGGACGCCTGGCCGGGTCAGCGCTTCGAGGGCCGCGTGTATGCCGTGGCGCCGCAGGTCGACGCGGCCACGCGCACCCTGGCCCTGCGCGCGCAATTGCCCAATCCCGACGGCCGCCTGAAGCCCGGCCAGTTCGCCCGCGTGGCGCTGGAGACCGCGCGCAATGCCAGCGCTCTGGTGATCCCCGAGCAGGCGCTGTGGCCGCAGGGCGAGCAGCAGTGCGTGTACGTGGTGAAGGACGGCAAGGCCGAATTGCGTCCGGTGAAGATCGGCCAGCGCGAGGCGGGCCTGGTGGAGATCACCGAGGGCCTGAGCGAGAGCGACGTGGTGATCAGCGCCGGGCAGTTGAAGATCGGCCCCGGCACGCCGGTGGCCCCGGTCGGCGGCAGCGGCAGCGGCAGCGGCGGCAATGCGCCGGCGGCCGCGGCGAGCCACTGACCTCGGCCCGGCGCCGCGGATGTCGCCGCGGCGCGGCGCCGGCGCACTGAGGCCGCAGGGCGTGTCGCCGCGCTGGCCCTTCCCTCCGCCCTCCGGGCACCGGCTGCCGCAAGCCGGACCCGCCGCTACCGTGCAGGAGTCCGCATGACCCTCCCCGAACTCTCCATCCGCCGCCCCGTGCTGGCCACGGTGCTGAACCTCATCATCCTGCTGGTCGGCGTGATCTGCTACCAGCGCCTTACCGTGCGCCAGGTGCCGAAGATCGAGACACCCGTGGTGACGGTGAACACCACCTATCCCGGCGCCAATTCGGCCGTGATGGAATCGCAGATCACCAAGCCGATCGAGGACGCGCTGGCCGGCATCGAGGGCGTGGACTACATCAACTCGGTGAGCCGGCCGGAATCCAGCCAGGTCACCGTGGTGTTCCAGCTCGACCGCGATCCCAACGCCGCGGCGTCCGACGTGCGCGACCGCGTCGGCCAGGCGCGCGAGCTGCTGCCACAGGACGTGCACGAACCCATCGTGCAGAAGCAGGAGGCCGACGCGCAGCCGATCATCTGGCTGTCCTTCAGCTCCGATCGCCACGACCAGCTGGCCGTGGCCGACTACGCCCAGCGCTACGTGAAGGACCGCCTGCAGGCCATTCCCGGCGTGGCGCAGGCGCGCCTGTTCGCCGCGCTGTATTCCATGCGCATCTGGCTCGACGCGCCGGCACTGGCCGCCTTTGGCCTGACCCCGGCCGACGTGGAAAACGCCCTGCGCGCGCAGAACGTGGAGATTCCCGCCGGGCGCATCGAGAGCCGCCAGCGCGAGTTCACCGTGATGGCGCAGACCGACCTGACCACGCCGGAGCAGTTCCGCGCCATCACGCTGAAGAACGACGGTCACCAGATCGTGCGCCTGGGCGACGTGGCGCGGGTCGAGCTCGGCCCCTCGGACGACCGCTCGCTCGGTCGCTTCAACGGCAAGCCCTCGGTGCCGCTGGGCCTGATCAAGCAATCCACCGCCAACCCGCTGGACATCTCGCGCGCACTCAAGGTCGAAGTCGCGCGCATCGCCAGGCAGCTGCCGGAGGGCATGAAGGTCGACGTGGCCTACGACTCCACCGTGTTCATCGACGCCTCGATCAAGTCGGTGTACGCCACCATCGGCGAGGCGGTGCTGCTGGTGGTGCTGGTGATCTTCCTGTTCCTGCGCCGCTTCGTCGCCACGGTGATCCCGGCGCTCTCGCTGCCGGTCTCGCTGGTCGGCGCGGTGGCGCTGCTGTGGGGGCTCAGCTACAGCCTCGACAACATC
>DAOOVM010000252.1:0-4538 GCA_035370085.1 Rhodanobacteraceae bacterium | reverse complement strand
GCGACACCGCCACCACCAGCTGCGCCAGCGCGCCCACCGCCATCCAGGCCCCGAGCGTGAGCGTCGCCAAGAGTTCGAACCCGGCCAACAGCACGGTGGTGACGCCCGGCCAGACCATCAGCTACACGCTCACCGTGACGGTCGCGGACGCGCCGCTGCAGCATGTTCTGACGCTCACCGACACCCTGAGCGCGAACCAGACCCTGGGCAGCGTCAGCGCGGGAGCCTTCACCTGCAATGGCACCAGCCCGCTGGTGTGCACCCTGCCGGTGGGCACGGCGGTCGGCACGTACAGCGTGACGTACGACGCCACGGTGAATCCCGGCGCCACCGGCAGCGTGAGCAATGCGGTCGTGCCCGGCGGCAGCGACAATCCGACCTGCACCGGCAGCTGCGGCACCACGCATCCGCTGGCTGCCAACGTCGGTGTGAGCAAGTCCCTGACCGGCGAGAGCGGCACGCGCGCGGGCATCGCCGAGCCGGGCGAGACGCTGACCTACACCATCGTCCTCACCAACAGCGGCGGCGTGGCGGCGACGGCGGTCTCGATCACCGACGTGCTCGATCCGAACACCGCATTCGTGAGCGCCGACAACGGCGGCAGCCACGCCGCCGGCGTGGTCAGCTGGAGCGGACTCATCGTCCCGGCCGGCGGCAGCCTGAACCTGCACGTGCAGGCGCAGGTCGCCAATCCCCTTCCGCCCGGCACCACGCGCGTGGCCAACCTGGCCTACCAGACCGGCTCGCCCCCACCGCCCTGCCCGCCTGCCGGTCCGCAGTGCGTGGTGACGCCGACCGCGGCCAGCGTCTCGGTGACCAAGGCCGTGTCCGGCGAGAGCATCGCCGCCGACGGCGTGGCCCAGCCCGGCGAGCAGATCACCTACACCCTGACCGTGCGCAACGATGGCGGCACGCCCACCGCGGGCACCATCGTCAACGAGGTTGTGCCGGCGCACACGACGTTCGTGTCCGGCACGCCGGGCTGGACCTGTGCCGCCGGTGCCGCGGCCGGCACGGCCTGCGACGCCCTGGTCAACGTACCGGCCCACGACGGCACGCAGCCCGGATTGGCCACGCTCACCTTCACTGTCAAGGTGGACGATCCGCTGCCGCCCGGGGTGACGTCGATCGCCAATGGCGTGACGCTGGACGACGGCACCCCGCCGGATTGCGTCGCCCTGCCGACGCTGCCGGCGTGCGCCGTGCTGTCCACCGTCAACCTGCGCCTGGCCAAGACCGTCACCTCCGTGGTCACGACGGGACCGTCGGCGTTCCGCGTCGACTACCAGATCGACGTGGTCAACCTCGGCGGCGCGCCGGCCGTGTACACCCTGACCGACACCCTGGGCTTCGCCCCCGGCGTGGTCTTCCTCGGCAATGCGCAGGCCGCCACCGCGGGAGGCACCCTGAATGCGGCCCTCGCCGGCGGCCAGTTCGTCCCGTCCAACGGCACGGGCGTGCAGCTCTCGGCCAGCGCGCTGTCGATCGCCGCCGGCGCCACGCACCGCTACACGGTGAGCCTGCCGATCGGCGTGCAACCCGCCGCCCTGCAGGATGCCGCCTGCACCGGCGCGCCGGGACATGGCCTGTACAACGCGGCCACGGTGAGCGGCACCTTCGTGCTGGACAGCGCGGCCTGCGCGGCGGTCGACGGCGACGTCGCGCTGATCCACCTGAGCAAGACCGTGACCCTGGCGCAGGACGCCAACGGCAACCACTACGGCGATGTCGGCGATGTGCTCGGCTACCAGTTGACCATCAGCAATCCCGGCACGCAGACACTGGTCACGGTGCAACTGTTCGATCCGCGCGTGCAGGATCTGCAGTGCGCCCCGGTGACCGCGGCCGGACAGCCCTTCCGCGTGCTGCGCGGCGACGAACTCTTCGGCAGCAGCTTCGAGGGGCGTGTCGTGGGCGGCTCGCTGCAGGCGGGCGACTCGGTGGCCTGCAGCGCCAGCTACGTTCTGACCGCGGCCGACATCGCCGCCCGGCGCGTCGTCAACTCGGCCACCGCAACGGCCAGCGGCCCGGCCGGGCAGGCGGTTTCCTCGGTCGCCACGGCCATCTTCACCTCGTTCCGCTGAGGACTCGGACATGCACCAGCACCCTTCGAAGCGTCATGCCGCGTTCCTCGCCGGCCTCGCCCTCGCCGCCCTGCTGCCGCAGGCCGTGGCGGGAACCCTGCGCATCGAGACGGCGGGCGGCGCCCCCGCCGCATCGGCGGGCAGGGCCTACGACTTCACCATCCGCAACGAGGGCAGTGGCCCGCTGGACGCGGTGCGCAGCTTCACCGGCCGCGGCCGCGTCGTCGTCTGCGACGCGCTGACGCGCCTGGGACGCAGCTTCAGCGCGCCGGGCGGCCTGGACGGCGGCGACAGCGTGCACTGCAGCGTGACCGCGACCTCGGCGGCCGCGGCAGCCGACACCGGCGTCGTGGTCACGGCGCGCGACGGCACGGGCCTGCTGCGGCAGCGCACCGCGCACTTCCGCCAGGCCCCGGCCGCCGCGCCGCCGCAGGGCGTGGTCGCCGTGCTCGGCGGCGCCACGCACGCCGATGCCGACAGCAATGGGGTGCTCGACGCCGGCGAGACGCTCTCCTACCACTACACCGTGCTGAACCTGGGCACGCTGGCCCTGTCGGGCCTTGCCGTGGCCGACAACGACGGCACGGTGGCCTGCCCGCAGACCACGCTGGCGGTGGGCGCCGCGATGGCCTGCACGCGTCTGCACACCATCAGCCCCGCCGAAGCGGGCGACGGCTACGTGCTGGATGCGGTCGACGTCACCGGCACCGACGCCAACAGCCGTCCGGTCCAGGCCAGCGATGTGGTGCTGCGCATCAACCTCGGCGGCGACGCCGACGTACGGGCCCTGAAGAGCCCCCTGCTCGCCGACGACGTCGACGGCAGCGGCTATGCCAGCAGCGGCGACCTCGTCGGCTACCGGTTCGTGCTGAAGAACAGCGGCGCGCAGACGCTGCAGTCGGTCAATCTGGTCGAGCCCGACCCCAGCCGCATCGACGGCCCCGTCACCTGCGCCGCCACGACGCTCGGTGGGCAGGCCTTCGCGGGCCTCGGCAGCGGCGCGCTGCAGTCGCAGGACAGCGTGCTGTGCAGCGCGGTCCACACCATCAGCGCAGCCGAAGCGGCGGCCGGGTTGGCACAGAACCTCGCCGATGTCAGCGGCCAGCCCGGCGTCGGCGGCCCGGTCGGCGGCACCGCGGCCTCGGCCGTGGTGATCCCGACGCCGGCCAGCGTGAGCCTGGCCAAGACCCTGCTGTCGGAGAGCGGCTCGCGCCCGGGCATCGCCGAGCCGGGCGAGACCCTGACCTACCGCATCCGCCTGAGCAATGGCGGCGGCGCGGATGCCTTCAATGTCGGCGTGGTCGATCCGCTGGACCCGAACGTGGGCTTCGTCGCCGCCAGCAACGGCGGCAGCTACGCCGCCGGCACGGTCACCTGGTCCGGCCTCACCGTACCCGGCAACGGCGTGCTCGACCTGACCGTCGCCGTCACGGTTGCCGACCCGATCCCCGCCAATGCCACGCGCATCGCCAATCTCGCCTACCTCAGCGGCGACACGCCGCCGGACTGCGTCGCCGTACCGCTGCCCGACGGCTGCGTGGTCACGCCGACCGCCGGCATCGTGGCCATCGCCAAGTCGCTGCTCAGCGAAAGCGGCAGCGTCGCGGGCGTCGCCGAACCGGGCGAAGTGCTGGGTTACGCCATCACGCTCAGCAACCAGGGCGGCAGCGCCGTCACCGGCTACGCCGTGAGCGATCCGCTCGACCCCAACGTCGCCTTCGTCAGCGCCGACAACGGTGGCACCTTCGCCGCAGGTACCGTGAGCTGGTCCAACCTCACGATCCCCGCCGCAGGCAGCCTGGTGCTGCACGTGAGCGTCGCCGTGGCCAACCCGCTGCCGGCGGGCGTCACGACGGTGGTCAATGTCGCCACGGCGACCAATACGCCACCGCCGGACTGCACGCTCGTACCGACACCGGAGGCCTGCGTGGTCACGCCGGCGCAGATCGCGCCGCGCCTGCAGGTCAGCAAGACCGTCGACGTGGTCGCGGTGACGGCGGGAGGCAGCGCGAACTACACGATCACGGTACGCAACATCGGTACCGTGGCGGCGAGCAATGTGGTGGTCAGCGATCCGCTGCCGGCGGGCATCAGCGCCTTCAGCTGGACCTGTCTCGCCTCGGGCGGCGCCAGCTGCAGCCACGCCAGCGGGAGCGGCGCCATCAACGAGACCATTCCCAGCTTCCCGGTGGGAGGGCAGCTCGTCTACTCGGTGGCCGCGACGGTCTCCGGCACGGCCAGCGGCGCAGTGCTCAACGCCGTCTCCGTGCAGCCCTCGTCGTCGACCCTGTGCATGCCGCAGCAGACGCCGGCGCCGTGCCTGGCGACCGCGACGGTGACCATCGCCGCCGCGCCGCGCGAAGTGCCGGTGGACAACCGCCTCGCCCTGCTCCTGCTCGGCCTCGGCCTCGCCTTCGTCGCGGCCAGGGCGCCGCCGCGCGGCTGAGGCGCGCA
>DAOOVM010000251.1:0-4539 GCA_035370085.1 Rhodanobacteraceae bacterium | reverse complement strand
GGAGGCGATGGCCTCCGCGTCGTTCGTGCTGCCGCCGGTGCACCTCGCGCGCGGCGACGCGGCGGAGGCGCTTACCCGCGCGCCGCACCGCCTGTCGGGCACGTTCCGCTCGGGCGGCCAGGACCACTTCTACCTGGAAACCCAGGCGAGCTGGGTCAGCATCGACTCCGAGGGCACGGTGCAGGTGGTGTCCTCCACCCAGCACCCGACCGAAACGCAGATCATCGTCGCGCGCGTGCTCGGCCTGCCCAGCCACCGCGTGGTGTGCCGCAGCCTGCGCATGGGCGGCGGCTTCGGCGGCAAGGAGACCCAGGCCAATCCCTATGCGGCGGTAGCCGCCCTCGCGGCCTGGCGCACCGGCCGGCCGGTGCGCATCAAGCTACCGCGCAGCCTGGACATGCAGCTCACCGGCAAGCGCCATCCCTTCCACGCGCGCTACGAGGTCGGCTTCACACCCGAAGGAGAACTGCGCGCGCTGCGCGTGGCGCTGTACGCCGACGGTGGCTGGAGCTGCGATCTCTCTCCGCCCGTGCTGATGCGCGCCATGGTGCACGTGGACAACGCCTACTTCTGCCCGAACGTGCGCATCACCGGCCTGATCGCCAAGACCCACCTCGCCTCCAACACCGCCTTCCGCGGCTTCGGCGGACCGCAGGGCATGCTGGTCGGAGAGGAGATCCTGGCGCGCGTGGCACAGCACCTCGGCCTGCCGCCGGAGCAGGTACGCGAGCGCAACTTCTACCGCGAGGACGCCGCACAGCCGGAGCGCAACTTCACCCACTACGGCCAGCCGGTGGTGGACAACCACCTGCCCGAGCTGTGGGCGCAACTGCTGTTGGACAGCGACTTCGCCGCGCGGCGGCGCGCCGTGGACGCGCACAATGCCGCACACCCGCAGCGCAAGCGCGGTCTCGCCATCACGCCGGTGAAGTTCGGCATCTCCTTCAACAAGACCGAATACAACCAGGCCGGCGCCCTGGTGCACATCTACGCTGACGGCAGCGTGCAGCTCAATCACGGCGGCACCGAGATGGGCCAGGGGCTGCACACCAAGATGCTTGCGGTGGCTGCGCGCACGCTGGGCGTGGACGTGGCGCGCCTGCGTCTCATGCCCACCAGTACCGACAAGGTGCCGAACACCTCGGCCACCGCGGCCAGCAGCGGCTCGGACCTCAACGGTCAGGCGGTGAAGGCTGCCTGCGAGACCCTGCTGGCACGGCTGGCACCGGTGGCAGCCCAACTGCTGGGCGGCGACGTGGCCGAGGTGGTGTTCGCCGACGATGCGGCACATCTGCGCTCCGCCCCGGAAAGGACCGTGCCCTTCGCCGCCGTGGCCGATGCGGCCTACCACGCGCGCGTCAGCCTCTCCGCTACCGGCTTCTATCGCACGCCGCTCATCCACTGGGACGGCGCCAAGGGGCGCGGCCATCCTTTCTACTACTTCGCCTTCGGCGCGGCCGTGTGCGAGGTGGAGGTGTGCGGCTACACCGGCGTGCACACGCTGTGCCGCGTGGACATCCTGCACGACGTCGGCGATTCCCTGGTCGAGGCCATCGACCGCGGCCAGATCGAAGGCGGCTTCGTGCAGGGCCTGGGCTGGCTTACCTGCGAGGAACTGCGCTGGAACACCGCGGGCAAGCTGCTCACCGACGCGCCCAGCACCTACAAGATCCCCACCGTGGGCGAGGTGCCGCGCGATTTCCGCGTCAGCCTGTTCCGCCGTCCGCGGCCGCCCAGCACCGACGTGATCCTCGGCAGCAAGGCCGTGGGCGAACCACCGCTGATGCTCGCCTTGGCCGTGCGCGAGGCCCTGCGCGACGCGGTGGCAGCGTTCGCGCCGCCGCACTCCCCACCGCGCGAGGTGGCGCTGGGTGCGCCGGCCACACCCGAGGCCATCCACGCCGCCATCGCCCGCGTGCGCGCAGGCGCCTGATGGACGAGCGGCTGTTCACGTGCCTGGCGGCACGCCTGGAGCACGAGGCCGTGGTGCTCGCCACGGTGCACCGGGCGCGCGGTGCCACGCCGCGCCGGGTTGGCAGCCGCATGCTGATTGCGGCCGACTGGTGCGCTTTCAGCGTCGGTGGCGGCCAGGCGGAGGCGCGCGTCATCGCCACGGCGCGCACCTTGCTGACGAACGCGCAGGACGAGACCGATCTGGCCATCGACCTGAGCGGCCGCGCCGGTGCCGCGGGCGTCTGCGGTGGGCACATGCAGGTGCGCTTGCAGCGCTGGCACGGCGCGGCCGATTGCGCGCGGGCGCAGGCGCTCTGCGCCGCCCTGCGGCGCGGCGAAACCCTGGACTGGCAACCCGCGCCCGATCTGCCGCCGCAGCGCCTGCGGCCGCAGGCGCGCCTGCTCATCGTCGGCGCGGGCCACTGCGGTCTGGCCCTGCACGAGGCGGCGCAGGCGCTCGGATTCGAGATCTGGGTGCAGGATGCGCGCGCGGAGTGCTTTGCCGACGGACGCTTCGCCGGCGCCACCGTGCTGTGCGGCGAGCCCACCGTGCTGGCGCAGGCGCTGGCAACCCCGCGCGACGTCTACGCCGTGCTGCTCAACCGCGACTACCCCAGCGACGTGGCCGCGCTGGACGTGCTGTGCCGGCAACCGCCGGCGTTCCTCGGCATGATGGGCAGCGCCCGCCGCATCGCCACCGTGCGCGCCGCCCTGCCGCAGCACGCGGCGGCCCTGCAGGCGCTGCACGCGCCGATCGGCCTGGACATCGACGCGCAGACGCCCGAGGAGATTGCCGTCAGCATCCTCGCCCAGCTCGTGCAGGTGCGGCGCGGACGCGAACGCGCGGCGGCGGCCGGCTCGGAGTAGGTCCGGGCCTCAGCGCTCGGAATGCCCCGTATCGAAGTAGTCGCGCCGGGCGAACAGATCGGGCTTGATCAGCTCGATGAAGGCGCGGGCCTGCGGCGACAGGTACTTGCCCTTGCGCATGACCACGCCGTAACTGCGCTGCGGGAAGTACTGGCGCAGGTTGCGCACCACCAGGCGCTGCTCGTCCTCGGGCGTGATGCAGATGCCGGTCACGATGGAGATGCCGAGGTCCATGGCCACGTACTGCTTGATCACCTCCCAGCCGCCCACTTCGATGGCCACGCGGTAGGGCACGCGGCGCTGCTGGAACACCAGATCCACCAGGCGGTAGGTCGTCAGGCGCTGCGGCGGCAGGATCAGTCCGTAGGGCGAGAGGTCTTCCAGGTGGATTTCGGCCTTGGCTGCCAGCGGGTGGCCGCGCGGCAGGATCAGCATGGGGTCGTACCACTGCACCGGCTCGTAGCTGAGGTCGTGCGGCACGTCGAGCATCGAGCCCACGGCGAAGTCGACCTGGTCCTGGCGCAGCAGGGCCAGACCGTCGCGGCCGGTGACGTTGTGCAGCTGCAGGCGCACGGCCGGCTGCTGCTCGCGGAAGGCGCGCACCAGCGCCGGCAGCAGGTACTGGATGGTGGAGGCGCCGGCGGCGATGTTCACTTCGCCCGCGTCCAGGCCCTGCAGCTGGCTGCGGAACTGCTGGTCCAGGCTCTCGAAGCCCTCCACCACCGGGCGGGCCAGCTCGTACAGCATCTGCCCCTCGCGCGTGAGCACGAAGCGCGGCCGGGCGCGCTCCAGCAGGCGCGTGCCCAGCTCCTTCTCCAGCGCCGACAGCTGCAGGCTGACCGAGGGCTGGGACAGGAACAGGGCCTCGGCCGCGCGCGCCAGGGTGCCGAACTTCACCACGTAGCAGAAGGCGCGCAACTGCTTGAGGCGGTTGCCCTTGTAGTAATAGCGCGGCTCTTCTGCCGGGCGCGCGCGGCGCGCCTTGGCTTTTTTGCGCGTGCGCCGCGGCGGCGCCGGCCTAGAGCCGGGATTCAAATCGTCGGGCGGGGCCACGGGTTTTCAATCGCTTGGCATCAATTTGACGATGTCAAACATACTGATTGAAACCTTTGCTTTGTCAAATGCTGCGCTGCACGCATAGTCTGCCCGACATGCCGTTCATCAGGGGACCCGCCATGGCCGTTCCGGTCGAACACCTCGACACCGATCCCGCGCAGCTGCGCGGCGCCCTGCGCCCGGGCTACGAACAGATCCTGACGCGCGGCGCCCTGGCCTTCCTCACCGACCTGCACCGCCGCTTCGAGCCCACCCGCCGCAGCCTGCTGGCCGCGCGCGAGGCCCGCCAGGCGCGCTTCGATGCCGGCGAGCTGCCCGATTTCCTGCCCGAGACGCGCGAGATCCGCGAATCGGACTGGACCGTGACGCCGGTGCCTGCGGCCCTGCAGGACCGCCGCGTGGAAATCACCGGCCCGGTCGACCGCAAGATGATCATCAATGCGCTGAACTCGGGCGCCAAGGTGTTCATGGCGGATTTCGAGGATTCCACCTCGCCGACCTGGGACAACCTGCTGGAGGGCCAGGTCAACCTGCGCGACGCGGTGGACGGGACGATCGAGTTCCGCTCCGCCGACGGCCGCGAGTACCGCCTGAAGCCCGATCCCGCGGTGCTGATCGTGCGGCCGCGCGGCTGGCACCTGCCGGAAAAGCACTTGCTGGTGG
>DAOOVM010000250.1:0-4548 GCA_035370085.1 Rhodanobacteraceae bacterium | reverse complement strand
GGTGGTCCTGCCCGAACGCGTGGACGACGCCTTCGCAGACTGGCTGCTTGCCCTGCCCCTGCAGAAGGTGGTCGTGCTGCATGTCAACCACCCCAATGAACTGGACGCCGCGGTGGACTCGGCCTGCGCCCGCCTGCGCGCCAGCGGTGCCAGCCTGCTCAATCAGGCCGTGCTGCTGCGCGGCGTCAACGACGACGCCGCGACCCTGGCCGACCTCTCCGAGCGCCTCATGGCCGCCGGCGTGCTGCCCTACTACCTGCACCAGCTCGACCGCGTGCGCGGCGCCGCGCACTTCGAGGTGGACGATCTCCGCGCCCGCACCCTGGTGGAGGATCTGCGCCAGCGCCTGCCCGGCTACCTGGTGCCGCGCCTGGTGCGCGAGGTGGCCGGCGAGCGCGCCAAGACGCCGCTGTGACCCGCTGCGCCTTACGCAACATGCCGTATGGAAATAGCCGGATGAATCCGGTAAAACCTCCGACGAACGGCGCCTCGCTCGCAACAGGTGCCATGGATGCGGCGCCGGTCGCCCCCGACCGTCCGCCGCCACCCCCACGCCACGCCCCTCTGGCGCCCAGGACATGAGCAAGCAGGACAACGTCATCAAGCTGCTGCTGATCGAGGACTCGGTGGAAGATGCCGAGCAGATGATCAGCGTGCTGCGCAACGGCGGCATTGCCGTACGCCCGGCCCGAGCGGCCAACGAGGCGGAGCTGGAAGAACAGCTCGTCAGCCAGACCCCACACATCGTGCTGGTCAACCTCGCGGCCAAGTCGCTCGCGCTGGCCCAGGTCGCCGAGGCCGTCAATCGAACGGGCAAGGACATCGCCGTGGTGGCCAATGGGGCCGGCGTGACCGAGGACCAGATCGTCTCCGCCTTCCGCAGCGGCGCGCGCGCCATGGCCCTGCGCGCGCGACCGGAACACCTGCAGATGGTGGTCAAGCGCGAGTTCGAGGCGCTGGCCATGCGCCGCGGCGTGCGGCGCCTGGAGGCGGCTCTGCGCGAGACCGAGCGCCGCTGCGACGCCCTGCTCGATTCCTCGCGCGATCCGATCGCCTACGTGCACGAGGGCATGCACGTCCGCGCGAACAAGGCCTACCTCGAGATGTTCGGCTTCGAGGATTTCGAGGAAGTCGAGGGCATGTCCATCCTCGACATGATCGCTGCCGACGATGCCGACGATTTCAAGTCGCTGCTGAAGAAACTGTCCAAGGGTGAGAAGCCGCCACAGCGCCTGAACCTCAAGGCCCAGCGGGCCGACGGCTCCACCTTCGACGCGGTAATGGAATTCGCCGAGGCGAGCTACGAGGGCGAACCCTGCCAGCAGATCATCTTCCGGCGCCAGGAGGCCAATCCCGAATTGGCAAAGGAACTGGACGCGCTGCGCTCGCGCGACCTGGTCACCGACCTGTACAACCGCCAGCACGCCATCAACGAACTCGACAGCGCCGTGGCCCAGGTGGCGACGGGAGCGTCCAGCCGCGCGCTGCTGCTGCTCGAGCCGGACAACTTCAAGCAGGTGCTCGACACCATCGGCATCGGCAACGCCGACCTGCTGCTCGGCGACATCGCCAATCTCATGCGACGGCACCTGAAGGAGAGCGACCTCGCCGCGCGCTTCGCCGACCACACCTTTGCGGTGCTGGCCACCGACCGTGACAGCGAGGGTGTCAAACAACTAGCCGAGGTGCTGCGCAAGGCCTACAGCGAGCGCATCTTCGACATCGGCAAGCAGTCCATCAGCGTCACTATGAGTATCGGCGGCTCGCTGATTGGGGAAAAGAACGCCAACTCGCAGACCATCCTCGCCCAGGCCAATGGCGCCCTGCGCACAGCGCAGAGCGAAGGCGGCAACCGCGTGATCGTGTTCGACCCCGCCGCCCAGGACAAGGCCACGGAGGAAAAGTCCCGGCACTGGCTGAAGCTGGTCCAGGAGGCACTGTCGAGCGATGGATTTGTGCTGTTCTACCAGCCGATCATCAGCCTGCACGGCGCCGAGGGCGAGTTCTACGAGATCCTCTTGCGCATGAACGGGCCCAAGGGCGAAATCACGCCGAATTTCTTCCTGCCGGTGGCGGAACAGCACGGTTTGATGCCGCAGATCGACCGCTGGGTCATCGGCCACGCCATCAAGGCCCTGGTCGACCGCGAGAAGGTGGGACACAAGACAACGTTCTTCGTGAAGCTCGCGCCGCAGACCTTGGAAGACCAGACCCTGCTGCCCTGGCTGGCGCAGCAGCTCAAGAACGCGCGCCTGCGCGGCGACGCCCTCGTGTTTGAAATGCCAGAGAGCAAGGTCGTGGTGAATCTGAAGCCGGCGCGCACCTTCGTCGCCGGCCTCAAGCAGTTGCACTGCGGCTTCGCCCTGGAGCAGTTCGGCGCCGGCCTGAACTCCTTCCAGCTGCTCAAGCACGTCGACGCCGACTATCTCAAGCTTGACCGCAACTTCATGGCCGAGCTGCCGAAGAACAAGGAAAACCAGGAGAAGATCAAGGAACTCTGCGACCAGGCGCACCACCAGAGCAAGCTCACGGTGGCAGAGTTCGTGGAGGATGCGGCGAGCATGTCCATTCTCTTCTCCTGCGGTGTCAACTTCGTGCAGGGCAACTTCCTGCAGGAGCCGGAGAAGGTCATGGCCTACGAGACGCACGCGGCCTGACGCATCGCTGCGCCGGTCTGGCAAGGACGGCCCCACGTGGGGCCGTTTTCATATTCGGGCAGTCGCGCCCCGAAACCGGGGCGCGAGACGCTCAGGACTGGCCGGCACGCAGGGCGGCGATGCGCTCCTCGATCGGCGGATGGCTGGCCAGCAACCTGCCGAAGTGACCGGAGATGCCGAACGCCGCCACGGCCTGTGGCAGGGAATTCTCGCCGTGCCCCGCCGACAGCCGCTCCAGCGCGGAAATCATCTTCTGCCGGCCGGCGAGGGAGGCTCCGCCCGCATCGGCGCGGAACTCGCGCCAGCGCGAGAACCACATGACGATCAGCGAGGCGAGGAATCCGAGCAGCAGTTGCATCACCGTGACGGTGATGAAGTAGCCGAAGCCACCGCCGGAGTTGTCATCCCGATTGCCGCGCAGCGCGCCGTCGACCAGCGAACCGATGATGCGGGCGAGGAAGATCACGAAGGTATTCAACACGCCCTGGATCAGGGTCAGGGTGACCATATCGCCGTTGGCGACATGGGAGATCTCGTGGCCGAGAACGGCTTCCACCTGGTCGCGGTCCATGCTGCGCAGCAGTCCGGTGCTCACCGCCACGAGCGAGCTGTTGCGGCTCATGCCGGTGGCGAAGGCGTTCATTTCAGGCGCGTCGTATACGGCCACCTCGGGCATGCCGATACCGGCCGCCTGGGCCTGGCGCTGCACGGTGGCCAGCAGCCAGCGTTCCGCCTCGTTCTGCGGCTGCGTGATGACCTGCGCACCGGTCGACATCTTGGCCATCCACTTGGACATGGCCAACGAGATGAAGGACCCGCCCATGCCCAGCACGGCCGCCATCACCAGCAGGCCGGCCGTATTGCCGAGACGCACGTGAAACACCTGCTGCAGCACGAGCAGCACGATGTTCAACAGGAACAGGACCGCGACGTTGGTGGCGACGAAGAGCAGTATCCGCTTCATGGAGAGTCCGTTGTGAGTTGGGTCCGGGCGGCGCCCGCAGCGCGAGTATGGGGGCGGACGCCGTGGCGACAAGGGCGCCCGCAGCCGCCGCGCGCCCGCTAGCATGGGTCACGCCTGCCCGAGACTCGCCCCGCCATGAAAGGTTCCCCGCCGGCCTATCGCGGCCGCTTCGCCCCCTCGCCCACTGGCGCTCTGCACTTCGGCTCCCTCGTGACGGCGCTGGGCAGCTGGCTGCGCGCGCGGGCGCTGGGCGGCACCTGGCTGGTGCGTATCGAGGATATCGACCCACCGCGGGAGGTGCCCGGGGCAGCCGAGGACATCCTCGCCACGCTGGCCGCGTTTGGGCTGGAGTCGGACGAGCCCGTTTGGTTCCAGAGCCAGCGACAGGATGCCTACGCGCTGGCCTTCTCGCGCCTGCTCGAAGCCGGCCAGGCGTTTCCCTGCCGCTGCAGCCGCAGCGCCCTCGCGGCGCTGCGCGGCGTCCACCCGCCGAGCTGCGTCGGCACGACAGGCGCCGGGGCCACAGCGCCCGCCTGGCGCGTGCGCGTCGCGGACGTCGTCATCGGCTTCACCGATCTGATCCAGGGCCCGTTTCAGCAGCGTCTCGCCCGGGACGTGGGCCCCTTCGTGATCAAGCGCGTGGAGGGCTACTTCGCCTACCAGCTCGCTGTCGTCGTGGACGATGCCGCCCAGGGCATCGGCGAGATCGTCCGCGGCGCCGACCTGCTCGACGCCACGCCACGGCAGATCTGGCTGCAGCGGCTGCTCGGCTACGCCACCCCGGGCTATGCGCACCTGCCGTTGGCGCTGGATGCCAGCGGACGCAAGCTGTCCAAGCAGGAGCGCGCCTGTGCCGTCGATCGCCGCGATCCCCTGCCCGCGCTGCGCGCCGCGCTCGCTTTCCTGGGCATGGACCCGGCACGGGGC
>DAOOVM010000249.1:0-4572 GCA_035370085.1 Rhodanobacteraceae bacterium | reverse complement strand
CAGGCCTTCGCCCTCAGCGCCAGCGCGCCCACGCGCGACCGCGTGCAGCTCGACTGGAAGATCGCCGACAACTATTACCTCTACCGCGCCCGCATCAAGGTGAAAGCCGGACCCGGCGTCACCCTGGGTGTGCTCGACCTGCCTGCCGGCGAGAAGAAGAACGACGAGACCTTCGGCGAGGTCGAGGTCTACCACCACGCCGTGCAGGCCAGCCAGGCGTTCACGCTGGACAACCCGGCCGCCGGCACGGTCGAGCTCACCGTCACCGTGCAGGGCTGCCACGAGGTCGAGCCCAAGATCTGCTACCCGCCGCATCCAACCCGGCTCACCCTGGCCCTGCCCGCCGCCTCCGCCGCCGCGCCCGCGGCCACCGCCGCCGGCAGTGCCGCCAGCCCACTGTCCGCCGCACTGGGACAGATCGGCGGAAGGATCGAAGCGCCCAGCGAGGGGGCCGCCGCGCCCGCGGCGCAAGGGCTGCCCCTGCCGCCCGAACAGGCCTTCCGCTTCGAGGCCATCGCCACGAGCCCGACCGAGCTGCTGGCGCGCTGGACCATGCCCAAGGGTTACTACCTGTACCGCGACAAGACGCAGCTGACCCTCGGCGACGCGGCGGGTGCGCATCTGGGTGCGCCGCGCTGGCCCGCCGGCGTCAGTCACCAGGACGAGCACTTCGGCCAGGTCACGGTGTACTTCGACCAGGTGGAGCTGCCGCTGCCCCTGGCGCGCAGCGACGGTGCGGCGAGCCCGCTGGCCCTGACCGCCGAATTCCAGGGCTGCGAGGACGGCGGCGTGTGCTACCCGGTGATGACGCGCACGGTGTCGGTGGAACTGCCCGCGGCGACGCCGCAGCAGGTCGCCGCCAGCGCCGCCAATGCAGCGACGCAGCCGGCGATGCAGGCGACGCAGGAGGGCCGTCCGGAAAGCCTGGCGCCGGCGGGCGTCTCCCTGCCGCTGGCCCTGCTGCTGGCGCTCGGCGGCGGCCTGATCCTGAACCTCATGCCCTGCGTGCTGCCCATCCTCTCGCTCAAGGCCATCGCTGTACTGGAAAGCGGCGAAGGCCCGCAGGCGGCGCGGCGGCACGCGCTGTACTACACCGCCGGCGTGATGCTGTCCTTCGGCGCCCTGGGCCTGCTGGCCCTGGCCCTGCGCGGCGCCGGCCACGCCTTCGGCTGGGGTTTCCAGCTGCAGCAGCCGCTGGTCGTGGCTGGCCTGGTGTACGTGATGCTGGCGGTAGGCCTCAGCCTCTCGGGCGTGGTGCAGTTCGGCGCCAGCCTGGCCGGCGTCGGGCAATCGCTGACGCAACGCTCCGGACCGGCAGGGGATTTCTTCACCGGCGTGCTGGCCTGCGTGGTGGCCAGCCCCTGCACCGCACCCTTCATGGGCTCGGCCCTGGCCTTCGCCTTCGCCAGCCCGGCGCCGGTGGCCCTGGCGGTGTTCCTCGCCCTGGGTCTCGGCCTCGCCCTGCCCTTTCTGCTGATCGGCTTCGTGCCCGCGATCGGCCGCTGGCTGCCCAAGCCCGGCGCCTGGATGGACACGCTCAAGCAGGTGCTCGCCTATCCGATGTACCTCACGGCGGTGTGGCTGGTGTGGGTGCTGGGCCACCAGCGCGGCATCGACGCGGTAGGCCTGGTGCTGGCCGGCGCCGTCGCGCTGGCGCTGGCGCTGTGGTGGTTCGAGCGCAGCCGCTACCGCGGCCTCGGCTGGCGGCTGCTCGCCCTGCTGCCCCTGCTCGCCGCGCTCGCCGCCCTGCAGGGCGTGGGGCGCATCGAGAAGAGCGGCACCACGGCCGCCGCGCGCAGCGACGGCGCCGTGGCCTTCACCCGGGCGAAGCTTGCCAGCCTGCGCGCCGAGGGCAAGGCGGTGTTTGTCGACATGACCGCCGACTGGTGCACCACCTGCAAGGTCAACGAACGTGCGGTGCTGCACACCGAGGCGTTCCGCGAGCTGCTGCAACGCACGGGCACGGTGTTCATGGTGGGGGACTGGACCGACCCCAATCCGGAGATCGAAGACTTCCTGCGCGAATTCCGCGCCGTCGGCGTGCCCCTCTACGTGGTGTTCCCGCGCGGCGGCGGTCCCGGCCGCACCCTGCCGACCGTGCTCACGCAGGGCAGCGTGCGCGAGGCCCTGGAAGCGGCGAGCCGCTGACGTGAACGTGCGGCAGATCCTCGGCATCCTGCTGCTGGCGGTCCTGGCCGGCGCCGGCGGCGTGGTGGCCGGCAGCTTCCTCGGCCACCGCGGGCCACCGCCGGCGCTGCTGGGCCTGCTCGAGCGCGCGGGCGCCGGCGGCCTCGCCCGGGCCTGGTCCGAGGCCAGCACGCCCGCCGCCCCGGCCGGCATTGCCGTGGCGCGGGTGGGCGAGTCGCGCCCGGACCCGGCCCTCGTCGATGTCGACGGCCGCGCGCGCAGCCTCGGCGAGTGGTCGGGCCATCGTCTGCTGATCAACTTCTGGGCCACCTGGTGCGCGCCGTGCCGCGAGGAAATGCCGGCGCTCGATCAGGTGCGCAGGGAACGGGCAGGAACCGGGGTGGAAGTGGTCGGCATCGCCCTCGACGACGCCGAGGCGGTGCGCGCCTTCCTGCGCCAGACGCCGGTCAGCTACCCGGTGCTGCTGGCCCCGGCGGACGCCCCCAATCCCGCGCTGGCGTTCGGCGACACCCGCGGCGCCCTGCCCTACAGCGTGCTCGTGGGTGCCGACGGCCGCATCGAGCGCCAGCGCCTGGGCGAGCTCGACTTAGCGACGGTGCGCGACTGGCTCGCTCCCACGCCCTAGAAGAATTTCGGCAAACGTCGCCGAAATGAGGCGTTCTGGACAATCGCCCCGTCCTCGCGCAGACTTGCGCCCCTTGCCCGGCGGGTGCCGGGGCGGAGCAAGCCGGTGGCCAAGATCCTGGTCCTGCACGGCCCCAATCTCAACCTGCTGGGCACGCGCGAGCCGGACACCTATGGCCACACCACGCTCGCGGCCATCGATGCGGAGCTGGCCGCGCTGGCGCAGGCCGCCGGGCACGAGCTGAGCTGCCTGCAGGGCAATGCCGAGCACGTCCTGATCGAGCGCATCCACGCCGCCGCGCACGACGGCACCGCCTTCATCCTGATCAATCCGGCCGCGTTCACGCACACCAGCGTGGCCCTGCGCGACGCCCTGCTGGGTGTGGCCATCCCGTTCATCGAACTGCACCTGTCCAACGTGCACGCGCGCGAGCCCTTCCGCCACCACTCCTACCTCGCCGACGCGGCGGTGGGCGTGATCGCCGGTTTCGGCGCCGACAGCTACCGCCTGGCCCTGCAGGCGGCGCTGGCGCGCCTGGCCTGAGCCGCCCGACCCTTCACCCGCTTTTCCGTAAGGACACCGTCATGGACCTGCGCAAGATCAAGAAGCTGATCGACCTGCTCGAGGAATCCAACCTCGCCGAACTGGAAATCAAGGAAGGCGAGGAAGTGGTGCGGCTCTCGCGCATCCCCAAGGGCATGGCGCCCATGGCCATGGCCGCGCCGGCCGCGCCGGTGACCCACGTGCACATGGAGCCGCCGCGCACCCCCGGCACCGCCCTGCCGCCGTCGGGCGACGCGGCCGCGGCGCCGGCCTCCGGCAAGACCCTGCCCGAAGGCCACATCGTGCGCTCGCCCATGGTCGGCACCTTCTACGCCTCGCCGGCCCCGGACAAACCCGCCTTCGTCAGCGTCGGCCAGGCCGTGAAGGCCGGCGACACCCTGGCCATCATCGAGGCGATGAAGATGTTCAACCAGATCGAGGCCGACAAGTCCGGCACGATCGTCGCCATCCTTGCCACCAACGGCCAGCCGGTGGAGTTCGACGAACCGCTGTTCGTGATCGGCTGAGCGCACCCCCATGCTCGACAAAGTCGTCATCGCCAACCGCGGCGAAATCGCCCTGCGCGTGCTGCGCGCCTGCCATGCGCTCGGCATCAAGACCGTGGCGGTGCACTCCACCGTCGACCGTAACCTCAAGCACGTGGCCATGGCCGACGAGTCGGTGTGCATCGGCCCGGCGCCGGCAGCGGAGAGCTATCTCAACATTCCGGCCATCATCGCCGCGGCGGAAGTGACCGATGCCCAGGCCATCCACCCGGGCTACGGCTTCCTGTCCGAAAACGCCGACTTCGCCGAACGCTGCGAGTCCTCCGGCTTCATCTTCATCGGCCCGACCGCCGACGTGATCCGCCTGATGGGCGACAAGGTCGAGGCGATCAAGGCGATGAAGGCCGCCGGCGTGCCCTGCGTGCCGGGCTCCGGCGGTCCGCTCGGCGACGACCCCGAGGAGAACGCGCGCATCGCGCGCGACATCGGCTACCCGGTGATCGTGAAGGCGGCCGGCGGCGGCGGCGGCCGCGGCATGCGCGTGGTGCACACCGAGGCGCATTTGCACAACGCCATCACCCTGACCAAGTCGGAGGCCAAGGCGGCCTTCAACAACGACATGGTCTACATGGAGAAATTCCTCGAAAACCCGCGCCACGTGGAGATCCAGGTGCTGGCCGACGGCCAGGGCAATGCCATCCACCTCGGCGAGCGCGACTGCTCCATGCAGCGCCGCCACCAGAAGGTGGT
>DAOOVM010000248.1:0-4604 GCA_035370085.1 Rhodanobacteraceae bacterium | reverse complement strand
GCGCCGCGTACAGCGTGGTGGACTTGCCGCAGCCCGTGGGACCGGTGACCAGCAACATGCCGTGGTCGCGGCCGAGGATGTCGCGCAGAACCTGCTCGTCGTGTGCCGAGAAGCCCACCTCGCCCAGGCGGCGCAGGCCATCGCGCGTGTTGAGCAGGCGGATCACCACGCTCTCGCCGTCCACCGTAGGTAGCACGGAGATGCGCAGGTCCACGGCGTGGCCGCCCTCGCTCAAGGTAGCGCGGCCATCCTGCGGCACGCGGTGCTCGGCCAGATTCATGCTGCCGATCACCTTGATGCGGCTGACGATGGCCGGCAGCAGCGGGCGCAGGAAGCGCCGCACGCGGAGCAACTCGCCGTCGATGCGGAACAGCAGCTCCACGTCGCTGGTGCCGGGGCGGATATGGATGTCGGACGCGCGCCGGTGCAGGGCGTCCACGATCATTTCGGTCACCAGCTTGACCACCGGACGCTCGGCGGACAGGCGCTCGGCCTCGCGTTGCGCCAGCTCCGTGCCATTGCTGCCGGTGGCCCGGTCCAGGCCGAGCTGACGCACCAGGGCCTCGTCCTCGGTGCGGTCGTAGGCTTCGCTCAGCACGCGGTGGATCGCCTCGTGCGAGGCCAGCACCGGGACGATGCGCTGCGGCACGACGAACTCCAGCGCGCGCAGCACCTCCTGGTTGGCCGGCTCGCTGGTGGCGACCAGCAGCACATGCTCGTCGCCGGCCACCGGGACGACACCCAGCCGGCGCGCCAGGGCGGGAGGAAACGCGTCACTGGCCGGCAGGGGCAGCGGCAGGGCGGCCAGTTCCAGCACCGGCAGCCCGAGGCGCGCGGCCAGGCGGTAGGGAGCCATGGCTTCCTCGCTGCCGGCGGAGGCGGTCGCGTCGGCGACGTCGATGACGGGCAGCTCGGCCACGGCCGAGCGTCCGCCCTGGACCGCCAGGAAGCGCTGCACGTCGCCCAGGCTGCGTAACACCACCGCGCGGCCGCTGCTCCGGCCGGTGCTCGCGACCTGGCCTGCCGCGGGCTCCACCGCCAGGCCCGACATGGCCAGGTAGGGCACGTAGATCTGCGCCGAACGGTCGGCGACGATGCCACGCAACTGCAGCCCGTCGCGGCGCGCGCGCATGCCGCGCAGCTGGCCGCCGATATTGGAGCCGTCGGTCAGGGTGAGCAGGAAGGGCGGTGCCGGCTGCGCATCCGGCGCGGCGTGCGAGTCGACGAAATGCAGCACGGCGCGCCAGGCCGCGGGCGGCACCGCCAGGGGCTGGCCGTCGGCAAGGCGCAGTTGCAGCGCCTGTTCAGGCTGGAACGGCGCAGCCAACGCGGCATGCACGGTGCGGCCATCGAGCAAGCGCACCTCGGTATCGGCTCCCGCGGAAGGAGCCATCGTGTCGTCCGCCATCACCAACCCCTGTGGGCCCGACGCCGGCGGTAGGCCGGTCCTGGGCGTTCAGGTCATCATCCAGCAGGAGGCCTGCCAATGCCCACCGTTGCGGCGGGCCGGACACGAAGGTTCACGCCTCGATGCACTGGTAGTAGAGGACGTGCTCGCTGTTGATGGCCGATTCCTGGCCCAGGCTGATGATGCCGGTCTTGCGCAGGTGCACCTCATCGCGGTGCAGGCGCAGCTCGTCGTCGTTGCCCACCTTGACCCAGGTGCCGTTGGTGGAGCGGTCGCTGAGGACGAAATGGCCGCGTTTGAACTCGACCATCGCATGGGTCCGGCTGACCCACTCGGCTTCCACCACCACGTTGTTGCCCACTTCGCGTCCCAGGCTGAAGGGCGGCGCCAGTTCGTCCACCTCGAAGGCCTGACTCTTGTAGCGCAGCACCAGGCGCGCCTTGGGTGTGGCCACGTCGCTCAGGCGCACCACGCGCTGCACCGTGGTGACGTTGGAGGTGTCCTCCTGCCACATCAGGTCGACGATCTCGATGGGCAGGAGCTTGCCGGACACCCGCGCCGTGCCGAGCGAGCGGCTGCGCAAGGCACCGGAATTGGTCACCCCGCTGACCGTGCTGGCCGTGGTGACGATCTGCTCGCGCTTGGCCAGGGACGCCATGCGCGCGGCGGTGTTCACAGCGTCGCCGTACACGTCCCCATCGTCTTCCAGCAATGCCTCGCCGTAGTGCAGTCCGACGCGGATGGCGAGGCTATCGCGGGCAAAGACCAGATCCCCGGAGATGCGCTTCTGCATGTCCGTGGCGGCCAGCAGGCCGTTCAGCGCGCCCGGGAAGACGCACATGATCTCATCGCCGATGGTCTTGATGACGCGGCCGCCGTGGCGCTGCGTGACCTCGGCCAGGGCGCCCAGCACCGAGGCCACCAGGCGGCGGGCAACCTCGTCGCCGCGCGTCTCGAACAGCTTGGTGCTGCCGGACACGTCCGCGAACAGAATGGCGAGGGGCTGGCGCTGGGTCATCGCGCCGGATGATAGGCCATTCGCCGCGCGGCCTCCAACCGCACCGCAGCCCTGGCCCATGCCGCTGCCGAGGCCGCCCGCCGCCGGCGCGCCGGCGGCGTTCCGGCCCTGGCGCGCGCCGGACCGCGGCGTGCAGTCAGCGCCCATCGAGAGGGACGAACGACACGACGGCGGGGGCCAAGCAACCGCCATCGACGCGCATCGGCTGCCCGCGCCCGGAGCTTTTCTCCTAGCATTGACGGGCGCGCGATCCGCTGTCTGCAGAGGCCGGCCAACGCGCCGTCGATTGCCAGGGGAAAACACCGGTCGTTCGGGTCTGGTGCAGGGCACCGCAGGGCGCAGCGCCGGATCGTCGCTGGGCGGTGCGCGGCCAGCGCGGCCGTGCCGGCCGTGCGCTGACCGATGCCCCTGGCTGCCGATGCGACGTCGTTACGGCGGCAGTGCGAAACCCCGCAAGACCGTCCCGCAGGAACGAACCACAGGGGAATAGGGAAATGCACACGCTCACGTCGCTCTTCGCCAAAGGTCGGGGCCGTTCGACCTGTGCCGGTTTGGTCGTCCTGCTGGCGCTGGCCGCGCTGTGGCCCGCGCTGGCCAGTGCAGCCCACACCTCGATCGTCTGTCCCGCCAAGAGCGGCACCGTGACCAAAGGCGGCGCGGTCTCCATCAACGTGACCGACTGCACGCCCTTCGGTATCGGATTCGCGGG
Organism: Rhodanobacteraceae bacterium; assembly: GCA_035370085.1. Classification (GTDB taxonomy): domain Bacteria; phylum Pseudomonadota; class Gammaproteobacteria; order Xanthomonadales; family Rhodanobacteraceae; genus Tahibacter. The sequence goes on along the minus strand of DAOOVM010000248.1, from coordinate 1,469 downwards.
GATCGGCCCGGTCGACGGGCCGGCGTTGCCCGCACACGGCAGCGCCAACCTGCGCATCACCGGTTCGAACTGGTTCGTCGATTACAGCCACAACGGCGACAGCGCCACCAGCGACTATTTCGAGTTCACCGACGCTTCCGGCAATGGGGGCGGGCAGGAAACCGTCGGCGTGACCATCACCATCACGGCGCCGACCTCGCCCATCACGGTCTCGCCGGGCACGCTGCCGGCGATGACCGCCGGCACGCCGTTCTCGCAGAGCCTGACCTCCAGCGGCGGCGTCGGGGCCTACACCTACACGCTGCAGAGCGGCGTGCTACCGCCCGGCCTGACGCTCAGCAGCGGCGGCGTGCTCAGCGGCGCGCCCACGCAGCGCGGCGGCTACACCTTCAGCGTGCGCTCCACCGACTCCAGGACGCCCACGGCGCAATTCGTCGACAAGGGCTACACGGGCACGGTGCAGAACCCGACCCTGTCCCTGGCAACGCCGGCCGGCACCGCCATCCAGGCCGCTGCGTTCTCGCAGACCCTGTCCACCAACGGTGGCGTGGCGCCCTACACCTATGCCTGGAAACGGGCGCGCTGCCCTCCGGCATCACCCTGTCCAGCGCCGGCGTGGTCAGCGGCACCACCAACGTGGCGGCCGGCAACTTTCCGGTCACCATCCGCGTCACCGACGCCAGCACCGGTCCGGGCAGCTACTTCGAAGTCGAGAACTACACCCTCACCGTCAGCCCTCCGCCGAGCGTCGCCATCGCGGTGTCGCCGGCGTCCGTGAGCGAAGACGGCGCGACCGACCTCACGTTCACGGTCACTCGCAGCCTCAACCTCACCTCGCCGACGCTGGTCAACATCACCACGGCAGGCACCGCCACCTCGGGCACCGACTACACGGGCAACGTCGCCACCGTGACCATCCCGGCCGGCGCCACCAGCGCCACGATCAGCATCGATCCCGCCGCGGACACCATCGTCGAACCCGACGAGACCGTGACCCTGACCGTGGCGGCCGGCACCGGCTACACCGTCGGCCTGCCGGCCAGCGCCACGGGCACGATCGCCAACGACGACCTTGCTGGGCCGACGCTGACGCTGACGAAGATCAGCCAGGGCGGCGTGGGCAGCTTCACCTTCACCGGGACCAATGGATGGGCTTCCCAGACCATCACGACCACGACGTCGGGCGTGGGCGTGTCGGGGGCAACCCAGACCTTGTCGACGACAGGTGTCGTGACCGCCCTCACCGAAACCGCGCCGCCCGGCTATGTGCTGGCGGGGGTCACTTGCACCGGCATGGGCCCCGGCGGCACCGCGACACTGGCGGGCAACACCCTGATCCTCAGCGCGGCGGCCACGGCGGCGGGCGCGAACATCGCGTGCACCTTCACGAACGCCCGACTGCCGACGCTCACCTTGACGAAGATCAGCCAGGGCGGCGTGGGCAGCTTCACCTTCACCGGGACCAATGG
>DAOOVM010000247.1:0-4618 GCA_035370085.1 Rhodanobacteraceae bacterium | reverse complement strand
CCGAACAAGGACCACGCCACGCTGCTCGACGCCTTCGCCCTGTACCTGCGCCAGGCGGAAGCCGACGCACGCCTGCTCATCGTCGGCAAGCACGATGGGCGCCTGCGGCGCTACACACAGCGCCTGCGCGCACGCATCGGCGGCCTGGGCATCGGAGCGCACGTGCACCTGCTCGACGATATCAGCGAAGCCGCGCTCAAGGCCTGCTACCTGGTCGCCGATGCGCTGGTGATTCCCTCGCGCCACGAGGGATTCTGCGTGCCGCTGGCCGAGGCCATGGCGCTGTCGGTGCCGGTGGTGGCGCGCGACGCCGGGGCGCTCGCGGAAACCCTGGGCGATGCCGGTCTGGTCTGGCATGAGGACGATCCGCGCCTGTACGCCGCCAGCGTGGCGCGCCTGCGCCGCGACGCGCAGGCGCGGGCCGCGCTCACCGCCGCCGGGCGGGCGCGCTACCGCACGCACTACGCGCCGGAGGTGCTCGTGCAGCGACTGCTCGCCCTGCTGGAGCGGCCCGCATGAAGCGCCTGGCCGTGGTCGTGCAGCGCTGCCATGCCCAGGCCCTCGGCGGTTCGGAGGCGCTGGCCTGGCACTACGCGCAGCTGCTGCGCGAGCGCCATGCGGTCGAGATTCTGACCAGTTGCGCACTCGACTACGTCACCTGGGACAACGCCCTGCCCGCAGGTGCGGAGACCGTCGACGGCATCATCGTGCGGCGCTTTCCGACAGCCTTTCCGCGCGGCCGCGCCTTCACCGCGCTGCACCGCCGCCTGCTCGCCGACCACGCGCGTGACGGCGGACTGCAGGCCTGGCGCGAGGCCTTGGCCGAGGAATTCATCCGCGTGCAGGGGCCCTGGTGTCCCGGCCTGCTCGACCACCTCGCCGCGCATGCGGACGACTATGCCGCAGTCATCGCCTGCACCTACCTCTATCCCACGAGCTATTTCGCCCTGGACCTCGTGCCGCGCGCCAAGCGCATTCTGGTGCCCACCCTGCACGACGAGCCACCGGCCTACCTGCCGGCCTACGCCCAGCGCGGGCAGAACTGCGCCGGCCTGCTCTGGCTCACTGCGGCCGAACGCCGCCTCGGCGCGCGCCTGTGGGGTGTCGAGGCCGGCGACGTCATCGGCATGGCCGTGGACACGGCCGCCGCGCCAGCAGAGACGCGGGCGACGCCATACTTCCTCTACTGCGGCCGCATCGACGCCAGCAAGGGGCTACCCGACCTGCTCGCCGCGTTCGCCCGGGTGCGCGAACAGCACGTGGTGGAGCTGGTGCTGACCGGGAGCGACGCCCTCGGCCTGGCGGGCCAGACTGGCGTGACGTTCCTCGGTCACGTCGACACTGCGCGCAAGTCAGCCCTGATGGCGGGCTGCGCGGCCTTCGTCATGCCCTCCGCGCACGAGAGCTTCTCGATCGTCACGCTGGAAGCCATGGCACAGGGCGCGCCGGTCGTGGTCAATGCGGCGAGCGAAGTGCTGGCCGAACACGTGGCGCGCAGCGCTTGCGGCTTCGTCTACCGCAGTGTTGCCGACTGCGCACAGCGCATGGGCGACGCCCTGGCCCTCGACGACGACGCGCGCCGCCGGCACGCCCAGGCCGGGCGCGACTACGTGAGCGCCCACTACACGCGCGAGCGCGTGGCGGCCTCCCTGCACGCGGCGGTGGCGCGTGTGTGCGGTTGATGCGCACGGCGCCCGCCGCCGGCAAGGTTCGTCGTGGCGGCCGCCACACCGCGGCGCTCGCTCGCCTGACCCCACGACGGCGCCAGGCAGCGCTGTGCGCCGGAGCGCGCGAACGGGAGCACCCGCAACCACGCGGCGGCATCGGCGCCGCGGTGATCGGCGGCGCAGGAGTCAGGCAACCGCCGCAATCTCCGCACGCAGGCGCCGCACCACCTCGGCGTAGTCCGCCTGGCCGAAGATCGCCGAACCGGCGACGAAGGTATCGGCGCCCGCAGCGGCGATCTCACCGATGTTGTCGGGCTTCACCCCGCCGTCGACTTCCAGGCGCACGGCGCGGCCGCTTCGATCGATCATCGCGCGCACCGCGCGCAATTTCTGCAGCGCGGAGGGGATGAAACTCTGGCCGCCGAAGCCGGGATTGACCGACATGATGAGGACAAGGTCGAGGTCGTCCAGCACGTGCTTCAGCACGTCCAGCGGCGTGGCCGGATTGAACACCAGGCCCGCCTGGCAGCCCTGCGACTTGATCAGCTGGATCGTGCGATGGATGTGCTCGCTGGCTTCGGGATGGAAGCTGATGAGCGAGGCGCCGGCCCGGGCGAAGTCGGGCACGATGCGGTCCACCGGCTTGACCATCAGATGCACGTCGATCGGCGCGGTCACGCCGTGCTTGCGCAGCGCCTCGCACACCAGCGGGCCGATGGTGAGGTTGGGCACGTAGTGGTTGTCCATCACGTCGAAGTGCACCCAGTCGGCGCCGGCCGCGAGCACGCGGTCCACGTCCTCGCCCAGCCGGGCGAAATTGGCGGAGAGGATGGAGGGCGCGATGACGGCGGGCTGGCGCATGGGTCGAGCCTCGGTTCGGGAAGCGGAGTGTAGCGGCGCGGCGGCGGACCTACTTGAAGCCCTTGGCGGCCTTGATGCGCTCGTAGGCGGCGTTGATCTCACGAGCGCGCTCTTCGGCGCGCTGGCGCAGCGTGTCGGGCACATCGCCGAGCTTGTCAGGATGGTGCTCGCTCATCAGTTTGCGGTAGGCGCGCTTGATCTCGCGCTCACCGGCGTCGGGCGCAATGCCGAGCACGGCCCAGGGGTCGGGCGCGGCGGCGGTCTGTCCGCGCGGCGGCGGCGCATGGCGCTGGCGGGCGCCGCCCGGATCGGAACCGCCCGAGGCCCAGCCGTAGCCCTTCATCGCGGCCAGGGCGATCCATTCGCGCTCGTGCACATGCAGGGCCCAGGCGAGCTGGCGCAGGAGCTGCAGCTTGGCCGGCACAGGCGGACCTTCCACGCCGAGGATATCGAGCACGAGGTCGATGAGGATGTAGGCGTGGTCGCGCCGGCCCTGCGTCCAGACGCGCAGGTCGGCCACGGCGCGCGCGGCGGGATAGCCGTTCTGCTTGCCGGCGGTGAAGCTGGCGATGGCCAGGCGGCGCTGTTCGGCATCCAGGCGCATGCGCGCCATGAGCTGCTCGGTGGCGGCGATCTCCTGTTCCGACACACGGCCGTCGGCCTTGGTGAGGGCGCCGAGGAAGGCGAACAGCGGCTCGATGAAACCCCGGGGCGCGGCGCCGCCCGCCTGCCCGGGCACCACGCCGCGGTCGAACAGATGGCCGAGGGCGAGTCCGAACAGTACGCCGAGCGGATGGCGGAACAACATCCAGCCCAGCAGCGCGCCGATGAGCTTGCCAAGCCAGCCCATGGCGTCCTAGTTCGCGGCGCCCGCGCAGCGCGGCTGCGCGGCGTACCAGCGCACCAGGGCGTCCGCGTCGGCGTCGCCGAGGGCGCCCACGGCAGCCCGCATCACGGCGACGTCGCGCGCGCCGCTGCGGTAGGCGGCCAGGGCCTGGCGCAGGTAGGCGGCGTCCTGGCCCGCCAGGTGGGGCGTGCCGGGAGCCACGGCCTGGCCCGTCTCGCCGTGACACGCTGCGCACAGGCCCAGGCGGGCAGGTCGCGGCGGCAGGTCGGCCGCGGACAGAGGCAGGACGAAGGCGGCCAGCGCGGCCGCCGCGAGGGCACGCATCGCAACGCACACCGGGAAAAAGCGGGCGCGTAGTCTAGCAGGGCGCGCGGCCGGCGCCGCCTGAACCGGCGCGCCGCTACAATCCGCGCCTGCCTTCCGGAGTGCGCGCCGTGCCCACCACCCTGCACCAGTCGAATCTGCCCGGCCTCGACCTGATCCACCGCGGCAAGGTGCGCGACGTGTACGCGCTGTCCGCGCGCGAACTGCTCATCGTCGCCACCGACCGGCTGTCGGCCTTCGATGTGGTGCTGCCCGACCCCATTCCCGGCAAGGGCGAGATGCTGTGCCAGATTTCCAACTTCTGGTTCGCCCAGACGGACCATCTCGTGCCCAACCACCTCACCGGCAAGGACGTGGCGAGGGTGCTACCGGCCGGCACCGATCTCGCGCTGTATGCGCGGCGCAGCGTGATCGCCAAGCGGCTGAAGCCCGTGCCGGTGGAGGCCATCGCGCGCGGCTACCTCATCGGCTCGGGCTGGAAGGACTACCGGGCCACGGGCTCCCTGTGCGGCATCGCCCTGCCACCGGGACTGCGCCAGGCCGAGCAGCTGCCCGAACCGATCTTCACCCCGTCCACCAAGGCCGCCGTGGGCGACCACGATGAGAACATCAGCTTCGACGCCATGGTGAGCAAGGTCGGTGGCGCGCTGGCCGAGCAGGTGCGCGAGGCCACGCTGAAGATCTACCGTTGGGCCGCGGCCTACGCCGCCGAGCGCGGCATCCTCATCGCCGACACCAAGTTCGAGTTCGGTACCGACGAGGACGGCAGGCTCTACGTGATGGACGAGATGCTCACGCCGGATTCCTCGCGCTTCTGGCCGGCCGATGAATACCGCGTGGGCATCAGCCCACCCAGCTACGACAAGCAGTTCGTGCGCGACTACCTGGAAACCCTGTCCTGGAACAAGACCGCGCCCGG
>DAOOVM010000246.1:0-4635 GCA_035370085.1 Rhodanobacteraceae bacterium | reverse complement strand
TGGCCGGCGTGGGCGTGGTGCATCTGGCCGACGATGCGCGCAAGCTCGCCGCGGCGGCTGCGCTGCTCACCGGGCTCGGGTTCGTCGCCTGGCACGTCTACCGCGCCCACGGCAAGCGCGAATTGGCGCGCGAGCGTGCTGCCGGCCCGGCGATGGCCAGCGAGGAAGCGGAGCCGTTCTGAGGGTGGGGCCGGGCCGGCTGGCGGCCGGGTTGCGTCAGGTGCCGGTGCTGCCGCCGCCGCCCAGCAGGGTCTTGAGCAGGGCCAGCACCTCTTCCTTGCTGCCCATCACCGTCAACTGATGCTCGCGCGGGATGTCCGTGCCGAGATGCACGGCAAAACCCTGGCCCAGATCGTTGCCGTCCTCGTCGATGCGCGGAAAGGTTTCCACCTTGCCGATGTACATGATGCGGTTGGCGTCGACGTAGCGGCCGTCGGGCAGCTTGATCCAGCGTTGCATGGCACGGCTTCGGGCGGCGCGGCGCGGATGCCGCGCCGGCAGCTTACGCGACTTCGCCGGCGGCGCGGAAGATGCGCGCCCGCCGCTTGCGCCGCGCCCCGGGCGCAGGACCGTGTCGACCGACCCGCGCGGCTCAGCCCTCGCCTTCCCAGGAGCAGTCCCTGCCCGCGTTCTGCTGCTGCAGCCAGGCGTACAGCGGGGCGAAGTAGTCGAGGATGGCCGAGGCGTCCATCTCGCCCTTGCCGGTGAGTTCCCTCAGCGTGTCCTGCCAGGGCTGGCTCGATCCCTTCTGCAGCATGGCCCAGTACTTCGCGCCGGCCGCCTTGTTGCCGTAGATGGAGCACTCGTGCAGCGGGCCGGTGAAGCCGGCGGCCTCGCACAGCGAGCGCTGGAACTGGAACTGCAGGATGTGGGCGAGGAAGTAGCGCATGTACGGCGTGTTGTTGGGCACGTGGTACTTCGCGCCCGGATCGAAGTCCTCCTCGCCGCGTGCCGCGACCGGTGCGACGCCCTGGTACTTGCGCTTGAGCGCCCACCAGGCGGCGTTGTAGTGCTCGGGCGCGATGGAGCCGTCGAACACGCCCCAGCGCCACTCGTCGATGAGCTTGCCGAAGGGCAGGAAGGCGATCTTCTCCAGCGCCAGCTTCATCTGCGCGTTGATCACCGCGCGCTGGTCCTGCCTGGCGCTGCCGGCCAGGCCGATGGTGTGCAGGTAGGCCGGTGTCAGGTTCAGCTGGATGGTGTCGCCGATGGCCTCGTGGAAGCCGTCGTGGGCGCCGGTCTGGAACAGCGGCGGCAGCGGATTGTAGGCCAGGTAGTAATAGACGTGACCCATCTCGTGGTAGATCGTGCGGAAGTCGTCCTCGTTGGCGGCGATGCACATCTTGATGCGCACGTCGCCCTGCAGGTTGAGATCCCAGGCGCTGGCGTGGCACACCACGTCGCGGTCGCGCGGACGCAGGAACTGCGAATTGGCGTAGAACCCGGCGGGCAGGGCGGGGAAGCCGATCGAGGTGTAGAAGTCCTCGGCACGGCGGGCGAAGGATTTCGCCAGTTCCAGGTCGCCCGCGCGCTGCGCGGCGACGATGGCGGCAGCATCGAGCGGCTTGCCCTTGGCCTCCTTGCGCGCCTGGGCCAGCGCAGCGGCTTGGGCCTGCCTGCCCTGTGCTTCCAGCGCTGCGTCCACGTCGAGGTTGGACACCCCCGCGTAGGGCTGCAGCAGCGGGTACAGCGCGGACCAGTCCTGTGCCCACATATTGCCGGTGATGTGCGCGGGTATGGTGCCATCCTTGGGCATCTTCGCACCGTACTTCGCTGCGAGCTTGCCGCGGGCGTAGCACTGCAGTTGCGTGTAGAGCGGCTTCACCTGGTCCCACAGGCGGTCGGTCTCGGCGCGGAATTCGTTGGCGTCCATGTCGTAGCCGGCGCGCCACATGGCGCCGGCGTTGGCGAAGCCCATGTCGCGCGCGCCCTCGTTGGCCAGTTCGGCGAAGCGCACGTAGTCCTTGCGCATGCCGCGCGCCACGTCGTGCCAGGCGGTCCAGGCCTCCAGATCGGCATCCCAATCGCGGTTCTTGGCCAGCACGTCGGAGAGCTGGTTCAAGTTGCGGCAGGTCTCCGGCTTGCCCGCATCGCGGCAGCTCTTGCCGGCGCCGTAGGCGGCATTGAGGCGCGAGGCGATCTCGGTCAGCTCGGCCAGCTTCTTCGGATCCTTGGGCGCGGGCAGGGCGGTCTGCTGCTTGAGCAGGTCGATGCCGCGCTGGGTGGCCGGCGACACGCCCGGCGCGTGGTCGTAGCGGCGCGACTTCTCCACCGCGGCCGAGAGGCGTGCCAGACCGCGTTCGTTGGCCTTGGACACCACCGCTTCGCTGTCGGCGTTGATGTAGGTCTCGGAAATCCACTGCGCTGCGGTGCTCTCCACATAGTTGTCGCGGATCTCCTGGTTCACCGCGGCGACGAAGCGGTCGGCTTCGGCCGGCGTGGCGGCTGTTGCCGCCGGCGGTGCGGACGCCGCCTTGGCGTCGGTGGAGTGCGGCGCGGGAGCCTGGCAGGCGGCGAGAGCAAGCGCCACGGCGGCGGCGAGCGGAACGGGCAGAAGCTTCACGGGCGTTTCCCCGACAGGAAAAGACGCGGCAGGCTAGACGTCGCCGATCATCGGCGCAAGCTGCGGCGCAGCTTGCTTCAGCCTGCGGCGGGCAGCAGACCGCGGGCGGCCAGCCAGGCCCGTGCGTCCTCGGCGTCCTGCTCGAACCAGGCGCGCGCGCTGCCGAGGCGGAAGGTATAACCCCAGGCGTCCATGTCGGCCATGACGCGCGCCCGGCCCACGCCGGGCAGTGCGTCGCCGAGCAGGATCTGCAGGTAGCATGTGGCGTCCTCCTCGGCCACGGAATCGGTGGCGTCGGTGTGCACGGCGGCGCGCCGGGTCGGCGGCAGCACGATGAGGTGGCAGGCCTCGTGCAGCAGGGAATGCACGGGTGTGTCGGCGCGGGCGTACACGGTCGTGCCGATCAGGCCGGCCTCGCTGTCGCCCCAATAGCTGCCGGGAATCGGCGTTCCGGTGTCGACCAGGCGCAGGCTCAGGCCGTAGCGTGCCAGCAGGTGCCGCGCGGCATTGAGGTCGATGTCGGCCAGGGTGAGGACGACGGCTGGCGTGTCGGGCATGCGTGCAGAAGATCGCCGATCGCGGGTGCCCCTCGCCCGCCGCGCGAGGGGTGAGGGTGCGGAAGCAGTGCGATATCAAGCCTCGCGCTGAGCTGGACTCATGGCTACGACAGAGCCCTCATCCGGCCCTGCGGGCCCTTGTCTCCCGAGGTGAGAAGGCAAGCGCGGTCACGCTTCGTCCTTCTCGTTTTCCCTCGCCTCGCGCTTGGCGTCGTTTTTTTCCGGCAGCGTCACGGTGAGATCGAGCACTTCCTGGTCGCCGTCGCGTTTCACCTGGATCGCGATCGCGTCGTCGTCCACCTTCACGTACTTGCGGATGACTTCGAGGATTTCGCGGCGCATCAGCGGCAGGTAGTCCGGCGTGCCGCGCGCGCTGCGCTCCTGCGCCACGATGATGCGCAGGCGCTCCTTGGCCACAGCCGCGGAGTTCTTGTTTTCCTTGCCGAAGAGGAAATCGAACACGCCCATGGTCAGCTCCCGAACAGCCGCGACAGGATGCCCTTCTTGGGAGCGTCGAGGAAGCGCATGGGGCGGTCCTCACCGAGCAGGCGCGCGATCGCGTCCTCGTAGGCCTGGCCCGCACTGGAGGTCTCGTCGAGGATGACCGGCACGCCGGCGTTGGAGGCCGCCAGGACGCCCTCGGACTCCGGAATCACGCCCAGCACATCGATGCCGAGAATCTCCTTGACGTCGTCCACGCTCATCATGTCGCCGGTGGCCACACGTGTCGGGTTGTAGCGCGTGAGCAGCAGGTGCTGCTGCACCGGATCGCCGCCGGCTTCGGCGCGGCGCGTCTTGGAGGCGAGCAGGCCGAGGATGCGGTCGGAATCGCGCACCGAGGACACCTCGGGGTTGACCACCACCACGGCGCGGTCGGCGAAGTACATGGCCAGGAAGGCGCCCTTCTCAATGCCGGCGGGCGAATCGCACACGACGTAGTCGAAGCCCTCGTCGCGCAGTTCGTTCAGCACGCGCTCCACCCCTTCGCGGGTCAGGGCCTCCTTGTCGCGCGTCTGCGACGCGGCCAGCACGTGCAGGGTCTCGTAGCGCTTGTCCTTGATGAGCGCCTGCTTGAGCGTGCACTCGGCGTGGATCACGTTGACGAAGTCGTACACCACGCGACGCTCGCAGCCCATGATGAGGTCGAGGTTGCGCAGGCCCACGTCGAAATCGATCACGGCGACCTTCTTGCCGCGCTTGGCCAGGCCGACGGCGAGGGAGGCGCTGGTGGTGGTCTTGCCCACTCCGCCCTTGCCCGAGGTGACGACGATGAATTCAGTCAAGTTCGTAACTCCGATGTGGCGATGGTGATGTGCGGCGGCAGGCGCGGGCGCATTCTCCCGCGGAAGGCGCCGTAGTGCGCGTCACAGCCGGGCGAGCAGCAGCTTCTCGCCCTCCAGCCAGGCCTGCACCGGGCCGCCGCGCAGTTCCGCCGGGATATCCTCGAATACGCGATAGTGCCCGGCGATGGACACGAGTTCGGCCTGGAAATCCTGGCAGTAGATGCGCGCACCG
>DAOOVM010000245.1:0-4637 GCA_035370085.1 Rhodanobacteraceae bacterium | reverse complement strand
CGTCACCGAGGCCGAGCCCGCGGGCGCGCAGCAGTACCAGCAGGTGGAACAGCAGATCGGCACCCTCGTCGAGCAGGGCGCGCTCGTCCTGCGCCACTGCGGCCAGCGCGGTTTCCACCCCTTCCTCGCCCACCTTCTGCGCCATGCGCCGCAGCCCGCCCTCGAACAGGCGCGTGGTGTAGCTGCCGGGCGGACGCTCGCGCTCGCGGCGCGCCACCAGCGCATCGAGCTCGGCGAGGAAGGCCAGTGGCAGACCGCTGTCCGCGCCGAAGCAGGTCGCTGTGCCGAGATGGCAGGTCGGCCCCTCGGGCTCGGCCTGCACCAGCAGGGTGTCGCGATCGCAGTCGGCGCGCACGCCGACCAGACGCAGCACATGACCGGAACTCTCGCCCTTGGTCCACAGCCGCTGCCTGCTGCGGCTCCAGAAGGTCACGCGGCCGCTGCGCCGGGTTTCCTCCAGCGCGGCCCTATTCATGTAGCCCAGCATCAGCACCGCGCCGCTGCGCGCGTGCTGCACCACCGCGGGCAGCAGGCCCTCGCCCTTGTCCCAGTCCAGCCCGGCAGGATCAATATCAATGTCGCTCATGTCCGCACCGCGATGTCGGCCAGCTGCAGCCGGCGCTTGAGCTCGGGTAGCGCGATGTCACCACCGTGGAAAACGCTGGCGGCGAGTGCACCATCCACGTCGGCGGCGCGAAATACCTCGATGAAGTGTTCGATGCTGCCGGCGCCGCCGGAAGCGATCAGCGGCACGCTGCAGTGCTCCCGCGCCGCGCGCATCTGGGCGATGTCGTAGCCGCGCCGCACACCGTCGCTGCCCATGCAGTTGAGTACGATCTCGCCGGCGCCGCGCTGCTGCGCCTCCACCAGCCAGTCCAGGGTGCGCCGCGTCAGGGCACGCGTGCGCTCGGGATCGCCCGTGTACTGGCGCACGCGCCACTCGCCGTCGACGTCGCGCAGCGAGTCGATGCCCACCACGACACACTGCACACCGAAGGCCGCCGCCAGCTCGTCGATCAGCTCGGGGCGCTCCAGCGCCGGCGAATTCACCGAGACCTTGTCCGCGCCGGCGTGCAGCACGGCGCGCGCCTCCGCCACGCTGCGGATGCCGCCCGCCACGCAGAACGGAATGTCGATCACGCGCGCCACCCGCTCCACCCAGGCGCGGTCCACGCTGCGCCCCTCCGGGCTGGCGGTGATGTCGTAGAACACCAGTTCATCGGCGCCCGCGTCGCGGTAGCGCAGCGCAAGATCGACGATCCCGCCCATGACGACGTGGTCGCGAAAGCGCACGCCCTTCACCACCAGACCGTCGCGCACGTCCAGGCAGGGAATGATGCGGCGGGTCAACATGGGCAGACCTGCGTCCCGGGGGCGTTCGCGATTGCATGGCGGAGCAGCCGATGAACCACCCGCTCGTGACCGGCGCGGCACTCCGGGCTGGAATCGGTAGCGGCACAGCCCATCGATGCGCCGGGCGACGAACGCAGGCTCTGCCCCTGCCGCCACGGCGCCTTCGTCGCGCGCCGAGCGCCCGCACGGGGTGCGGCGCCGGGTCCCGCGCTCTCCGCGCGGCGCAGCGTGACAGTGACAGGCCAGGACGCGGAACGACCGCCCTGCGCCATGGGCAGCGCAACACGCCGGAGAGGCGACGCCCTCAACATGCCAGCGCCTCCATCAGCGACAGCTTCCCTTCCAGCAGGCTGCGCCCCAGCACCACGCCGGCGGCCCCGGCCTCTCGCACGGCGCGCACGTCGCCGGCGTCGCGCACGCCGCCGGAGGCGATCACGGCAAGCGTGGGGAAGCGCGATGCGAGATCCCGGTACAGGTCGAGGTTCGGGCCGGCGAGCATGCCGTCGCGCTCGATGTCAGTGCACAGCAGGTGGCGGGCGCCGGCCGCGGCATAGCGCGTGGCAAGTTCCTCGAGCGTGGCTTCCCCCGGACGCGTCCAGCCGTCGACGGGCAGGCGCCAGACGTCGCCGACGCGGCGGGTGTCGAGCGCGATGCACAGACGGTCGGCACCGTGGCGGGCCAGCCAAGCGCACACCGTGTCCGGCTCGCGCACGGCGACGCTGCCGACCACGACGCGCGACACGCCGGCGTCGAACAGGCGCTCGAGATCGCTCTCGCTGCGCACGCCGCCGCCGGCCTGCACGGGCATCAGGCCATCGGCGATGGCCCGGATCACGCGCAGGTTGGCGAGGGCGCCGTCGCGCGCGCCGTCGAGGTCAACCACGTGCAGCCACGGCGCGCCGGCGGCGGCATAGTCGCGCGCCAGCACCAGGGGCTCGACGCGGTAGCTGGTCTGCTGGGCGTAGTCGCCCTGGCGCAGGCGCACGACCTGTCCGGCGCGCAGATCGATGGCGGGAATGACGGCGAAGCTCATAGGGCGAGGAAGTTGCCGAGGAGGCGCGCGCCGACATCGGCCGAGCGCTCGGGGTGGAACTGCATGCCGAAGAAGTTGCCCTGCTGCACAACGGCAGAAAAGTCTCCGCCGTAGTCTGCGCTGACCAAGGTCCACGGGCCAATCGGTGCGGCGTAACTGTGCACGAAATACGCGTAGGCATCCCCGGGCAGGCCGTCCAGCAGCGGATGCACGCGCATCACCTGCAGACGGTTCCAACCCATGTGCGGCACGCGCAGGCCTGGTGCGTCCAAGCGACGCACGCGCGCCGGAATCAGGCCGAGGCAGGCGGCATTGCCTTCTTCGGAGCGCTCGAACAGCAGCTGCATGCCCAGGCACACGCCCAGCACCGGCTGGGTGAGGCCACGCACCACCTCGACCAGACCCGCCTCGCGCAGCCGCTGCATGCCGGGGCCGGCCGCGCCCACGCCCGGCAGGATGACGTGGCTGGCCGCGCGGATGCGCGCGGCGTCGCGCGTGAGCGCCGCCTCCGCGCCGAGGCGCTGCAGTGCATAGCGCACCGAGCCGATGTTGGTGCCGCCGGCGTCCACCAGCACCACGTCGCGCAGCGCGCTCACAGCGCGCCCTTGGTGCTGGGCAGGTCGCTGCCATCGCGGCGCAGCGCCGTGCGCAGGGCGCGCGCCACGGCCTTGAAGCAGGCCTCGACCATGTGGTGTGCGTTGTCGCCGCGCACGGCCAGATGAAGGTTGGCGCCGAGCGTGTCGCACAGCGAGCGGAAGAAGTGCGGCACGAGCTCGGTGGGCAGGTCGCCGACGCGCTCGCGCGGGAAGGCGCCGTCGAAGACCAGGCAGGGCCGCCCCGACAGATCGAGCGCGGCGCGTGCCAGGGTCTCGTCCATGGGCAGCAGCAGAGCCACGACGCCGTCGCCGCCTTCCTGCGCATCGCCGTAGCGGCCGATGCCGCGCTTGTCGCCCAGGGCCTGGCGCAGCGCCTGGCCCAGCGCCAGCGCGCAGTCCTCGACCGTGTGATGCTCATCGATGTGGGTGTCGCCGGCGCAGGCGAGCTGCAGCGCGAAGCCGCCGTGCTTGCCCAACTGCTCCAGCATGTGGTCGAAGAAATCCAGACCGCTCGCCACCACCGGCGCCTGGCTGCGATCGAGGTCCACCTGCACGCGTATGCGCGTTTCCCGCGTGATGCGCTCGACGGCGGCGGTGCGCGGCGCATCGCACAGGGCGTGGGCGATGGCCGTCCAGTCCCACGCGCCTTCGCCCAGGCGGAAGCCGCGCACGCCGAGGTTGGCAGCAAACACCATATCGGTCTCGCGGTCGCCCACCATGGCCGAGGCGGCGCGGCTCCAGCCGTCGTCGGCAAGGTAGTGGCGCACCAGGCCCGTGGCCGGCTTGCGCGTGTCGCGCCCCTGGTGGGCGAAACTGTCGTCCACCAGCACCTCACGGAAGGCGACCCCCTGCGAGGCGAGGATCTGCAGCAGCAGCCGCTGCGGCCCCTCAAAGGCTTCGCGCGGAAAGCTCGCCGTGCCGAGGCCGTCCTGGTTGGTCACCATCACCAGCTCGAAGCCGGCGGCAACACAACGCTGCAGGGCGCCGACGACGCCCGGCATCAGCGCCAGCTTCTCGTAACTGTCGATCTGCTCGTCGGGCGGCTCGACGATGAGGCAGCCGTCGCGATCGACGAAGAGCAGCTTGCGGTTCATGCGGCCTCCGCTGCATCGCGCAACACCGCCAGTACCGCGTCGTTCTCGTCCGCCGTGCCGATGCTCAGGCGCAGGCAATCCGCCAGGCCTGGATAGCGCCCGACATCGCGCAGCACGATGCCGGCCGCCAGCGCCGCGGCGTAGACGCGCGCTGAGTCGGTGAAGCGCACGCACAGGAAGTTGGCGGCCGACGGCAGCACCGCGCGCACGCCGCGCAGGCGCGGCAGCGCGGCGGCGAGTCGCTCACGCTCGGCGCGCAGCAGGGCCACACGGCGCACGGTCTCGGCCTGGGCCGCGGGCGCCAGCGCGCGCAGCGCGGCCTCGACGCAGGGCGTGGGCAGCGGGTACGGCGGCATGATCCGGCGCAGCAGCCCGACCACTTCCGCCGCCGCCAACAGCGTGCCGATGCGCGCGCCGGCCAGGGCATGGGCCTTGGACAGCGTGCGCAGGACGGCGAGGTTCGGATAGCGCGGCAGCAGGCTGGCCGCACTGGGCGCGTCGGCAAAGTCGATGTAGGCCTCGTCGACCACCACCAGGGCGCGGCCGGCGAGCGCCCGGGCG
>DAOOVM010000244.1:0-4638 GCA_035370085.1 Rhodanobacteraceae bacterium | reverse complement strand
ACCAGGCAGGACTCCAGCAGCGGCGAGGTCAGCGGCAGGCGCATGGCATCTCCGGCGCAGTCGGGGCAGGGAATGTGCACGGCTCGGCATTCCGTCGCGGGCCTGGCGCACGGCGCGCCCGTGACGGTATGCCGTGAACGCGGGGTGCCGGCGTCAACTATAACTCCGAGGAATGGGCCGATGCGCAACATTCATTGGTTCGGCACGGGCGGCGCACGTAGGCTCTGCGCCATTCGGAGGAGGGCCGGATATGTCCACATTGAGTTTGGCCAGTGTTCTGCCGCTGTCGCGCCGCGCGCCGCCGGCACCGGTGGTGCTGCCGGCGGAACCGACCGAGGCGCTGATCCGCCGCGTGCGCGAAGGCGATGCGCGCGCCCGCGAAGCGCTGGTGCGGCGCTTCCTGCCGCTGCTGCGGCAGTGGGCGCACGGGCGCCTGCCGCGCGCGGCGCGCGATCTGCACGAGACCGAGGATCTGGTGCAGCTGGCCCTGATGCGCGCGCTCAAGCACCTGGACCACTTTTCCTGCGAGGGCACGGGCAGCTTCCTGGCCTACCTGCGCCAGATCCTGCTGAACCAGGTGCGCGACGAGGTGCGGCGGCTCGGCCGTCGGCCCGAAGCGACGGAGATCGATCCCGAGCTCGCCGACGTCGATGCACCCTCACCGATGGAACACCTGGTCGGCGTCGAGCGCCTGCGCGCCTACGAGGCGGCGCTGGCGGCGCTGCCGCGACGCCAGCAGGGCCTGGTCGTGATGCGCCTGGAGTTCGGCATGAGCTACCCGGAGATCGCCGCGGAGGTGGGGGGGACACCCGACGCCGTGCGCGTGATGGTGGCGCGCGCCCTGGTGCAGCTCGCCGTGGGCCTGCGTCCCCACGCCCCCGACGCCGGCTGACTGTTCGGATCGGCCGTCTGCGCGCGTTCGCATGGACACGTCCCTGCACGCCGGCCCCGTGATGCCCAGCCCCCCTGACCCGCGCGATCTGGAAGATCTCGCCGCGCGCATCGCCGACGACGCGGCGGTGGACTGGCGCCTGCTCGCCCGCCTCGATGCGCGGGCCGCCGACACGGGTGCCGGCCTGCACGAGCTGTCGGGCCTGGCGCAGGCCTTTCGCGCGGTGCAGGTGCGCGCGCCGTTGCGCGAGAGCCGCCGCGTGCTGTTCCGCTTCGCCGGCCTGGACGTACTGGAGAAACTCGGCGAGGGCGCCCAGGGCGAGGTCTGGCGTGCCCACGACCCGCTGCTCGACCAGCAGGTCGCACTCAAGTTGCGCCGGCTCGATTCACCCGTGCTGGCGCACCAGTTCCTGCGCGAGGGCCGCCAGCTGGCGCGCGTGCGCCACGCCAACGTGGTGGGTGTGTACGGCGCAGCCGTGGAGCAGGGGCGCGCCGGCCTGTGGATGGAGCTGGTGCGCGGCGAGTCGCTGCAGGCGCTGGTGGCCGCCCAGGGGCCCTTGCCGGCGGATGAAGTGATCGGCGTCGGCCTGAGCCTGTGCCGCGCCCTCACGGCCGTGCACCGCGATGGACTGGTGCATGGCGACATCAAGGCCGGCAACGTGCTGCGCGACGACTCCGGGCGCATCGTCCTGACCGACTTCGGTGCCGCGCGCGATTGGCGTGAGGCGCGCGGCGACGTGGTTGTCAGCGGCACGCTGGCCTATCTCGCCCCGGAGGTGCTGGCCGGCGGTGCGGCCACGCCCGCGAGCGACCTGTATTCCCTGGGCGTGCTGCTGTTCTTCCTCGCCAGCGGCCGCTTGCCGCTGGAGACCGACGATGCCGAGGCCCTGCTGCAGGGGCTGCGCGACGGCCGCCGGCAGCGTCTGCCGGCGCTGGCACCGCACCTGCCCCCGCGCCTGCTGCGGCTGATCGAGCGCACGCTGGATCTGGACCCGGCGCGCCGCCCCGCTGGCGCCCAGGCCCTGGCCGATGCGCTCGGCGACCTCGCCGCGCCGCGCGGCCGCCGCGTGCTGCACCTCGGCATGGCCGCCGTCGGCCTGGCGTTCGCCGCCTGCGTGCTCGGCGCCTTCGCCCTGTGGCGCGCCCCCATCGCCTCGCTGGCGGGCGTCGAGGCCCATCTGCATCGACTGGGGCCTGCGGCCGGCGCCGCCCTGCTCAGCGGCGACCGCGTCGCCGTGGGCGATCGGCTGGCCTTGAGTCTGGGCAGCACCGAAGCGCTGTGGGCCTACCTGTACAACGACGACGGCAGCGGCAGTGCGGCGCAGCTCTTCCCCATCGATGCCGCGCACGGCAATCCGGTGGCCGCCGGTACGCCGCGCTGGCTGCCGGGCGAGGGCCTGTCCTGGCAGATTGACCGCGCCGCCGTGCAGGAGGAATTCCTGCTGGTGCTGTCGCCGCAGCCGCTGCCGGCGCTGGAGAGTCTGGGCGCCGCCTGGCAGCGTCCGCGCGAGCCGGCCGCACCCAGTCGCGGCGCCCTGCGCCTGGCCGGGGCACCGGAAACCCTCACCCTGCGCAGCGCGCAATTGCGCGAAGTGCTGGCGCTGGCACAGCGCGAGCCGGGCGTGCGCGTGTGGCACTGGCAACTGCGCGCCGCAGCCCCCTGAGCCGCGGCCGCTGTCGCCGCGCGGTTCGTGCCTCGCGGGGACGCTGCGCCCCCCTGCCTGTGGGCCTGTGCGACACTTTCCCCGTCGCGGCGGGGGAGGGAGAGCGTGCGTCGCTGGCTGTGTCTGGTGCTCCTGTGCTGGCCCGCGGTTGCGGCGGCCTCGGCCGATGCCGTGCACCGGCTGCTGGTGGCCGATCGCTTCGACGAAGCGCGCCGCCTGGCCCTGGCCGACCTGGCCGCCGCCGGACGCGACTTGTCCTCCCGGGCGCAGCGCCTGGATGCGCTGCGCGCCCTGCTCGACGGCGCGATCGCCGCACGCGATGTGGCGCCGGCGGAAGTCGGCGACTGGGCGGCCGAGGTTCTTGCCGGGGATGGGGCTGGCGCGGCACCCAGCGGCCTGCGTGCCCAGGCGCTGGCGGTGCAGGCGGCACGGGCGCGCCGCGGCGATGCAGCGGCGCGCGACGCCGTCCTGGCGCAGGCCCTGGACCTCGCCCCGGCGCGCGGCGCCGCGGCCGCCTACGTGTACCAGGTCCAGGCCATGATCCTGGTCGACGGCTCGCACTTCGCCGAGGCCTGCGCCGCGATCGAGCGCGCCCGCGCGGCGCTGGATCGTCCGCGCGACGACTGGGAGCGCCTGCGCCGGGCCACGCTCGAGGTGCTGTACGGCGCCTACGCCGAGCGCGCCGGCCGCGACGATGCCCTGACGGTGGCGCAGCGCGGGGTGGCCGGCCTGCGCGGTGTGGCCGGGGCGCGCAGCCTGCACCACGCCTTTGGCCTCACCTACCTCGGCCAGCTGCGCTACTTCCGCGGCGACTACCTCGGCGCCGCCCGCGATGCGGGTGCGGCCGTGGCGATCCTGGCCGATCGCCCCGAACGCGCCATGGATCGCGGCGCCGCGCGCATGATCCAGGCCAATGCCCTGCGCACCCTGGGCGACTATGACGGCGCCCATGCGGCCTATGCCGACGCCATCGCCCTGGCGCGGCACGATCCCCTCGACGCAAACCTGAGCGGCCGCCTCAACGGTCTGGGCGTGCTGGAGCAGTGGCAGGGGGATCGCGCGGCCGCGCGCGCCACCTTCCTGCAGGCACTGGCCCTGATCGAGCACCCGGACGAGGACCGCCGCGCCATCCCCGTGCTCGGCAATCTCGGCCAGATGGCGCTGGAGGATGGCGATCTGGAGCGCGCCCAGGAGCTGATCGAGCGCAGCCTGCGCCTGTCCCTGCGCCTGTACGGCGCCGACCATGCCACGGTGCTCGACCAGCGCCTGTCGCTGGGCCTCCTGGCCCTGCGCCGCGGCGAGGTGGTACGGGCGCGCGACCGCCTGGCCGACGTGGTGCGCGCCCAGCACGACCGCTACGGCGAGGACTACCCACCGCTGCAGCAGGCGCGCTGCGCCCTGGCTCTGGCGCAGGCGCGTGCCGGCAATCCGGACGCTGCCTGGGGCCTGGCGCTGGAGGCGGAACGCCAGCGCGTAGCCCTGCTGCGGCGCGTCGTGCCGGTGCTTGCCGCGGGCCCGGCGCTGGCTTTCAAACGCCATCTGCCGGCCTGCGACGGCGTGCTGCTGGCGCTCGCGGTGCGCGCGCCCAGCGCCGCGCGGCTGCAGTCGGCCTGGGGCGCGGCAGCCGCGGCGCGCGGCCTGGCCACGCGGCTGCAGGCGCAGCGCCTGGCCATCGTGCGTGCGCGCGCCGACGCGCCGGCGCAGGCCGCCTGGCAGCGCTGGGAAAGCGCCGCCCGCGCCTATGCCGACGCCCTGCTGTTCCAGGCCGAGGCGCGCGCACTGGGGCGCGCCCGGCAGACCCTGGACGATGCCGAGGCGGCGCTCGGCGAGACGGCGCGCGGCGCGCTGCAGGCGCTGGTGCCGCCGCCCGATGCGGTCGAGCCGCGGGCAGACGGCGGGCCGCTGGTCGCCTTCGTCGAAGCGGCGGCGGTCGACCTGCAGGCGGCCAGCGCCGATCCCTGGCCCGCGGCGCGGCGCCTGTATGCCTTCGTGCGGGACGCGGCAGGCGTGCGTCTGCTCGACCTCGGCGACGCCGCAGCACGCGCCGCGGAAGTCGGGCGCTGGGAGCGGGCCCTGCGCGCAC
>DAOOVM010000243.1:0-4655 GCA_035370085.1 Rhodanobacteraceae bacterium | reverse complement strand
CGGCGACAGCATCTGGTACCCGGCCATTCAGGGTGCTGTGCGGCTGGACACGCGCAAGTTCGTGCCCGCCGCCTGGCCGCCCACGGCGGTCATAGAAGGCCTGCGCCATGCCGGGACATGGTTCGACGGCGCGCAGCCCATCGTCATCCACGGGCCGCGGCGGGACGTCGAGATCGGCTTCACCGGCCTGCTGTTCCGCAACCCGACCGGGCTGCAGTTCCGCTACCGCCTGGTCGGCCACGACAGCGAATGGGTCGACGTGGGCACGCGGCGCACCGCCTACTACACCAACCTGCCGCCAGGCGACTATCGCTTCGAGCTCGAAGCACGCCTGGGCCCGCGCCTCATCAGTCCGCCGGCGCGGCCGCTGGATTTCCGCCTGGCTCCGCTGTGGCACGAGCGCCGCGGCACACGCGCCGCGCTGGGGCTGCTGGCCCTGGGCCTGCTCGCTGCCGCCCTGTGGCAGTGGCGACGCCGGCACCTGCGCCGCCAGCAGGCGCTGGAAGCCACCGTGGCTGCGCGCACGTCCGAGCTGGTGCAGGCCAACGCGCAGGAACACGAGGCCAATCGCAACCTCGAGGACGTGAACCGGCTGCTGCGCGAGGAGGTTGCCCAGCACCAGGCCACCGAACGCACCCTGCAGCAGCGCAACGCCGAGCTGCGCGCCATCAACGCGCGCCTAGGCAGCGCCCAGGCACAACTGCTGCAGGCCGAGAAGCTCGCCTCGGTGGGACAGCTCGCCGCCGGCGTGGCGCACGAGATCAACAACCCGCTGGCCTTCGTGCGCGCCAACTTCGGCACCCTGGCGCGCTACGTGGGCGATCTGGCGCGGCTGCTGGAGGCCTATCGACGCGCCGAGGCGCGGCTGCCGCCGCACACGCCGGAAGGCACCGCACTGGAGCGCACCAAGGCCGAGGTCGACACGGAGTTCCTGCTGCGCGACCTGGGCGAACTGCTGGACGAGTCGCAGGACGGCATCGCCCGCGTCGAGCGCATCGTGCGCAGCCTGCGCCAGTTCTCCGCCGTGGACAGCAACGAGCGCCAGCGCGTGGACGTCAATCAGGCGCTGGACGACACCCTGGACGTCGCCGCGGCGGAGCTGCAGGGGCGCATCACGGTGGAGCGCGACTACGGCGCCCTGGCGCCCGTGGCCTGCACGCCGTTCGAGCTCAACCAGGTGTTCCATGCCCTGATCACCAATGCCGCGCAGGCGATCGACGGGCGCGGCCGCATCGGCGTGCGCACGCGCCAGTACGACGACATGGTGCACGTGGAGGTCAGCGACGACGGCTGCGGCATCGACCTGGCCATCCAGGGACGCATCTTCGAGCCCTTCTTCACTACTCGTCCAGTCGGTGCGGGTACCGGCCTGGGTCTGTCGGTGGCCTACGACATCGTGCATCGGCTCGGTGGCGGCATCGAGGTGGTGAGCACTCCCGGCCAGGGCAGCCGCTTCACCGTCATCCTGCCGGCCGCGGGCGCTCTGCCCGAGGGCACCGGCAGCGCGGACGCCGGCAGGTCCACCGCCTGAGCGCTGCCCGCGGCGCAGCTATGGCGCGGCGCGGCGCAGACGCAGGGCGTTGCCGATGACCGACACCGAGCTCAGGCTCATGGCCAGGGCGGCAAAGCCCGGGCTGAGCAGCAGTCCCGTCAGCGGGTACAGGGCCCCCGCCGCCAGCGGGATGCCCAGCGCGTTGTAGCCGAAGGCAAACCCGAGGTTCTGGCGGATATTGGTCACGGTGGCGCGCGACAGGGCGCGGGCGCGCACGATGCCGTTGAGATCGCCCTGCACCAGGGTCACGGCCGCACTTTCCTTGGCGATGTCCGTGCCGTGACCCATGGCGATGCCGACGTCGGCGGCGGCCAGCGCCGGGGCGTCGTTCACGCCGTCGCCGGCCATGGCGACCCGGTGGCCCTGCGCCTTGAGCTCCGCCACCACGCGCGCCTTGTCGGCCGGTTGCACTTCCGCCACTACGCGCTCGATACCGAGCTGGCGCGCCACGGCCTGCGCCGTGGTGGCGCTGTCGCCGGTCAGCATGAGGATGGCCACGCCCTCGGCGCGCAGGCGCTGCAGGGCCGCGGCGCTGCTTGGCTTGATCGGGTCGGACACGCCGACCAGGCCCGCCAGGCGACCGTCCATGCCAAGGTACATCACCGTGCTGCCCGCGCTGCGCCAGGCCTCGGCCTGGGCAGCGGCCGCCTGGATGGCGATGCCCTGCGCTGCCATCAGGGCGGCATTGCCGAAGGCCAGGTGGTGGCCCCCGACCCGACCGGTCACGCCCTGCCCCGTCACCGCGGCGAAGTCTTCGGCCGCCGCCGGCACGAGACCGCGCTCCTGCGCCGCGGCCAGCACCGCCGCGGCCAGCGGATGCTCGCTGCCGCGCTCCAGCGCCGCCGCCCAGGCCAGTACCTGGGTGGTATCGAAGTCGTCCTGCGCCACCAGCCCGGTCAGCGCCGGCTTGCCCACGGTCAGGGTACCGGTCTTGTCCAGCACGAGGGTGTCGATCTTCTCCAGTGCCTCGATGGCAGCCGCGTCGCGAAAGAGCACCCCCGCCTGCGCGCCGCGCCCGGTCGCCACCATGATCGAGATGGGCGTGGCCAGGCCCAGCGCGCAGGGACAGGCAATGATCAGCACCGCCACGGCATTGATGAGGGCGTGGGCCAGGCGCGGTTGCGGCCCGAGCAGGGCCCACAGCGCGAAGGTCACCAGGGCCGCCAGCACCACCGCCGGCACGAACCAGGCGGACACGCGATCGGCCAGGCGCTGCAGCGGCGCGCGCGAGCGCTGCGCCTCGGCCACGAGGCGCACGATCTGCGCCAGCACCGTGTCGTCGCCGACCTTGTCCGCCCGCAGGACGAGGCTGCCGCCCTGGTTCAGGGTGCCGCCGGCCACGCGGTCGCCGACGCCCTTGGCCACGGGCATGGCCTCGCCGCTGAGCAGGGATTCGTCGACATGGCTCGCGCCTTCGCTGACCACACCGTCCACCGGCACCTTCTCGCCGGGGCGCACGCGCAGCCGGTCGCCGACGTGGACCTGTTCCAGCGGCACGTCCTCCTCGCGCCCGTCGGCCAGCACGCGCCGCGCGGTCTTGGGCGCCAGCTCCAGCAGGGCGCGCAGGGCCGCTCCGGTGCGGTGGCGCGCGCGCAGCTCCAGCCACTCGCCCAGCAGGACCAGGGTGACGATCACCGCCGCTGCCTCGAAGTACAGACCGACCTGGCCGTGGGTGTCGCGGAAGGCGGGCGGAAAGGCCTGCGGCACCAGTGCCGCCACCAGGCTGTAGCCGAAAGCCACGCCGACGCCGAGGCCGATCAGGGTGTACATGTTGGGCGCGCGGTGGCGCAGCGATTGGGAGAAGCGCAGGAACAGGCTGGCGCCGCCCCAGACCACCACCACGGCGCTCAACGCGAGCTGCAGCCAGGGACTCCAGGCCGGCACATGCCAACCGCCGAGATGCGGCGCCATCGCCACCCCCACCACCGGCAGGCTGAGCGCGGCGCTGACCAGGAAATGCCGGCGCACCGCGGCGATCTCGGCCACGGCATGGCTGTCGTCGGCGCTGGGCAGCATCGGCTCCAGCGCCATGCCGCAGAGCGGGCAACTGCCCGGACCGTCGCGCACGATCTGCGGGTGCATGGGGCAGGTCCACCGTGTCCCGGCGGGCACGTCGGCGGCGCTCAGGGCCACGCTCGCGGTGCCGTGGGCGTGGCAGCACACGCCCGCATGGGCCGGCGCGCCCGCGACGGCGTGCTCGTGGCGCTGGGCGTCGTCGGGCTCGTCCGCGTGGCCGGAGTGGGCAGCGGGGTGATGCGAGGCATGGCCTTGCTGCGGCGACGCCGCGGGCGTCACCTGGTGCGCACAGGGACCGGCGGGCGTCGGCCCGGCGTCGGAGGCGCTGCAGCAGCCGCCGGCCTCCGACGGGGTCGGTGCGGCGTGATGGGACGCGCCGCAGCGGCCTTCGCCGCATCTGCCCTCGCCGTGACCGTGCGCGGCCCGGGCCGAAGCCGCAGGCGCGAGCGGTTTTGCGGCGAAGCCGGCCGGCGCGGCGCCAGCGTGTCCGCAGCAGCTCCCGGTCTTGGCGGGAGCATCGAGAGAAGGAGCGGCGTGCTGGGAATCGGGTTGGCTGTGGCGATGCGGCGTGGTCATGTCAGTCCTCGTGGGCCAGGGCCGCCAGGATCGGACAGCGATCGAGAGCCCCGTGCCCGGGACAGACCTCGACCAGCTGCCGCAGGCCGTCGCGGATGCGCGTGAGCTCGGCGAGCTTGGCTTCCACGTCGGCCAGTTTCTCCTGGGCGGCGGAATTGAGACCGGCCATGTCCTCGCCGCCCCGCCCCGACAGGGACAGCAGCTCGCGGATCTCGCTGAGGGTGAAGCCCAGCGACTTGGCGCGGCGCACGAAGCGCAGGCGGGCGAGGTCGTCGTCGCCGTAGCGGCGATAGCCCGCGGCGCTGCGCGACGCCGGCGGCAGCACGCCCTGCCTTTCGTAGTAGCGCACGGTGTCGATGGGCACACCGGCACGGGTGGCGAGTTGTCCGATGTTCATGACCGATCTCCTTGCCGGCAAGTCTGCAGTCTGGACCACGGTCCAGGGTCAAGCCCTGGTGGCAGGCGCGGCCGACACCCGGGCATGCCGCTCATCCCTGAGGTCCGCAGCAGT
>DAOOVM010000242.1:0-4663 GCA_035370085.1 Rhodanobacteraceae bacterium | reverse complement strand
GTGCTGATCGTGCGGCCGCGCGGCTGGCACCTGCCGGAAAAGCACTTGCTGGTGGACGGCGAGCCGATGGCCGGCGCCCTGTTCGATTTCGGCCTGTTCGCCTTCCACAACGCGCACAAGCTGCAGGCGCGCGACCGCGGCCCCTACTTCTACCTGCCCAAGCTGCAGAGCCACCGCGAGGCGGCGCTGTGGGACGCGGTGATGGCCCATGCCGAAGCGGCGCTCGGCCTGCCGGCCGGCTGCATGAAGGCCACCGTGCTGATCGAGACCCTGCCCGCGGTGTTCGAGATGCACGAGATCCTGCATGCGCTGCGCACGCGCATCGTCGGCCTCAACTGCGGCCGCTGGGATTACATCTTTTCCTACATCAAGACCTTCCGCGCCCACGCCGACCGCCTGCTGCCCGAGCGCGGCCAGGTCGGCATGACCGTGCCCTTCCTGCGCCACTACTCCGAGCTGCTGATCCAGACCTGCCACCGCCGCGGCGCCTTCGCCATGGGCGGCATGGCGGCGCAGATCCCGATTTCGGGCGACGCCGAAGCCAACGAGCAGGCGCTGGCGCGGGTGCGCGCGGACAAGCAGCGCGAGGCGCGCGCCGGCCACGACGGCACCTGGGTGGCGCATCCCGGCCTGATCCCGGTGGCGCTGGCCGAGTTCGACGCGGCGATGCCCACGCCGAACCAGGTGCATGTCCTGCGCGAGGACGTGCGCGCGCGCCGCGACGAGCTCATCGCCACGCCGCCCGGCACCATCAGCCGCGCCGGCTTCCTCAACAACATCGACGTGTGCGTGCGCTACCTCGCCGCCTGGCTCGACGGCCTGGGTTGCGTGCCCATCCATCACCTGATGGAGGACGCGGCCACGGCGGAAATCTCGCGCGTGCAGCTGTGGCAGTGGCTGCACCACGCAGAGCGCGCCGGCAGCGGCGGACTGCGCCTGGACGACGGCACGCCGATCGACTTCGCCCTGTTCGATGCCGCCGTCCAGCGCATCGACGAGCGCCTGCCCAAGAGCGGGCTGCCGGGCCAGGCGCGCATCCCGCAGGCGGCGTGGATGCTCACCGAGCTGACCCACGCGCGCCAGCTCGCCGACTTCCTCACCCTGCCCGCCTACGCGCTCTTGCCCTGATGTCCGCCGCGGAGCCGCCGCGCCCCGCACTGATCCCTCTCGACCCACGACTCCTCCCGAAGGCCGACACCATGAAGACCCCGCTTCCCACCGCCGAACAGATCCGCCTGGACTGGCAGAACAACCCGCGCTGGAAGGGCATCACGCGCCCCTACACCGCCGAGGACGTGGTGCGCCTGCGCGGCACCGTGGCCGTGGAGCACTCGCTGGCTCGCCTTGGCGCCGAGAAATTGTGGAAATACCTGCAGACCGAGGATTTCGTCAACGCGCTGGGCGCGCTCACCGGCAACCAGGCCATGCAGCAGGTGAAGGCCGGACTCAAGGCCATCTATCTGTCCGGCTGGCAGGTGGCGGCCGATGCCAACCTCGCCGGCGAGATGTATCCCGACCAGTCGCTGTACCCGGCCAACTCCGTGCCGCAGGTGGTGCGCCGCATCAACAGCACCCTGCTGCGCGCCGACCAGATCCAGTGCGCCGAGGGCAAGGCCGATACGGACTTTCTGCAGCCCATCGTGGCCGACGCCGAAGCCGGCTTCGGCGGCGTGCTCAATGCCTTCGAGCTCATGAAGTGCATGATCGAGGCCGGCGCCGCCGGCGTGCACTTCGAGGACCAACTCGCGAGTGTGAAGAAATGCGGCCACATGGGCGGAAAGGTGCTGGTGCCGACGCGCGAGGCGGTCGAGAAGCTCGTTGCCGCGCGCCTGGCCGCCGACGTGATGGGCGTGCCGACCCTGCTGGTGGCGCGCACCGACGCCGAAGCCGCCGACCTGCTCACCAGCGACGTGGACGCCAACGACCGGCCCTTCTGCACCGGCGAGCGCACGGTCGAAGGGTTCTACAAGACCAAGAACGGGCTCGACCAGGCCATCAGCCGCGGCCTGGCCTATGCGCCCTACGCCGACCTGGTGTGGTGCGAGACCGGCAAGCCCGACCTCGCCTTCGCCAAGGCCTTCGCCGAGGCCATCCACGCCAAGTTCCCGGGCAAGCTGCTGGCCTACAACTGCTCGCCCAGCTTCAACTGGAAGAAGAACCTCGACGACGCCACGATTGCCAAGTTCCAGAAGGAAATTGCCAGCTATGGCTACAAGTTCCAGTTCATCACCCTGGCCGGCTTCCACTCGCTGAACTACTCCATGTTCAACCTGGCGCACGGCTACGCGCGGCGTCAGATGAGCGCCTTCGTGGAGCTGCAGGAGGCCGAATTCGCCGCCGCCGAGAAGGGCTTCACCGCGGTCAAGCATCAGCGCGAGGTCGGCACCGGCTATTTCGACGCGGTGACGCAGACCATCCAGCAGGGGCAGAGCTCCACCACGGCGCTCAAGGGCTCGACCGAGGAAGAGCAGTTCCACGGCGACGCCAAGCACGCCGCCTGACGGCGCGCAGGGGCCGGTGTCGCGGCGGACATCGGTCCCACGGGCACGCCAGACCCTTCACGCGCCCCTCACTGGCGTCGTCGTGAAGTGAGCCCTGCAGTGCCCCACCGTACTCCTGGGGAGGAGGAAGACCTGCCGGCGCGGACTTGTGCCGCGTCCGGCCGGTCGATTTTCCCCGGCATGCCGCCCCGCCCGGCTTGGAGTACCATGCGCCGACCTGTCGTCGGTAACTCGGGGGAGTCGGCCGTGGCTGCGGTAAGACCAGGAGCGTCGCTGAAGGATTCGGATCCGGTGTCGCAGGCGCGTGCACGCGCCCGCCAGCACCTGTTGCCGCGCCAATTGTCCGATGCCGAGTTGGCCCTGTTCCGGGCCACCGGCAACCGTCGGACCTTGATTCCGCGCGAGGTGATCTTCCGCAAGGGAGAGCTCGGTCGCGCCATGTTCGTGATCGAGTCGGGCACGATCCAGCTGGAGTTCGGCGACGGCATGCCGGACAAGCTGATCAGCGAGCGCGAATTCTTCGGCGAGCTCGCCCTGTTCATCGGCAACCACGCCCGCGTGGCCAACGCCGTGGCCGCCAGCGACGCCGTGCTGTACGTCATCGAGCACAGCGAGTTCGAGCGCCTGCTGGAGGCCGAGGCCAGCCTCATGGCGCAGTTCATGCGCCGCTCCTTCAGCTATCTGGTGGCCAGCGAGCAGCAGCTCATCCAGAGCCTCAAGCGCCGCAACGAAGACCTGATGGTGACGCTGGATTCGCTGCGCCAGACGCAGACCCAGCTGTCCACCGCGCAGCGCCTGATCCGCACCGACGAGCTCACCGGCCTGTGCAACCGGCGCGGGCTGTACCAGTACCTGGACGAGTACCGCCGCCAGCACGACTCGGACCTGCAGCTCGGCCTGCTGCTGATCGACCTCGACCGCTTCAAGACCATCAACGATCACTACGGCCACCTGGCCGGCGACCTGGCCCTGCGCGCCGTGGCACAGGAGGTGCAGGCCGCCGCGGCGGCCTGCGACCTGCCATGTCGCCTGGGTGGCGACGAGTTCGCCCTGCTCGCCCAGGTGCGCAATGCCGAGGAGCTGCGCGACCGCGCCGCGGCCATCACCGTCGGCGTGCGCGCCCTGCGCTTCTCCGCGCCCACCGACGGCCTGCAGGTGTCGGTGAGTATCGGTGGCAGCCTGTGTCCGGAGCACGCCGACTGGTCTGCCTGGTACAGCGACGCCGACTGCGCCCTCTACCTGGTCAAGGGTGAAGGCGGCGACAACTACCGCGTCATCGCCTGAGCCAGCCCGCACTGGACAAGCGGCCGCATTGGCGCAAAATCCACTCTTCCGCTGCCTCGCCTGCGTCGCCCGGCAGCCCCGGGACCAAGGAGGTCCGCCATGAGCGCCGTTCCGCTGCCGCAAGACACCCCGCCCGCCTCCGCCGGTCCGCTGCTGCGCACACTGGTGCTGTGCGACCTGGTGGACTCCACGGCGCTGGTGGAGCGCCTGGGGGACCAGCGCGCGGCGGCGCTGATCCGGCGGCACGACCGCCTGGCGCGCGACCTGCTGCAGCGCCACGGCGGACGGGAGATCGACAAGACCGACGGCTTCCTGGTGCTGTTCGAGCGCCCGATCCAGGGCGTGGCCTTCGCGCTGGACTACCAGCAGGAGTTGCGGCGCCTGGGGAGCGAGGAAGAGGTGACGTTGCGCGCCCGGGTGGGTATCCACGTGGGCGACGTGATGGTGTGGGACAACACGGCGGCGGACGTGGCCAAGGGCGCCAAGCCGGTGGAGGTGGAGGGCTTGGTGAAGCCGGTGGCGGCGCGGCTGGCGAGCCTGGCGCTGCCGGGGCAGATCCTGGCCTCCGGGGTGGCGGCGAGTCTGGCGCAGCGTGCGCACGGGGAGCTGGGGGCGCGGGAGGCGACGGCGCGGTGGATCAACCACGGCCGCTACCGCTTCAAGGGGGTGCCGGAGCCGCTGCCGGTGTACGAGGTGGGAGAGGCGGGCCTGGCGCCGCTGGAGGCGCCGCCGTGGTCGGGCAAGGCGCACCGGGAGGTGCCGTGGTGGCGGCGGCCGGCGACGGTGGCGGTGGAAGTGGTGCTGCTGCTGGCGGCACTGGCAGGCGTGGCGTGGTGGGCGCTGCGGCCGCCGCCGGCGATCGCCTTCGCCGAGCGCGA
>DAOOVM010000241.1:0-4710 GCA_035370085.1 Rhodanobacteraceae bacterium | reverse complement strand
CTGCCGGTTCTCCGGCGCGGCCAGCTCGGCACCCACGCCCAGCAGCGTGGTCAGCACCGCACCCGCGAAGATGCGCCCCCAATGCCAATCGACCCCATCCTCCAGGCCAGCATAGCCGGCTGGGTCGGTGCCCGCCAGGTTGCCCAATGTCAGCGAGGACGTATCTGGCAGGATGACCCGGCTCCACGCCACCTGCACGCGGCTCTGCCCGTAGCTGACCTGGCTGTTGTAGCGCCCGAGGATGCGCGATCCTTGTGGGATCAGCAGGAACTTGCCCGTGGCCGTGTCATAGACCGGCTCCGTCACCGTAGCGATCACGTCGCCCGGAAGATCGGACTTGATGCCCGTCACCAGTGCCCCGGCGATCACCGTTCCGGCCATGACCTGGTACGGCGAGGACGGCATTTGCAGATTGCCGGAATTGCGGGTTTCCGTAGAGCCGCTTTTCAGGAAAGCCTCTTTCTGGTCTTGCCGGTTCTGCACTGCGGTCGGGTCGGAAGGCTGGGCCGCCGTCGAAGCCGGCCCGGCGGCGAGCGGGTCGAAGCCCGCTAAGCCGGATGCCGAACCAGCGGCGGCGACTTGCGCCCCTCCCGGCGCAACCGCCTTGCCTTGAGCGCCCGAGCGGAAGAACACCGACGAACCTGCCGCCGCATCAGCCTCCTTGCGCCGTGCATCCGCCGGGTCGTGGCCTGGCGGCGCATAGGCCGGTGTCACCGGCTGCTGTGACTTCACGATGGCCGGGCCGAGGTCGCCCGGCAGCGGTGGCCCCAGCTCCGGCACCTTCGCCGGCAGCTTGGAATAGTCGGAAGGCAGGCCGTCCAGCCCTTCGGACTTCGAGACGCGATCCACGTTGTACAGCTCGGTTTGCTCGCCCGCGCCGCGCCGATGCGGCTGCAACGACCAGATCGTGGCCCCAAGCACGGCGACCGACAGGCCGCCGGTGAGGATGGCTAGCGTGCGCCGATTCAACCGAGTCACCGGACGCGGCTGCGCGCGCAGCGCCATTGCCTCGGGCGCCACCTTGCCGGTCTGCGGCGCGGCATGGTCGGGAATGTCGTCCTGGCTCATGGTCAGTTCCTCCGCGTGCCATCCGTGCGCTCGATCCGCACCACGTCGCCCTTGTCCCCGCCCAGGCGCAGTTCGGCCGCGCCAAACAGCCGATCCACGATGTAGTACGGTGAGCGGAATCGGTAGTTGACGAGCTGGCCGTCGCCCTGCGCGCCGATCACGAACAGCGGCGGCAGCTCGCCTTGGGCAATGCCCGGCGGAAACTGGATGTAGACCTTCTCACCGTCATCGAAGGCACGCAGGGGCTTCCACGGCGGATTGCTGCCGCTGACCGCGTAGCGGAAACGGATCTTCTCCAGCGACAGGCCCGCATCGACCGGCGCAGCGGCGCTGGCCGCCTGCGCCTGGCGCTGCAGGGCCAGCATCTTGTCCTTGGGGTACTCCCAGGACACCGACGCCATCCACGTCTTCTCGGTCGAGGTCAGCTCCAGCAGGTAGGTGCGTCGGCTTGTGGTGATGACGAGATTCGTCTTCAGGCCCGAGCGGATCGGCTTGACCATCACGTTGACGCGCAACGCCTCACCGCTGCCGCTCGATGTGTCGCCCACGATCCAGCGCACCGTGTCGCCAGCGGCGACCGTCACCAGTTCCTCGCCGGGCTGGAGCGCGATCACCGTCACACGGCCCACGGCCGCATAGACCTGGTACAGCGCGCCATCAGTGAAGGGCCACACCTGAATCGCATTGACGTAGCCCTCGCGCGTGGGCGCGATGCGCGCCTCGGCATTGGCGCGGGCCACGCGCACGGTTTCATCGGCGGGTTCCACCGCAGACTTGGCATCCGGTACGGGCTTCATCTGCGCCGGCATCGGCAACACCTCGGGCACGGTCACGACCTCCACCGGCTTCGGCGCCTCGGGCAGCGGCTGGGCTTGCACCGGCTCGTCGAGCGAGATGACCGGCGGCGGCTTGCCCTGCGTGGCGCAGCCCGAGAACAAGACGCTGGATGCCAGCAAGATCAGCGGCAAGGCGGATTTACGGAAAATCGCATTCATGGTTTTGCTCCTTCGTTTCCTTCCAGTTCGCGGCTCCACGACAGTCCGTTGACGTAGATGCCTAAGGGGTTCTTACGCAGGCGCTGCTCGGTGCGCGGGGTCTGCTGCACGATGGAAATCACCGCGTTCCAGCGCTCGGTGCGATCCAGGGCGCCGTTGACGTAGCGCGTCTCCGTCCAGCGCACGTTGAAAGACGTGTCGCTGGCGCGGGTCACGCTGGTGATCTGCACCGTCACCGACTCCTTGCCGATGCGCGCGAACGGATCGTTCACGCGGGCGTAGTCGTTTAGCACCACGGCGCCCTTGTCGGTGGTGTAGTTGTAGGCATCGAGCCAGTTCTGCCGAACCACGATGGGGTCGATGGACAGCGAGCGCACCAGGCCGATGAAGCGGCCCAGGTGGTAGGCCACCTGCGCATCGCTGGGCCGGTACGGCGTGGCGGCTTCGCCCACGGTACGCACCTGCCCAGCCTGATCGACCTCGATCACATAGGGCGTCACGATGGACTGCGCCGAGCGCCAGACCAGGCCACCGGCCATCAGCAATGCGAGAGCGAGGCAGCCGAAGGCCATCAGGCGCCAGTTCTTCGCCTGCACGCGCGGCGAGCCGATGCGCTCGTCCCAGACCTGGCCTGCGGCTTGGTACGGCGTGGCGGGCTGCGACGTGTCGGCGTAGCGCACCTGGGGTCTTTTGAATCGCATGGTCTATCTCCTTATGAGTCGGAATCGCGCAGGCTGGGGCCTTGGCTGGAGCTGCCGCCATCGCCACCGCGCAGCGTGTGGGCGGCAGTCGTCGCGGCATGGGTCAGTTGCTGCCTGCGATGCAGGCGCTTGGCCCAGGCGGGCTGTTCGGCAGCGGTAGGCGCTGCCGAATCGGCTGCGCTCTGCGGGCCACTGGATGCAGGGGCGTCATCCGGCCGGAAGGCAGCGGCGACACGCTCCTTCATCGAGCGCGCGCCATCGGCCACCTTCTGCCCGGCCGCCTGCGCGCCGGTCTTGGCGACATTGCCCACGCCGGCGGCTGCGCCTTTGAAGCCACCGCCAGCGGACGCGGAGCCGGCCTGAAACGCCGACTTCGCGCTGCTGGCGGCCCCGACGGCGGCACGTGCACCGCTGCCGGCCAGCTTGGCCGCAGCCGGAGCCATGCGCGCGCCGGCTGCGACAGCACCGCCGACGCCCGTGGCCGCTGCACCCACGGCAACCGCAGCGCCGGCCGCGCCCAGCGCGGCACCGGCCATCGCGCCCGCGCCGAGCTGCGGGCCACCCGACACCAGCCCGGCCGCAATGCCTGGCCCGAAGATGCCCAGCGCCAGCAGGGTCAGCGAGGCCAGCATGACAACGACCGAATGGTCGATGGATGGCTCGGCCGGCTGCACCTGGAACTCGGCGAACAGGCCCGAGCCAATGCCCACGATGACGGCCAGCACCAGCACCTTGATGCCCGAGGACACCACGTTGCCCAGCACCTTTTCTGCCAGGAACGCGGTCTTGTTCCACAGCGCGAACGGCACCAGCACGAAGCCCGCGAGCGTGGTCAGCTTGAACTCGATCAGCGTGATGAAAAGCTGGATCGCCAGCACGAAGAAGCACAGGAGGACGATCAGCCACGCCAGGAACATCACGACGATGGGCGTGATGTTCACGAACACCTCGGGAAAACCCGCCATGTCACCGATCTGTTTCAGGATCGGAGCCCCGGCGTCGATGCCGACCTTCGCCAGCCGGCCCGGCTGCAGGAAGTTCTCCATGCTCAGGGTCGAGCCGCTGGCCGTCAGGCCGAGACCCGCGAATGAGCGGAACACGATGCCGGCCAGCCAGTTGAAGTTGCCGATGATGTAGGCGAAGGCGCCGACGTACAGCACCTTGCGGATCAGCTTGGCGATCACGTCCTCGCCCTGGCCGGTGGCATGGCCCATCGCCCAGAACAGTCCGGCGATGGTCATGTCGATGACGATCAGCGTGGCGGTCAGAAACGCCACCTCGCCATGCAGCAGGCCAAAGCCCGAGTCGATGTAGCGCGAGAACGTATCGAGAAAACGGTCGATGATGGTCACGTCGTTCATGGCGAGTCCTCCTGCCCTGGCCCGTTGCCATCGGCGGGCTCATCGAAGCTGGGCGGAATCGGCGGCAGGTCGGCGGGCGTCTGGTACTCGCCGGGGCCGGCCTTGCCGGAGAGAAATCGGCGCAGGTCGGCTTGCGCCACCTGCGCGCAGAACGCGCCGCCGTGCTCGCCCGCACGGCATTGCGCGCGCAGCGTGTGCAGCCGGGACGGGTCAGCGGCCAGTGCATCCACCGCGGGCGGCCGGTCGCAGCCGGCCAACAGGGACGTGAGAGCGAACAGGACGGGCGCGTTCTTCATGGCCGTCCCCGTCAGCGGTTGTAGAAATGGACGGGCTGCGGCGTGTACGGCGTGCCTTCGCCCAGGAAGCGGCGCGTCACCTCGCGCCCGCGCTCCGTGGCCGCGGCCTGCCTCGCCAGCTCCAGCGAGGCGGCCCGGTCTTGCGTGATCTGGAGCCGCTGCGTCTGGATCGACTGCTTGGCCTGCAGGGCGAGCAACTGGTTCATGGCCTGCATCGCCTGCAACGCGCCCTCCGCCGACTGGCTCTTGCCCACGAGGTCGGCCAGCACGCTTTCGTCGTCGCTCAGGT
>DAOOVM010000240.1:0-4724 GCA_035370085.1 Rhodanobacteraceae bacterium | reverse complement strand
GGCGGGCGCTGAGCGGGCGGCGCCGGCACGGCGCCGCTACAATGGCAGGCCCACCTTCGTTCGCCTTGCCATGACCATTCTCGTCACCGGCGCCGCCGGCTTCATCGGCGCCTACGTCTCCCGCGCCCTGCTCGCCCGCGGCGAGTCGGTGGTCGGCGTCGACAATTTCAACGATTACTACGACCCGCAGCTCAAGCGCGACCGCGTCGCCGCGCTGTGCCCCGGGCTCGACCTGCGCACGCTGGATTTCGCCGACAAGCCCGCCTTCGATGCGCTTTTTGCCGAGGTGCAGCCGCACGCCGTGATCCACCTCGGCGCACAGGCCGGCGTGCGTTACTCGCTGCAGAATCCCTACGCCTACCTGCACAGCAACTGGGCCGGTTTCCTCAACGTGCTGGAGGCCTGCCGCGCGCGGCCGGTGCAGCACCTCGTGTACGCCTCGTCCTCCTCGGTGTACGGCGGCAGCGCCGTGCCGCCGTTCTCGGAAGACCAGGTGGTCAACCAGCCACTGTCGCTGTACGCGGCCTCCAAGGCCTCGAACGAGCTGATGGCGCACTGCTACGCCCACCTGTTCCGGATCAAGGCCACGGGCCTGCGCTTCTTCACCGTGTACGGCCCCTGGGGCCGACCCGACATGGCGCCGCTGCTGTTCTCGCGCGCCATCCTCGCCGGCCGGCCGATCCAGGTCTTCAACGACGGCCAGATGCTGCGCGACTTCACCTACATCGACGACATCGTCGCCGGCGTGCTGGCGGCGCTGGAGCGTCCGCCGCAGGACGACGGCACGCAGCCGCCCTGCGCCGTGTACAACCTCGGCAACCACCGCCCGGTGCCGCTGGAGCACTTCATCGCGGTGATCGAGCGCGCCGCGGGCAAGCCGGCGATCAAGGAGTACAAGCCGATGCAGCCGGGCGACATGCCGCAGACCAGCGCCTCGATCGAGCGCGTGCACGCCGCCCTCGGCTTCGAGCCCGGCACCACCATCGACGCGGCCCTGCCGCGCGTGGTCGCCTGGTGCCGCGACTACTTCGGCGACAAGCTCTAGCCCTTGCGACGATAATCGCGTCTTCCGCGCCTGCCCCGGACCCCGTCATGCCGCAGCTTTCCGTCGTCGTGCCCGTGTACAACGAACGCGACAACATTCCGCCGCTGGTCGGCGAGGTCGTGGCGGCGCTGCGCGGCCGCATCGACTTCGAGATCGTCTACGTCAACGACTGCAGCAAGGACGATTCGCTGGCCGTGCTGCAGGGGCTCAAGGCCGCGACGCCCGAGTTGCGCGTGCTCAGCCACGTCACGCAGAGCGGGCAGAGCACGGCCGTGCGCAGCGGCGTGAAGGCGGCGCGCGGCGCCTGGATCGCCACCCTCGACGGCGACGGTCAGAACGACCCCGCGGACATTCCCAAGCTGCTGGCCGCGCGCGACGGCGGCGCGCCGGATGTGAAGCTCTACGCCGGCTGGCGCGTGAACCGGCAGGATTCCGGCAGCAAGCGCTGGGCCTCCAAGTGGGCCAACGCCATCCGCTCGCGCCTGCTGCGCGACGACACGCCGGACACCGGCTGCGGCATCAAGCTGTTCGAGCGCGAAGCCTTCCTCGACCTGCCCTACTTCGACCACATGCACCGCTACCTGCCTGCGCTGATGCAGCGTGCCGGCTGGAGGACGGTGAGCGTGCCGGTGAACCATCGCCCGCGCGGCGCCGGCGTGTCCAAGTACAACAACCTCAACCGCGCCCTCGTCGGCATCGCCGACCTGCGCGGCGTGGCCTGGCTGATCCGCCGCTCCAGGCGCACGGCGGTGAAGGAGCTGTAGGGCGACGGCGGCCGCCGCCTCACCGGCGGTGATCGGCGAGGACGCCGTGAGGAAACGACGTCACCGCAGGGAGTTCTGCGCTGACGATTCAGGCCATTCCCCGCGGGTCTCCGCGCCCTTGCGTCGCCTGGCGCGCGTGGACGTCGCTCGGTCGCGACACGCGCTCAGCCCCTGCCCTTCGCCAGCGGCAGGTCCGCCTGGGTCCAGGCGGCATTGCCGCCGCCCAGTACGTGGACGCGCTGGAAGCCAGCCTTCACCAGGCGTTTGGCCGCCTGCTCGGCGGTGACACCGCTGCGGCAGGTGATGGCCACCGGCAGCTCCCTCACCGGGACCAGATCCTTGTGCTCGGGGTCGAACTGCGCCATCGCGACGTTCTTGGCGCCGGGGACGTGTCCCTTCTCGTAGTCCGCCGGCGGCGACAGGTCGATCACCAGGGCGTTCTCGCGGTTAATGAGCTGGGTCAGGCCGGCCGGCGTCACTTCCTTGAAGCCGCGGAACAGGCGCGCGACCTCGGTGCCCACGACCGCGATCAGCAGGGCGACGAAGGCGCCGCACAGCAGCGGGTGGTTGCGGAAGAATTCGGGCAGGTGCTGCAGGATATCGGACATGGGCGGGGTACCGCGGCGCAGGGCCGCTGACGGAAGGGGCGCGCGGACGCGCCGCGCGGAGGGCGCGGATTATCCGGGACGCCGGGCCGCCACGCCACCGCGGCGAGCGGCTACCCCGCCAGACGCCGCGCCAGGGCCAGGGCCTCGTCGAAATTGGCCACCCAGTGCAGATGCTCGCCGTCCGGACGCACATGCATGGCTTGCAGAATCTCCTGCGCCTGCGGCTGCAGGCCGCTCATGACGAGCCGGGTTCCCTGGCGGCGGCAGCGCGCGATGACCGCTTCCAGCGCAGCCACGGCCGAAGCATCGATGAGCGGCACCAGGCGCAGACGCAGGATGAACACCTTCGGCGGTTGCACGAAGGAGCGCAGCACATCATCCAGGCGGTTGGCCACGGCGAAGAACAGCGGCCCGGACACGCGGTACACCTCCACGCCGCGCGGCAGCTGCGCGCGCTGGTCGTCGCCGACACCGTTGGCGAAGTCGTCCTGATCCTCGTCGATGAGGCGCGTGTGCGCCTCCAGCTCCACCACCCCGGCCATGCGGTGCATGAACAGGAACGCCGCCATCACCACCCCCACCTCGACGGCGATGGTGAGGTCGAACATCACGGTCAGCGCGAAGGTGAGCAGCAACACCACGCGGTCGCCGATCGGTGAGCGCATCAACTGGCGGATGCGCTCGATCTCGCTCATGTTCCAGGCTACCAGCATGAGCAGGCCGGCCATGGCCGGCAGCGGCACGTAGTTGGCCAGCGGCGCGGCCACCAGCACGAAGAGCAGGATGAAGCCGGCGTGGGCCATGCCGGCCACGGGCGAGGTGGCGCCGGCACGCACATTGGTCGAGGTGCGCACGATGGCGCCGGTGGCGGGCAGGCCGCCGATCAGGGCCGAGGCGCCGTTGGCCACGCCCTGCGCCACCAGCTCGCAGTTGGAACGGTGGCGGCCGCCGATCATGCCGTCGGACACCACGGCAGAGAGCAGCGACTCCACCCCACCGAGGAAGGCGATGGTGAAGGCGCTGGGCAGCAGCTCGTGGATGCGCCCCATGTCGAAGGCCGGCCAGTGCAGGGCGGGCAGGCTGCGCGGGATGCCGCCGAAGCGCGTGGCGATGGTGTCCACCGGCAGGTTCAGCGCGGCCACGACCAGCGAGGACACGACCACCGCAATGAGGAACAGCGGCCAGCGCGGGCGCCAGCGCCGCAGCGCGATCAGCAGCAGCAGCGTGCCGGCGGACACCGCTGTGGCCGCGCCGCTGAACGAACCCAGATGCGCCCAGTAGGCCTCCCAGCGGGCGAAGAACTCGGCCGGCACCTTGTCCATGGACAGGCCGAGAAAGTCCTTCACCTGGCTGGAAAAGATGCTCACCGCGATGCCGGCGGTGAAGCCCGTGATGACCGGCTGCGGCATGTATTTCATCAAGGTGCCGACACGCGCCAGGCCGGCGGCGACCAGCATCAGACCGGCCATCAGGGTGGCCACTACCAGGCCGTCGTAGCCGAACTTGTCGATGACGTTGAACACCACTGGGATGAAGGCTGCGGTGGGGCCGCCGATCTGCACGCGCGAACCGCCCAGGGCGGAGATGAGGAATCCGGCCACGATGGCCGTGTGCAGGCCCACCGCCGGTGCTGCACCCGAGGCGATGGCCAGTGCCATGGACAGCGGCAGGGCGACAATGGCCACGGTCAGCCCGGCCAGCAGGTCCTGGCGCAGGGAGGCGGCGCCGTAACCCTGCCGCAGCACGGTCACCAGCTTGGGAACGAACAGATGCCAGGCGGGCGACGCGGCGGCGGGAGCGGACATCGATGAGCCTTTGTGTACTTGTGCAACGCGCGGCCGGCGCGTCGGCGGAGGCGTCATTGTCGGCGATCGGCGCCGCGGTGCGTTGCGCTGGATCAATCGCGCCGCGCCCGCGCGGCGCTCAGGGCGCGCCGAAGCCGTCGGCGAACAGGCGGTCGGTCACGATCTCCACCGCCTGCGGCAGCGTCGCCAGGGCGAGGGCGAAATCGGTCGTGCCGATGGCGCCGTTCTCGTCGACGTCGAGATAGAGCGACAGCAGCACGTCGTAGCGCCCCGCCGCCGCCGCGGCCGGCACGAGGAAGGTCCGCGCCACGGCAGTGTCGGCGGCGGCCGCCAGCGTCACGGGCGCGTCGTGGGCGGCATCGTCCAGATAGCCGACACCGCTGCGGTACAGGCTGGCGCCGACGAGGATGTGGGCGTGCTCGGCACCGGCGGCGTTGTGCGCGGTGGCGCCCAGACGCAGGGTCTCGCCGGGAGCCGGCGCGCGCGGCGCGGCGGCGAGGGC
>DAOOVM010000239.1:0-4734 GCA_035370085.1 Rhodanobacteraceae bacterium | reverse complement strand
CCAGAGGCAGTAAATTTTGTGGCGCAGCAGTTCGGTGTTAACGGAGTCATTTCGAATATTGACCCAAGAGAATTTGATCCCGGAAGAACATTCGATTTCATCTGGGTAGCATCGCTGTTTTCACACCTGCCAGAGGAATTGTTCCGAGCTTGGTTGGCTCGCCTCATCTCACTACTGAGTCCACGAGGTATTCTCTGCTTTAGTGTTCGAGATGAAAGCCAGGCTGCGCCAGGGGCCGTGATTCCAGAATTAGGCGTTCTCTTTCACCCTGAAAGTGAGAACGCGCAACTCGATCGAACCATTTACGGCACAACTTACGCCAGCGAGAAATTTGTTGCTGGTGTGTTGAGAGACGTTCTGGGCGTGGGGCATACGCACACGCGCCTGCCAAAAGCGCTGGCCCATGAGCAGGACCTCTATGTCGTCGCCAGGGATCCCGCACGTTCACTGACCGCGCTTCAGGGCTTTCGACGCGGGCCATGGGGCTGGCTCGATCGAAAGCAGCTTCAGTCTGATGGCAAAATATACTTGGAAGGCTGGGCGGCCTCACTGGATGACGGACCGATCGACCATGTCGAGATTAGCTTGGGCGATCGTCAGTTTCGCTGCGACACATACAAGAGGCGAGACGACGTCTGCGAGGTCTTTAAAGACCCACGAATGCTCAACAGCGGATGGGAATTTCGGCACGATTTTGGTGAGCCAATGACCGACATCGCTGCGGAGATCGCAGCAGTTTCGGTTCGAGGTGAGCGCGCACTAATCTATGCAGGACCCATAGGCGCTTCGCAGACACAGTGACCCAATCGGGGCCTTAAGAGCGACCGCGGCATCAGCCGGGCGCTCATTCGCCCAGCGCGTCGCGCATGAACTCCGGCAAGGCCAGCGCGGCCTTGTGCATGTCGACGTTGTAGTAGCGCGTGGCGAAACCCTTGCTGGCGGCACCGCGTTCGCGGAAACCGGCAAGGTCGGCGCCCTTGCGCGCCATGGTGCAGCTCCACCAGCCGGTGGGATAGCACGGCTGCGGGAAGGACAGCGTCTTCACCGCCTGGAAGCCGGCGGTCTTCATGTGCGTGCGCATGGACTGGATCAGCTCCAGGTGCGCCAGCGGCGACTCGGACTGCTGCACCAGGATGCC
Source organism: Rhodanobacteraceae bacterium (assembly GCA_035370085.1). Classification (GTDB taxonomy): domain Bacteria; phylum Pseudomonadota; class Gammaproteobacteria; order Xanthomonadales; family Rhodanobacteraceae; genus Tahibacter. Next base: position 3,596 of record DAOOVM010000239.1, on the reverse strand, counting down.
GGCGTGGCGCAGCGCCTTGAAGCACGAACCGTAGAAGGCCGCGTTGAAGAGCCCTTCGGCCGGGCCGACCGGGTCGGTCGAGTCCACGATCACCACGTCCACCGACTCCGGCTCCAGCTCGGCCATGTACTTGATGCCGTCGATGAACAGCAGTTCGGCGCGCGGATCGGCATTGGCCTCGCACAGCTCGGGAAAGTACTGCTCGGCCAGGCGCGTCACGCGCTCGTCGATCTCCACCTGCACGGCCCTTTCCACTTCGTCGTGGCGCAGTACCTCGCGCAGGGTGCCGCAGTCGCCGCCACCGATGATGACCACCCGCTTGGCACGTGCGTGCGTGAACAGCGCCGGGTGCGACATCATCTCGTGGTAGAGGAAATTGTCGCGCGTGGTCACCATCAGGCAGCCGTCGATGACCATCACCTTGCCCCAGTGGGTGGAGTCGTAGATGTCGATCTTCTGGAACGGTGTCTGCTCCGAGTGCAGCAGCGCCTTCACGCGGAAGCCGATGGACGAGCCAGAATGCTCGTGCTGCTCGGTGAACCAGGTGGTCTCGGACATGGCGCGCGGTCTCTCGGCAAGGCGGCTGCGAAGCGGGGCGCGGATTGTAGCGGGTCCGTTCCCGGCGCGCTGCCTTGCCGCCACGCCCCGAACGCGCGCCAGCACAGCACCATGGCGGGCCGCTACAATGGCGCGCTCCCGACGGCCCCGCGGCGCATGTGGCTTCCGGCCGTCGGGCGACATCCGTCAAGGCCCGCCGCTGCGACGTCCCACGTAACGTTGTCGAGGAGACTGGACGATGACGACCTGGAACGTGGCCGAGGCCCGCCAGCGCTATGCCGTTCCGCACTGGAGCGAAGGCTATTTCGACGTCGACGAGGCCGGCCGCCTGTGTGCGCAGCCGCGCGGCGCCGACGGTCCTCGCGTGGCGCTGGACGCACTGATCGCCACCGCACAGGGGCAGGGCGCGCGCCTGCCCCTGCTGCTGCGCTTCGCCGACATCCTGCACCACCGCCGTGCACGCCTGCAGCAGGCTTTCGCCAAGGTCATGGCCGATTGGGACTACGCCGGCGGCTACACCGCGGTATTCCCCATCAAGACCAACCAGCAGCGCGGCGTGGCCGGGGAGCTGGCCGCGCAGGCCGCGCCCGGCTTCGGCCTGGAGGCGGGCTCCAAGCCCGAACTCATGGCCGTGCTGGCGCTGGCGCGCCCGGGCAGCATCGTCATCTGCAATGGCTACAAGGACCGCGAGTACATTCGCCTGGCGCTGATCGGCCGGCGCCTGGGCCTGGACATCTTCATCGTGGTGGAGAAGCCCTCCGAACTCGATACGGTCATCGCCGAGGCGCGCGCGCTCGGCGTGGAGCCGCTGCTCGGCGTGCGCATGCGCCTGGCGACCATTGGCGCCGGCAAGTGGCAGAACACCGGCGGCGACAAGGCGAAGTTCGGCCTGTCGCCGCGCCAGGTGCTCGATCTGGTGGAGCAGCTCAAGGCGGCCGGCCTGGAGCACACCCTCAAGCTGTTGCACTTCCACATGGGCTCGCAGCTGAGCAACGTGCGCGACATCGCCGGGGGCATGCGCGAGGCCACGCGCTACTTCGTCGAGCTGTCGAAGATGGGCCTGCCCATCCGCTACATGGATGTGGGCGGCGGCCTCGGCGTCGACTACGAAGGCACGCGCTCGCGCTCCTTCTGCTCGATCAACTACGGCCTGGAGCAATACGCCGCGACCATCGTGCAGCCGCTGGCCGAGGCGGCGTTCGAGTTCGGCCTGCCGGCGCCCCACGTGATCACCGAGGCCGGCCGCGCCATGACCGCGCACCACGCCGTGCTGGTGGTGAACGTGAGCGAAGTGGAGGCCGCCCCGGCCGGCGCCATCCCGCCCGCCCGCGCCGAGGAGCCGGCGGTGCTGCGCCACCTGCGCGAACTGCACGGGGAACTCGACGCGCGGCCGGCGGTGGAGCTGTACCACGAGGCGCAGCACCACTGGAGCGAAGGCCAGACCCTGTACGCGCTGGGCCAGCTCGCGCTGGCCGACCGCGCGCGTCTGGACGACCTCTACTACGCCATCGCCAACGCCGTGCGCCGGCGCCTGAAGCCCGACGAGCGCGCGCACCGCCAGGTGATCGACGAGCTCGATCTGAAACTGGTGGACAAGTACTTCGTCAATTTCTCCCTGTTCGAGTCCATTCCCGATGTGTGGGCCATCGACCAGGTATTCCCCATCGTGCCGCTGACGCGCCTGACCGAGGCGCCGACGCGCCGCGGCGTGATCGCCGACCTCACCTGCGACTCGGACGGTCGCATCGACCAGTACGTGGAGCAGGACGGCCTCGACGTGAGCCTGCCGCTGCACGCCCTGCGCGAGGGCGAGAGCTATCGCCTGGGCATCTTCATGGTCGGCGCCTACCAGGAGACCCTGGGGGACATCCATAACCTGTTCGGCGACACCGATGCCGCCACCGTACGCCTCGGCGCCGATGGTGCCGCCACGCTGGAGCAGTTCAAGCGCGGCGATACCTGCGATGTGATGCTCGACTATGTCGGTTACGGACTGGCCGCGCTGCGCGCCGCCTACCGCGACAAGATCGCAGCGGCCGGGCTGGATGCAGCCACGGCGCAGCAGTTTGAACAGGCGCTGGAGGCCGGGTTGACCGGCTACACCTACCTCGCCGAATGACGCGCGACCGACTCTTACTGCAACCTTGGCGAGAAACGAAGGCATGAACGTCGGATTCATCGGTCTGGGTGCCATGGGCTGGCCCATGGCGGAACATCTGCATCGCGCTGGGATGCTGCGCGCGGTGGGGAACCGCAGCGCGGACAAGGCGCAACGCTTCGCTGCGGAGCACGCCGGTGTGCGCGCCGGCACGCCGGCCGAGTTGGCGCCGGATTGCGAGGTCATCGCGCTGTGCGTCACCGCCGACGCCGACGTGCTGGCCGTCACGCGCGAGATCGCCGCCGCGGCGCGGCCTGGCACGGTGGTGATCGACCACTCCACTGTGTCGCCGCAGACGGCGCGGCAGGCGGCTGCGCTGATGCGCGGCGCGGGGGGAGACTTCGTCGACGCGCCGGTCTCCGGTGGCGTGGAGGGTGCGCGCAACGGCAAGCTCTCGGTCATGGCCGGCGGCGAGTCCACGGCACTCGACCGCGTGCGTCCGGTGCTGGAAACCTACGCCGTGCGCCTGAGCCACCTCGGGCCGGTGGGCGCCGGCCAGGCGACCAAGGCGGTGAACCAGGTGCTGATCGCCGGCATCGCCCAGGCCGTGTGCGAAGGCCTGGCCCTGGGCGAGGCGCTGGGCCTGGATCCCGAGGTGCTGCTACCCACCCTCGGTGCCGGTGCTGCGGGCAACTGGTTCCTCGACAAGCGCGGGCCGACCCTGCTGCGCAACGAGTTCAATCTGGGTTTCAAGCTCGGGCTGCTGCACAAGGACCTGGGCATCGTGCAGCAACTCGCCCGCGCCAGCGGCACCGACCACAGCATCGTGGACAAGTCGCTGCACGACTACGCCAAGCTCATGGCGCTGGGCCACGGCGAGGAGGACATCTCCGCCCTGATCCGCCTCAAGCGCGGCGCGCGCCCGGCCTGAGCGGGCCAG
>DAOOVM010000238.1:0-4745 GCA_035370085.1 Rhodanobacteraceae bacterium | reverse complement strand
AGGCCGCCGCGGTGCGCCTGCGCCCCATCGTCATGACGTCCATCGCCACCGTGGTCGGCGCCCTGCCGCTGATGTTCGCCTACGGCGCCGGCTCGGCCAGCCGCCGCACCATCGGCGTGGTGATCGTGTTCGGCGTGATGGTGTCCACCTTCCTGTCCCTGTTCGTGGTGCCGGCGATCTATCGCGCCCTGGCGCGCTATACGCGCTCGCCCGAGGCGGTGGCGCACGAGCTGGCGGCGCAGGGCGCGCAGCACCCGGACGCGGACGCCGGGGCCGAGACCTGAAGGGCCGAACGTGTAGCATGCGCGCATGACGCGCCGTCCTGTGCCTCCGGATTCCCCCTATCGCGGCCCCGCGCCGCGGCGAACCGGCGACTCCGCGCCCGCCGCGTCGCCGCGGCCCGCGCGCGACCAGGCCGAGCGTCCGCCGCGGGCGGAGCGGCCGCGCCCGGCAGGAGCGCCGCGAACCGGGCACGGCGAACCCGCCGCGCCACCGTCGTTCCGGCGCGAGGCGGAGCAGCGCCTGTTCGGCCTTAACGCCTGCCTGGCCGCCTTCGCGCGCCGGCCGCAGGACCTGCGCAAGCTGTGGCTCGACGCGTCGCGCGTGCCCCGACTCAAGGCCGTGCTGGCCTGGTGCGTGCAGCATCGTCTGGGCTACCGCGTGGTGGAGACCGCCGACCTCGACAAGCTGTGCGGTACGCAGCACCACGAAGGCGTGTGCATGGATCTGCGCCGCCCGGCGCCGCTGTCGCTGGCCGCGCTGCTGGCGCAGGTGCCGGCGCCGCCGGCGCCGAGCCTGCTCATCCTGCTCGACGGCGTGGGCAATCCGCACAACGTCGGCGCCGTGCTGCGCAGCGCGGCGAACTTCGGCGCGCACGGCCTGATCGTCGCTGCCGACGCTCCCGCCGTCCTGTCCGGGGCCGCCGTGCGCGTGGCCGAGGGCGGTGCCGAAGCGGTGGCCTATGCCCAGCTCGCGCACGGCGAAGACGCCCTCGCGGCGCTGCGCGGCGCCGGCTACGCCGTCGCTGCCACGGTGCCGCGCGATGGCGAGGACCTGCATGCGCGACCGCTGCCGCGACGTCTGACCCTGGTATTCGGCGCGGAGGGCGAGGGCATGAGCGCCGCGCTGATCCGCGCCACGGACTTGCGCCTGACCATTCCCGGCAGCGGCGCGGTGGAGAGCCTCAACATCGCCGCGAGCGCCGCCGTCCTGTGCGCGGAATGGTGGCGCGCTGCCCGCGCGCGCTGAAAGCTTGCGTCACGGCGTCGCGCCGCCGTGCGGGGAGTCAAGCTGCAACGGCGAACTCACGGCGGCCGTTGCCGCCTCTGTCGGGGGAGGGCAGGGAGTCGCGGGCGCGCGGGGTCAATCCACCTCGAAGGACTGCAGCTGCACCGGCGTGGTGACCGACTGCTCGTAGGCGCCGAGGTCGCAGTTGGCGTCGCCGTAGGGGCGCAGGGTCGGCACGCCGGTGGCGTCGAAGTTCAGTACCGGTCCGCTGCTGCAGATGCCGTTGTCGCCGGCATCGAGGGCCGCGGAATGATTGCTGTCCGGCTTCATCACGAACACCAGCGCGTTCAACGCGGGCACGCCGTTGGCGGCCACCCCGGCCGGTGCCGCGGCGCCGAGCTTGGGATCGCCGCTGGGCACCGTGGCCGCGGCCTGCGGCGCGGCCGCGCCGGCGATCAGGGCGGGAGCGCCGGAGTCCACGCAACTGCTGTCGCCGAACTGCAGGTTCGGGCCGCGGGCGACGAAGGGCTGTCCGGCGCAATTGGCGGCGGTGTTGGAGGCGATGAGGGTGTTGGCCACGAAGCTGCGGGCGAAGTTCGGTCCGCCGTTGTAGCCGTTGGCATTGTAGAAGCCGCCACCGCCCACGATGGCATTGCCGGCGGCGGTATTGTCGGCGCTGCTGTTGCCGGCGATGGTGCTGTTGCGGATGTCCACCGCGCCGTTCGTGTCGCGGTTGATCAAGGCGCCGCCCGCCTGGTCGGCGCTGTTGCCGTTGAAGGTGCTGTTCACCACCCACAGCTTGGTCGCGTTGCCACCGTCGATGTTGTTGAAGTAGATGCCGCCGCCGGTGCCATGCGTGCTGCTGTTGCCGATGAAACTCGACTGCACCACGCTGAGGATGCCGCCGTTGACGTAGATGGCGCCGCCCGAGCCGCCCTTGCCGTTGCTGTCCGCGTCGCCGCCGGCGCTGTTGCTCTGGAAATGGCTCGCCACCACGCCGCCGCCGAGCGGCACGGTCGGATCGACGAAGGCCAGGCGCCCGCCGGACAGCGCGATGGCACCGCCCACGCCGCGCGGCGCGCTGTTGCCGAGTAGGCTGCTGGGGCCGCCGAACAGCGAGCCGGTGATCTGGAACACGTTGACCGCGTCGGTGCCGAGCTGCGCCCAGATGGCGCCGCCGCCGGCGTCGGTGGCGTTGCCGTTGGCGACGTTGCGGGTGAAGGTGCCGTTGTTGATCGTGATGGAGTAGGCGACGATGCCGTCGACGATGTGGATCGCGCCGCCGCTGCCGCCGGCCTTGTTGTTGTCGAACACCACGTTGGTCAGGTTCACCAGCGGGGCGCTGACGATGGCCAGCGCGGCGCCGTTGCCGCTGCCGTCGTTGGGGCTGGCGTCGTTCTGCGCGATGTTGTTCTTGAACGTCACGTTGTTGGCGTTGAGCGATCCGCCGTTGTGGTAGACCGCCGCCCCCAGCCCGCCGTCGTTGTTGTGCAGATTGTCGAACGTCACCGTGTTGAGGGTCAGGTCGCCGCCGTCATTCATCACGCCCAGGCCGAAGCCGCCGGTAGTGCAGTTGGCGACGGTGAGCGCGGTCAGGGTGAGCTTCGCGGCGGACACGGCCTCGTGGAAGATGCGCTGGCCGTTGGGCGCGGCGTCGCAGCTCAGCACCACGTTGCGACCGCTGCCGTCGACGATGACCTGGTTGTGGATGTCCGGCATGATGCCGTTGCGCACCTGCGCCGGCATGCCGCCGCCGGGCCGGGGCACGAGGCCGTTGACGATGATCGTGCCGGACAGGTCGAAGACGATGGTGTTGGGGCCGCCCGGGGTGGGCGCGTCGCAGTCGCTGCGGTCCACGCCGTCGAAGGCCGACTTCAGCGCCTCGCGCAGCGAGCAGCCCGTACTCGGATTGGTGCCCGCGGTATTGGCGTTGTCCTCGTCGGCGAGGATGGTCACGTGGATCGTGTTGGCCGCGGAGCCCCCCGCCAGCAGCCACAGGGTCGCCAGGGCGAGCCCGGCCTGAGTGCGCGACAGCATGTCCGATCTCCTTGCATGCGGCGCCCTGCGGCGCAGCTGAATTGTGGGCGCGCTCCCTCGTGGAGCCCCTCCCGCCGGGTTGGAGAAACGACGCGGCGCGGAACGACCGAACAGTCCGGGCCGGGTCGGTCAGTCGAAGCCGTCGCGGAAGAGGGCGTCGGACTCGAAGGCGCCCACGTCGACGGCGGCACCCAGCACGCGGCTGGCCCCGTCGGCGTCGTAGCTGCCGCTGCCGCCCTCGGGATTGGCCACGCCGCTGTCGCGCAGGATGGAGTCGTAGCGCAGGCGCGGATTGCCCGGCGCGACGAAGCCGGGGTCGCCGCTGCCGGGGGCGATGTTCGCCGCGGGCGCGGAACCGCCGAGGCTGCCATAGTGGACGCGCGTGAGGCTGGTGCCGCCGGTGCCGAGGGTGATGTCCTTGGTCGCCGCGTCGGAATCGTTGCCCCAGACAACGCTGTTGCTGACGTAGGTCGTGCCGTTGCTGAAGTTGCCGATGTACAGGCCGCTGACCGTGGACGCCGGATCGGTGGCTGCGCTGGTGGTGATGCTGAGCTGTGCCAGGCGGGTGACACCGTTGCTGGAGGTGTTGGCGCCGATGCCGCTGTTGCCGCTGCCGAGATTGTCGGCCAGCACCAGGTCGCGCGCGGTCAGCGCACCGCCGGTGTTGTCCAGCCACACGGATTGCGGCGGGCTGGTGGCGTAGCACTGGGTGACCCGCAGGCGCTCCAGCAGCATCTGGTTGCCGGCGATCAGGCTGGCCTGCAGGCACGAGCCCAGGCCGATGCCGCTGTAGGTCGGATTGCGCAGGGTGAAGTCGCGTGCCTCGATGCTGCTGCCCACCACGCTGGCGCCGGTGCGCAGATACAGGGCCGGCGTGTCGCCGGCACCGGTCAGCACGGTGTCGCCGCTGCCGCGGTTCTGGATGGTGCAGTTGCCGAACAGGTTGTACCAGCCGCCGGAGATCGTGATGGTCTGCGCCGACCGCGTCTGCGTCAGGGCGAAGCGACCCGCACCGCTGCCGGCGTAGTTGCCGGCGCGGATCTTGATCTGCACATCGTCGTTGACATCGGGGGCCGCCTGCAGCGCGTCGTGCAGCTCCTGCGACGTGCCCACGCAGTAGGTGGTCAGCGCCTGTGCGGAATCTGCCCCCAGCGCGGCCAGGGACAGCAGGAAGAGGGCGGGGCGGCCCCGGCGTGCATGCGCGCGCGGCGCGGCCTGGGCGGATCGGGAAACCATGGGGTGCGCTCCTGCAGGGCAGGCGCGCCGGTCAACCCCGTGTTGCCGTTCCGCCTGCCGTCCCGCAGCAGAACGAGGCGGCGCGCGCAAGCGAACAGCGCCGCGTCGCAGCGCCGGCGCGGCCATCGCGCGGCGGAAGAGGGAGGCGGATTCGCCCGGGGAATCGACCCGCAGCTGCGGAGCGTGTGCGGGTCTGCGGGCTTCGGCGACGGTCCTGCCGGCCGCAAGGGGGCGGCCCGCCGGGG
>DAOOVM010000237.1:0-4787 GCA_035370085.1 Rhodanobacteraceae bacterium | reverse complement strand
TGCGCTCCGCATCGCGGCGAGGGCGGATTACTGCCCGCGCATGCGCCCGAGGAAACGGGTCTGGTGGTTGCCCATGTGCGGCAGCTTGATCTTGCCGATCTGGTTGATGCGTTCCTCGGCCATGCGATCTGCGGCCTTGTAGGTCGGAATGCCGTCGCGCTTGGCGATCTGGAAGATCTTGCCGAGGTTGTAGTAGATCGTGCGCATCATGCGCATGGCACGCTCGCGGTTGTAGCCGTCGATCTCCAGCGACACGTTCATCAGGCCGCCGGCGTTCACGGCATAGTCCGGCGCGTACAGCATGCCGCGCTTTTCCACTTCGTCGCCGATCGCGTCGGTGGCAAGCTGGTTGTTGGCTGCACCGCAGATCACCTTGCACTTCAGGCGCGGCAGGGTCTTTTCGTTGACCGTGCCGCCCAGCGCGCAGGGCGAATACACGTCGGCCGGCACGTCGTAGATCTCGTCCAGGCCCACCGCTTCGCAGCCGTACTCGTCGACGCAGCGCCTGACCTGCTCCTGGTTGATGTCGGTGACCCACACCTTGGCGCCCTGCTCGCGCAGCAGCTTGACGAACTCGAAGCCAACGTGGCCCACGCCCTGCACGGCGTAGCTGTACTTGCCCACGTCCTCGTTGCCGAACTTCACGTTGAGCGCGGCCATCAGGCCCTGCAGCGTGCCGAACGCGGTGAAGGGCGACGGGTCGCCGGAGCCGCCGTGCACCTGATGCACGCCGGTGACGAATTCGGTTTCCTTGAGCACGTATTCCATGTCGTTGACGTCGATGCCGACGTCCTCGGCCGTGATGTAGCGGCCGTTGAGCGAATTGATGAAGCGACCGAAGGCGCGGAACAGGGCTTCGCTCTTGTCGGTCGAAGGGTCGCCGATGATGACCGCCTTGCCGCCACCGAGATTGATGCCGGAGACAGCGGCCTTGTAGGTCATGCCGCGTGACAGGCGCAGCACGTCGTTCAGCGCTTCCTGCTCGGTCTTGTAGGCCCACATGCGGGTCCCGCCCAGGGCGGGACCCAGCACGGTGTTGTGGATGGCGATGATGGCCTTCAGGCCGACATCTTTGTTGTGGCAGAACACGACCTGCTCGTGGCCCGTCTGAGCGAGGGTTTCGAAGATCATCGACGTGCGACTCCGGACTTGGGAAAGGGCGGCCCGGGGCGCGGAAACGACAGTCTCCACGTCACCAGGAGCGCGAACTGTAGGCCGCAAGGCATTGATCGGGCGGCCATAAGCGCCGACGCCCGCGGTCAGGGGCGGGCGTTGGCGGCGCGTAGTGTAGCGGCGCGGCGGAGGCGGGGACAGTGCGCGGCGGCGGCCGGGCAGCTAGCGCGGCGGGTTCTCCAGTTCCAGGCGCACGGCGTCGACCCAGCCCGTGCCGTCGCCCTGCAGGACGGCCCGCAGGTTCACGTCCTTCGCTCCCTGCGGCACCTTGGCCAGCAGCACGACCTCGTGCCAGTCCGTGGTGCCCCGGGTTGCCGCGGAGTACAGCGGATCCGGCGACTGGGGCAAGCCGCCGAACTGCAGGCTCAGACTCATCCCCTTGCCGTGGGCGGAATCGCTGCGCATTGCGGCGCGAAGACGCAGGGTGCGTCCCGCGGCGTCGGCGGGCAGGGGAACGACCTGTCCGATGGAGCCGAACACCTGGGGGCGCAGCTGGCGGATGCGCGCACTGAACCGGCCTTCCTTCGCCACGCTTGAGTCCACCACCGTCTCGTAGGCGGTCGCGTCCACGTGCAGCTGTGAGTTCCAGCCGGCAATGCGGCCGCTGGCGGAGGCATCCTCGAAGCCCGCATTGGCGAGCGGAAGGGCGGTGTAATCCTGGCCGGTGCAGGCGCTCAGCGCAGGCAGGAGGATGCAGGGGATTACGACGAGCAAACGCATGGGCGGGTCTGGATCAATGCCGGCTCAGCGCCTGTAGGCCTGGGCCAAGGTGTTGAGGTGCAGGCGCTCGGCGTCGCGCAGGAACGGGGCAATCAGCAGCATGACCTGATAGATGCCCTGCGTCAGATCGTCCTGTCCCGGCTCGGGACGCGAGCTGCGCACGGCGTTGAAGTTCAACCAGAACGTGGTCACCAGCAGCACGTTTTCCGCGGTGGCGCGGATCTCGTCCGCGGTGGCGCGCATGATACCGGCCTCGGCCAGCCCCTTGAGCACGGCGCTGGCGCTGGTGGCCGCACGGTTCAACATGCGGCCGAAGTGCAGCTTGAGCTTGCGGTTGCGCGACAGGATGTCGACCAGATCGCGGTACAGGAACCGGTATTCCCACATGCACTCGAACACCAGGTGCAGCTGCAGCCAGATGTCCTCGAGGTTGGGCAGGCGATCCTGGGGTGGCACCAGGGCCTCGTCCATGCGCGATTCGTAGGCGCCGAACAGCTGCTCGACGATGTCGTCCTTGTTGCGGAAATGGTAGTAGAGGTTGCCCGGACTGATCTCCAGCTCGTCGGCGATGTGATTGGTCGTGACGTTCGGTTCGCCTTGTGCGTTGAACATCGCCAGGGCGACTTCGAGGATGCGCTCGCGCGTGCGACGGGCCATGGCGGGACGCGGGCGCGGCGGCGATTCAGCCGCCAAGTTTCTTCACGAGGTCGACGTACTTCTGCATGGCCTCGTCCTGCTTCATGCCCTTGAGCTTGGCCCAGGCCTCGTACTTCGCCGTGCCGACGAAATCGAAGAAGCCCGGCTTGGGGCCCGACACGTCACCGGCCGAACCCTGCTTGAACAGCGCGTAGAGCTTGAGCAGCGTGTCGTTGTCCGGACGCTCGGCGAGATTCATGGCGCTCTTGGCCGCTTGCTCGAACTTGGTCTTGAGGTCGGACATGGGTGGACTCGTGGCGGGAGACGGTGTGGTGCGTTGCGGGAGACGGCGAGAGCGAGCTTTTATCATGCACCCCGGGGACGGTCAACGCGCCCGAACAGGCCCTTGAAACGCACTTGGAAGCGAAGTGGCGGCGGGACTATTCTCCAACCTGGATGAGCCGTGCACGGCTCGGGAGCGCCGCGCGCGGAAGCGGTGAAACACCACAGTCAGGGGAGCAGCATGACCTATTTCGTCACCGGCGCCACGGGCTTCATCGGCCGCCATCTCGTGGCCAATCTGCTCAAACGCAAGGGCACGATCTACTGCCTCGTGCGCAGGGGGTCGATGGACAAGTTCGAGCAGCTGCGCGAGAGCCTCGGCACCGACGAGAAGCGGCTCGTGGCGGTGCACGGGGACCTGGCCAAGCAGCGACTCGGCGTCTCTCCGGCGCAGGTGAAGAACCTCGCGGGCAAGGTGCAGCACTTCTTCCATCTGGCGGCGCTGTACGACCTCTCCGCCGACGCCGAGAGCCAGGTCACTGCCAACGTCGAGGGCACGCGCAATGCCGTCGCCCTGGCCGAGGCGGTGAAGGCGGGCTGCTTCCACCACACCAGTTCCATCGCGGCGGCCGGCCTGTATCCCGGGGTCTTTCGCGAGGACATGTTCGACGAAGCCGAGGAACTCGACCACCCCTATTTCCGTACCAAGCACGACTCGGAAGGGCTGGTGCGCAAGGAGTGCACGCGGCCCTGGCGCATCTATCGGCCAGGTATTGTCGTTGGCAACTCGCGCAACGGCGAGATGGACAAGATCGACGGACCCTACTACTTCTTCCGGCTGATCAAGAAGCTGCGGCAGACGCTGCCGCCCTGGGTGCCCACGGTCGGACTGGAGGGCGGCCGGTTGAACTTGGTGCCGGTGGACTGGGTGGCCGATGCGATGGATCACATCGCGCACAAGGCCAATCTCGACGGACACTGCTTCCACCTCACCGATCCTGCGCCGCGCCGCATCGGCGAGGTGCTGAACGTGTTCGCCCGCGCCGGCCACGCTCCGCAAATGACCATGCGCCTGGATGCCCGCATGTTCGCCTTCATCCCCGGCGGCATCCGCGCCGCCCTGGGCAACCTGCCGCCGATCAAGCGCTTCACCGGCGTGCTGCTGCGCGACCTCGGCATACCGCGTGACGTGCTGGACTTCGTCAACTATCCCACGCGCTTCGACTGCCGCGAAACCGAGCGAGCGCTCAAGGGCTCGAAGATCAGGCTGCCGCGTCTGGAGGACTACGCCTGGCGCCTGTGGGATTACTGGGAGCGCCACCTCGACCCCGACCTCTTCGTCGACCATTCGCTCTCGGGCAAGGTGAAGGGGCGCGTGGTGGTCATCACCGGGGGCTCATCGGGCATCGGCAAGGCGGCGGCGCTGAAGATCGCTGCGGCGGGGGCGAAGGTGGTGATCTGCGCCCGCGGCGAGGAGGAATTGGCCGCGACAAAGAAGGAAATCACCGACGCCGGCGGCGAGTGCCACACCTACGTGGTGGATCTGGCCGAGTTCGCCTCCTGCGACGCCTTCGTGCAGCGCGTGCTGGCCGAGCACGGCGGCGTGGACGTGCTGGTCAACAATGCCGGCCGCTCCATCCGGCGCTCGATCGCCCTGTCCTACGACCGCTTCCACGATTTCGAACGCACCATGCAGCTGAACTACTTCGGTGCGTTGCGTCTGGTGATGGGCTTCCTGCCTTCGATGGCGGAACGGCACCGCGGCCACATCATCAACATCTCCAGCATCGGCGTGCTGACCAACGCGCCGCGCTTCTCCGCATACGTGGCCTCGAAGGCGGCCTTGGACGCGTTCTCGCGCTGTGCACAGGCCGAATACTCCGACCTCGGCATCAACTTCACCACCATCAACATGCCGCTGGTGAAGACGCCGATGATCGCGCCGACCAAGATGTACGACAGCGTGCCGACGCTGA
>DAOOVM010000236.1:0-4793 GCA_035370085.1 Rhodanobacteraceae bacterium | reverse complement strand
GGCAGCTTGCCGACGCGGCCGGCCTCGTGGCCCTTGGGCGCGGTGACCACGAGCAGACGCCGGCCGTCGGGCGCCAGGGCGGTGTCGAGGATCTGCACCTCGTCGCCGAGGTAGAAGGGCCGCGGTGTGCGCGTGGGGTCGGCGGCGCGCTGTTCCTCGGTCTGCTGCCGACGCGCCTGCCTGTCGTCGCGCTCGCGCTGCAGGGTGCCGATCAGGCGCAGCTGCTGTTGCTCCAGCTCGCCCGGTTTCTTCTCGTCGGGGTTCTTTTCCGCCTTCACGACGGCCGCGGGACCGGTGACGCCGCTGGCGAAGTCGTGCACGTACCAGTCGTTGCCAACACGGAACTGCAGGCAGGCGTCGTTGCCGCAGAATTGCGGCGCGGCCTCCTCGGCCTCGCTGCGCGTGATCTGCTGCAGGCGGTGGGTGGCCAGGTCGCGCACGAACACGTCGCCGTTGCGCACGAAGGCGGCGCGGCGGCGAGTGCTGTCGAAGACCGCGTCGGGGCCGTCCGCATCGGCCAGTGCCGCCGGCGCCAGCGCCGTGTCGCCGCCGTCGCCGAGGTTGACGCGGTGCAGGTCACGCAGCGGCGAGCCGGCGCGCTTCAGCTTGTAGTAGACCGCGCTGCCGTCCGCGGCCCAGAAGGCCTGTTCCACCGGCGCACCGATCCAGTCCGGATCGGCCATGATCTGTTCCAGCGTGAGCTCGGCCCGCGCCGGGGCGGCGGCAAGGCAGATGAGGGTGGAGAGGCCGGCAAGGGCAATGCGCATCAGCGGGTTTCCTCGGCAAAAAGCCGCCGCAGCATAGCCCAGGCCCCGGCCGGCGCCCATGCGATGGAAGTCAGGGGGCGGGCATCAGCGCGTTGGCGCGTCGCCCTCGTCCGGTGCGGCGCCGCCCAGGCCGAGTCCCATGCCCAGGCCCAGTGCACCACTGCCACTGCCACCGCGACCGCGTGCACCGCCGTCGCCACCCTCGCCCTTGCCGCGCGCCCCCGCGGCGCCGGGCCGCGCCGGCCCCTGGCGCGGCACCGGTAGATCGGCCGGCACCGGATCGAGGTCCAGCACCTGGCGGATGAAGTCGCGCAGGGACACCACCAGGGCGGCGGTGTGGATGGGGCGTCCGGCCACCAGTTCGGTCGCTGCCTGCGCGGCGAGGCGCACCTGCGCCTCGGTGCCGAGCAGAAGGATGTCCGACAGCGCGGCCTCGGCCGCATCGCGCATGCGCCGGCGGCGCTCACCGCCGGCCACGGCCGCGGCGTCGCCGGCGGCCTCGCCGCGCTGGCGCAACTCGCGCCGGTGGGTGGGATCGACTGCCAGTTCGCCGGTGAAGGAGCCGCCCAGCACCTTGTAGGCGGCGATCAGGGTGCGCAGGCGCTCGTTGATCTGGCGGTTCTCGCGCTCGCGCCGCTGCTGGATGGTGTACATGGCGAGCAGGCGGATGCCCACGCCGATCAGCGTGATCAGGGCAAGCCCCAGCAGCGTGGACAGCAGGGCGGGCCAGGAGGAGAAATCCAGGTTGCGCACGGCGGGCTCCGGCAGGGAGGGGCGGCGGTGAGCATACGCGCTGCCCCTCCCGCCGCCGCGGGCTTTCGGGCAGGATGCGGCGTTTCCGCCGGAGTGCGCCATGCCCCTGCCCTGCGTCGAGATCGAGACCCGCGCCAATCCCGCCCACGCCATCGTTTGGCTGCACGGCCTGGGGGCGGACGGCAACGACTTCGCGCCGATCGTGCCCGAGCTGGTGGACCCCGCCTGGCCGGCGCTGCGCTTCGTGTTTCCCCATGCGCCGGTGCGCCCGGTGACCATCAATGGCCGCCTGCCGATGCGCGCCTGGTACGACATCGCCGGGCCCGATCTGGCCCAGCGCGAGGACGCCGCCGGCGTGCAGGCCTCGGTGGCCGAGGTGGAGGCGCTGATTGCGCGCGAGGCGGCACGCGGCGTGCCGCCGCAGCGGCTGCTGCTGGCCGGCTTCTCGCAGGGCGGCGCCATCACCCTCGCGGCCGGACTGACCCATGCCGAACGCCTGGGCGGACTCATCGTGCTGTCGTCCTACCTGCCGCTGGCCGAGCGCGTGCTGGGCGCACGCAGCGCTGCCAATGCCGACGTGCCGCTGTTCCAGGCCCACGGCAGCCACGATCCGGTGGTGCCCGAACCGCTCGGCAAGCTGGCGCGCGACCGCCTGCGCAGCCTGGGATATGCGGTGGACTGGCACAGCTATCCCATGGCCCACCAGGTGTGCGCGGAGGAGATCGACGACCTGCGCGCCTGGATCGGCGCGCGCCTGGCCGTCTGAGCGGGACTTGAGTATGCGCCGCGCCTGCGCGACAAACGGCGCATGAGCCGCGACCCGCCGTCCCCGTCCGCCGCGCCGGCCTGGTTGCCGGACTTCTGCAGCCTGCCGGTGCTGTTTGCGGTCATGGTCGTCGCCGAGCTGGTCGTGCTGGTGGTGATGCTGGCGCCGGCCGACGTCGCGCCGCCCTTCTGGTCGCGTCTGGGCAGCGCCAGCCTGTTCGTGCAGTGGCTGGCGCTGATCTTCACCGTCGGCCTGTGCAAGCTGCGTCCCCACCTGTTGCGCCTCACCCCCTGGCTGGGCGAGCTGGTGGCCTACGCCTTCATGGTCGGCGTCACCGCGCTGGGCAGCGTGCTGGTGTTCTCCCTCGACCAGGCCCTGGGCTTCGGCCTCACGCTGGCGCCGGAGCACGAATGGCGCTTCGTGCTGCGCAACACCCTGGTCTGCGCCCTCATCGCCGCCGCGCTGCTGCGCTACTTCTACGTGCAGGAGCAGTGGCGCGGGCGCGTGCGGGCCGAGGCGCGCGCGCGCTTCGAGGCGCTGCAGGCGCGCATCCGCCCGCACTTCCTCTTCAACAGCATGAACACCATCGCCAGCCTCATCCGCACCCGCCCGGCGGCGGCCGAACGCGCGGTGGAGGACCTGGCCGACCTGTTCCGCGCCGCCCTGGCCAAGGGCGAGTCGCTGCGCACCCTGGGCGAGGAGCTGGATCTCGCCCTGGGCTATCTGCGCATCGAGCAGCTGCGCCTGGGCGAGCGCCTGCAGCTGGCCTGGGACGTGGCGGACCTGCCGCGCGCGGCGGAACTACCTGGCCTGCTGCTGCAGCCGCTGGTGGAGAACGCCGTCTACCACGGCGTGCAGCCGCTGGCGCAGGGCGGCACGGTCGCGGTGCGCGGCTGGTGCGCCGACGGACAAGTGCACCTGCGCGTGGAAAACCCCTGTCCGCCGGCGGCGCAGCGGCGCAGCGGCGGCCACGGCATGGCCCTGGCCAACATCCAGGCGCGCATCGCGTACCATTTCGGCGGACGCGGCCGCCTGGACGTGGAGGACGGCGGCACGCACTTCGCCTGCACCCTGCACCTGCCCGCGACCGCGCCGCACGCGGCCTGAGGCGGACGGCGGCGCAGGGCGCGGGGAGACCACGGCGCGGAGGCCGGGAACGCATGAGAGTGCTGATCGCAGACGACGAACCCCTGGCGCGCGAGCGCCTGGCCGCACTGCTGAGCGAAGCCGGCGCCGAGCTCGTCGGCAGCGCCGGCAACGGCGAAGACGCGCTGCGCGAGATCGAGCGCCTGCGCCCCGACGTGGTCCTGCTCGACATCCGCATGCCCGGCGTGGACGGCCTGGACGTGGCGCGCGCCCTGCAGCACGCCGAGCACGTGCCAGCGGTGGTGTTCTGCACCGCCTACGACGAATACGCCGTGCAGGCCTTCGAGCTCAGCGCGGTCGACTACCTGCTCAAGCCCGTGCGCATCGAGCGCCTGCGCCAGGCGCTGGAGCGCGCTCGCGCCCTCGGCGGCGCACGCCTGGGCAAGCTGGCCGAAGCGCTGGGGCCGCAGCGCCAGCGCCAGCACATCTGCGCGCGCGTGCGCGGCAACCTGGTGTTGGTGCCGATCGGCGACGTGCTCTACTTCATGGCCGAGGACAAGTACGTCGTGGTGCACCACAGCAAGGGCGAGGTGCTGATCGAGGACGCCCTCAAGACCCTGGAAGACGAGTTCGGCGAGCGCTTCGTGCGCATCCACCGCAATTGCCTGGTGGCGCGCGAACGCATCGGCGCCCTGGTGCGCGGCAGCGACGGCCGCATCTTCGCCCAGCTGGTGGGCCGCGCCGACCAGCTCGAGGTGAGCCGGCGCAACCTGCCGGCGCTGCGCAAGCTGGCGCGCTCGCTCTAGCGCGGTGGCGCGCCGGCCGCGGCGGATCCGCGCACCCGCGTCCGCGCCGGGCGCGGGCAAGCGGCGGCGACCGCTACAATCGGCGCGCTGCGCCCCCGCCGCGGGCCGCCCCGCCTTCCGCCACCGCCGACCCGCCAACCATGCACACCCTGCGTATCGCCACCCGCCAGAGCGCGCTCGCCCTGTGGCAAGCCGAGCACGTCGCCGCACGCCTGCGCGCGGCCCATCCGGGCCTGGACGTCGAACTCGTGCCGATGACCACGCGCGGCGACCAGGTGCTGGACCAGCCGCTCGCCGCCATCGGCGGCAAGGGCCTGTTCCTCAAGGAGCTGGGAGTGGCGATGCTGGAGCGCCGCGCCGACATCGCGGTGCATTCGCTCAAGGACGTGCCGATGGAGCTGGAACCGGGCTTCGTGCTCGGCGCCGTGCTGGAACGCGCCGACGCTGCCGACGCCTTCGTCAGCCAGCGCTACGCGCGCCTGGACGAACTGCCGTCCGGCGCGCGCGTGGGCACGTCCTCGTTGCGCCGCCAGGCGCAGCTGCGCGCGCTGCGCCCCGACCTGCACCTGCTCGACCTGCGTGGCAATGTCGGCACGCGCCTGGCCA
This sequence comes from Rhodanobacteraceae bacterium, assembly GCA_035370085.1. Lineage (GTDB taxonomy): Bacteria > Pseudomonadota > Gammaproteobacteria > Xanthomonadales > Rhodanobacteraceae > Tahibacter. The sequence continues at coordinate 9 of DAOOVM010000236.1, read as the reverse complement.
AGCTCGACG
>DAOOVM010000235.1:0-4799 GCA_035370085.1 Rhodanobacteraceae bacterium | reverse complement strand
GCGCAGTGGGGCGACGAAGGCAAGGGCAAGATCGTCGACCTCCTCACCGAGGACGTGGGCGCGGTGGTGCGATTCCAGGGCGGCCACAACGCCGGCCACACCCTGGTGATCAACGGCAGGAAGACCGTGCTGCACCTGATTCCCTCGGGCATCCTGCGCGAAGGCGCGCTGTGCCTCATCGGCAACGGCGTGGTGCTGTCGCCGGCGGCGCTGCAGCAGGAGATCGCCGAGCTGGAGGCCACCGGCGTCGACGTGCGCTCGCGCCTCAAGGTGAGCCCGGCCACTCCGCTCATCATGAGCTACCACATCGCCGTCGACCAGGCGCGCGAGCGCGCCTCGGGCGCCAAGGCCATCGGCACCACCGGGCGCGGCATCGGTCCCGCCTACGAGGACAAGGTCGCGCGCCGCGGCATCCGCGTGGCCGACCTGATGTACCCGCACGAACTCGCCGACAAGCTGCGTGCCGTCGTCGACTACCACAACTTCGTCCTGACCGGTTGGCTCAAGGCCGATGCCGTCGATTACCAGAAGGTGCTGGACGAGGCCCTGGCCTTCGGCGAATACGTGCGGCCGATGATCGACGACGTCAGCACCGTGCTGCACGACCTGCGCCGCGCCGGCAAGAACATCCTGTTCGAGGGCGCGCAGGGCTCGCTGCTCGACATCGACCACGGCACCTATCCCTTCGTCACCTCGTCCAACACCACGGTGGGCGGCGCCTATGCCGGCAGCGGCGTCGGCGCGCGCGACATCGACTACGTGCTGGGCATCTGCAAGGCCTATGCGACGCGCGTGGGCGGCGGTCCCTTTCCGAGCGAGCTGAACGACGCCACCGGCGAACTGCTGCGCAGGAAGGGCAACGAGTTCGGCGCCACCACCGGGCGGCCGCGCCGCTGCGGCTGGATCGACCTCGTGGCACTCAAGCGTGCGGTGCAGATCAGCGGCATCTCCGGCCTGGCCATCACCAAGCTCGACGTGCTCGACGGCCTGCCGACGATCAAGGTGTGCATCGCCTACGAATACCGCGGCAAGCGCCGCGAGCTGGCGCCGCTCGACGCCGACGGCTGGGCCGAGTGCAGGCCGGTGTACCTGGAGTTCCCCGGCTGGGAGGAGCCCACCAGTGGCGTGCGCGAATTCGGCAAGCTGCCGCCGGCGGCGCGCGCCTACCTGCGCGCGGTGGAAGAACTGGCCGAGTGCCCGCTGGCCATCGTCGCCACCGGCGCCGACCGCGACGACACCATCGTGCTGAAGCATCCCTTCGCCTGAGCGCGCGCGGCGTGGTCCGGCCGGCAGCGGTGGGCCGGGCCGCCGCGGTTTCCGCCCGTCGCCGCGGCGACCGTGCGCGACCGCCGTGGTGGGGGCAGCCCGGCGGCGATCCGCGCTCCGGGCCCCGTCGCATCCCTTCGATCCACGCCTAGGCCGACAGACCGAGCCTCGCTCCGCCGCGCCGCGGCTTGCCCGGCGCAGCGGAAGACACGATACTCCCGACGGGGGCAGTCCGTGCGCGCAGCGCCGGAGTGTCGAGCAGCACCGCGCGCAGACATGCGGCGGTACCAATCCGAAAGGGGATCGAATGAACCGAAAGACTCTGGCGACCGCCGTGGCGGTCGCCCTGCTGGGCGGCATGCCCAAGGCCCACGCGGGCAATCCCTTGGCAGCGGAGGCCGCACCGGCCGATGCGAAGGTTGCAGACAGCGGCCTGCCCGTGCTGCTCGATCTGCAGCTCGAGACCTACCGCAGTGCCGCGGCCGAGCACAAATACCTCGTGCCATCCGATTCGGCCTACCGTCGTGCGGCGGCGCCGGGACGCGCCGTGGACTACGGCAGCTTCAGCCTGGTGCGCCTGGCGCCGGGCGCGGCACCGGCGTCGTCCGCGGCCGACGCGGTGCTGGCCGACCGCATGAACCTGATCCTGCTCAACAGCGGCGTGCTCGACACCACCGGACCGGTGGCGCAGCAGCGCGCGCAGCGCAGCTTCGGACCGGCCGGCGGCAAGGGCATGGCCCTGGTGCAATTTGCCGGCCCGATCCGTCCGGAGTGGTACGCGGCGCTGCAGGCCAGCGGCGTGGACATCGTCACGCCCATCCCCGAGAACGCCTATCTCGTGTACGGCCGCAGCGAGGCGCTGCAGCAGTTGGGCGGGACGCTCGCCGCACGCCTGAGCGCCAGCGCGGTGCAGTACACCGCACCCTATGGCGAGACCGAACGTGTGGACCGTGCCGCGTTGGCGCTGGACGCGCCGGGTGGGCAGGTGTCGGTGCAGCTGTACGCCGACGCGGCGACCAATGCCGAGACGCTGTCCCAGCTCGCCGGCGCGCGCCTGGTCGAGGACCAGTCCATCGGCCACTACCGCAACCTGGTCCTGGACCTGCTGCCGGGACAGCTCGGCGCCCTGGCGCAGCGTCCGGACGTGGTGTCGATCCAGCCCTACAGCACGCCGCGCAAGCTGGACGAGCGCCAGGACCGCATCATCACCGGCCAGATCTCGGGCAATAACCCGGTTCCCGGCAGCCATCTGCAGTGGCTGGCCGACCACGGCTTCACCCAGGCGCAGTTCGACGCCAGCAGCTTCGCGGTCAACCTGTCCGACTCGGGCATCGACAACGGCACGGCCGCGCCGAACCACTTCGGTCTCCGCGGCGGCGGCGTCTACAACGGCCCGAGCCGCATCGTCTACAACCGCCTGGTGGGCACGCCCAATTCGGGCAGCACCCTGGCGGGCGCGGACGGCCACGGCACCATCAACTCGCACATCATCGGCGGCTACGTCGGCGCGGCGGCGCCCTTCAACGCGGCGCCGCATGTGGACGGATCGGGCTACCGCTACGGCCTGGGCGTGGCGCCCTTCGTCAAGATCGGTTCCTCGGTGATCTTCGACCCGGACAACTACACCAGTCCCAATCTGGCCACGCTGGAGAGCAGCGCCTACGCCGACGGCGCGCGCATCAGCAGCAACTCCTGGGGCAACTCGTCCAACACCTACGGCGCCAACTCGCAGACCTTCGATACCCTGGTGCGCGATGCGCAGTCGGGCACGCCCGGCAACCAAGCCATGGTGGTGGTGTTCGCGGCCGGCAATGCCGGCTCCGGCGCCAATACGGTGGGTACGCCGGGCACGGCCAAGAACGTGATCACCGTCGGTGCCTCGGAGAACGTCCATCCCTTCGGCGCGGCGGACCAGTGCGCCATCGGCGACACGGGCGCCGACAGCGTCAACGACATCATTTCCTTCTCCTCGCGCGGACCGACCTCCGACGGGCGCAAGAAGCCGGAAATCGTCGCCCCCGGCACGCACGTGACCGGCGGCGTGTGGCAGGCCAGCAATTTCGATCCGGCGACGACGGCCAACGGCGGTGCCGCCGCGGGCTTCACGGCGTCCGGCGTGTGCGCCGGCCCGGGCACGTCCAATTTCTTCCCGACTGGCGGGCAGCAGTGGTACACGGCATCCAGCGGCACGAGCCATTCCACGCCGGCCGTGGCGGGCGCCGCCGCGCTGATGCGCCAGTGGTTCATCAACAAGGGCATGGCGCCGCCGTCCCCGGCGATGACCAAGGCCTTCCTCACCAACAGCACGCACTACATGAACGGCACGGGCGCCAACGACACCCTGCCGTCGAACAGCCAAGGCCTGGGCCTGATGGATCTGGACCGCGCCTTCGATACCACCCAGCGCGTGCTGATCGACCAGGATCCCGCCGAGATCTTCACCGCCACCGGCCAGGTGCGCGTCTACACCGGCACGGTGGTCGATCCGGCCAAGCCGCTGCGCGTGAGCCTGGCCTGGACCGACGTTCCGGGGCCGACCAGCGGCGCCGCCTGGGTCAACAACCTCGACCTGGTCGTCAACGTCAACGGCACCGCCTACAAGGGCAATGTGTTCTCCGGCGCCAATTCCGCGGCGGGCGGCAGCGCCGACACGAGCAACAACCTCGAAAGCGTCTTCCTGCCGGCGGGAACCCCCGCCGGGGCGAGCGTGGCCATCTACGTCAATGCCACCAACATCGCCGGCGACGGCGTGCCGGGCAATGCCTCGCCGCTGGACCAGGACTTCGCCCTGGTGGCCTACAACCTGCAGCCGGTCGCGATCCCGGTGGTGGTGGCCGACAGCGTGACGCAGGTGGCGGAGAACGGCACGCCGGCCAACGGCCTGCCCGATCCGGGCGAGGTGGTGTCCTACGACCTCGCCCTGCGCAATGTCGGCAGCGCTGCGACCAGCGACCTCGTGGCGACCCTGCAGCCCAGCGGCGGCGTGACCCAGCCGGACGTGCCTGCCGACTACGGCGTGCTCGCGCCCAGCGGCGCGGCGACGCGCACCTTCCCCTTCCGCGTGGATCCCGCCCTCAGCTGCGGTGCGCCCCTGGTGCTCACCTGGCTGCTCAGCGACAACGGCAGTGCCGCGGGAACCGTGGTGCGCAACCTCACCGTGGGCGGCACCAGCACGAGCACGACGCCGCTGCAGAACTTTGACGGCGTGACTGCACCGGCGCTGCCAGCCGGCTGGGTGAACACCAACACGGGCGCAGGCAATCCCTGGGTGACCACCGTCACCACGCCCAACTCCAGCCCCAACGCGGCCTTCACCGACAACCCGAGCGCGGTCAGCGACAAGCGCCTGACGGCGACCGTGGCGGTGCCTGCGCTGGGCGAGTCGCACCTCAAGTTCCGCCAGAAGTTCGATCTGGAGTCCGGCAGCGGCACCACGGCCTATGACGGCGGCGTGCTTGAAATGAGCTTCGACGGCGGTGCCACGTTCAGCGATGTCCTGGCGGCCGGCGGCAGCTTCCTGGCCGGCGCCTACA
>DAOOVM010000234.1:0-4834 GCA_035370085.1 Rhodanobacteraceae bacterium | reverse complement strand
CCACCACCGTTTTGGAAGCCAGGCGTCTCGCCTGGCTTTTTTCTTGCCCGGATCGCCAGCACTGGCGCGGGTTCGGGGGGTGATGCGGTGCCTGGCCGCTGGCCAGCGGGTGACTTTCCCCGCCCTTCCGATCCGCCCAGCCTCTCTTTTCTCCATTCGACCTGTGGCTGGCCGATGCACGGCCGATCGACAAATGAATGACTTGCGCGCGGTGGTTCGCGGTCAACGCCGGCGACCGGCGCAGAGTCGAACCCGTCCATGCGCCCGAACAACCGCTCCTGATCGTCCCAGGACCAGGGCACCTCGTTGTTCTTCAGCCAGATCAGGCTCAGCGTGCGCGGCTGCCTGCCGGCCAGCAACGCCCGCACCACCGCGGGCGACAGCAAGGTCAGGCGCAGCAGTTCGTTGACCGTCGTCGGGTGCAGGCCCTCGCGCCGCGCGATCTCGCTGCCGCTGGCCACCCGCCCTGCGTCGAGCAAGCGTTGCCAGTAAAAGGCGCGCGACAAGACCGTGAGGACAGGCATCGCATGCTTCGGCGCCTCGACGCCGCCGTCCGTCCCACCGGCGGCCGGGATCATCCACCGGCGCCCGCCGCTGCGCTTGATGCGCACCGGGATCACGGTGGTGAGCTTCGGGCCCGGCTGCGCGGCGCCGGTCTGCAGCACCTTCGTCATGCGACGGCTCCTTCGGCTTCGAGTTCCCGCAGCTCGGCCCCAATGCCGTCCGGGCGCAGCTCCCGCGCCAGATGGCCCAACCCGCATCGCGCCAGACGATGGACACCGCCTGCTCGCTGACCACCACGGACTCGATCAGGAGCCGGGCGATGCGCAGCTGCTCGGCCGGATACAGCGCCTGCCAGACGCCCGCGAAGTTGTGCAGCATCGGCAGCACCACTTCAGGCTCGGTGAGCGCGGCCCCCTGCGCCCGCACCGCGTCCCACACACTCTGAATCCGCTCCGGTGTCTGTAGGGCGGCGTGGATCTGCGCCAGCACCAAGTTCTTCCAGCGGCTCGGCGGCCAGGCGGCCGACGGCGTGACCGGCGCGCTGGTGCCGACGGCCTGCACCGACTTCGGCACGTAGTAGCGGTAGTGCTGCCCCGTCCTGCCCTTGGTCGTGAACGACGGTTGCAGGCTTGGGTCGGGGTGAGCTTGGGGCAAATCTCCATCGCGGCCTCCCTCACTCGGCCTTGCCGCCGAAGATCGCGAGCAGATCGTCGAGGGCCTGCTCCACCCGTCCCAGGTCGCCGACGTGGCCCCAGTGGACGGCGTCGGGGTCGTGGCCGAAGTGGTCGTCGGCCAGTTGCTGCAGCCGCGCCAGCTTGGCGTTGATCTGCGTGGTGCGCGCGGCGTAGGCGGCGCGGGGGTTGGTGTGGCGCATCGGGGTCTCCGGGTTGATCGCGATGCAGTGATTCACGCGCTGTTCCGCCCCGAAGCCAAGCGCCCGGCGATGCGGACATACGCGCTAAGCGACGACTTCAATTAATGTGTGATTTAACTAAATCTTGTTTTCAGGTAGGATCTGGCGCATGAGAGTCTCCAAGGAAGAGCTCGTCGCCGTCCTCGCCCAGTTCAACCCCTGGTGGCGGGGCGAAGCCATTGCGGACCTCCCCAAGTGGCGGCGCGCGGCCTTCCGCGAACTCCACACCTGGCTGACCGCACCGCCCGCGCCCCGGGCCGTGATGCTCTCCGGTGCGCGGCAGATCGGCAAGACCACCCTGATGTTGCAGGCCGCGGATGCGCTGCTGCGCGCCGGCGTGCCCGCCGCCAACATCCTCTACGCCACCTTCGACCACCCGATCCTGAAGCTGGCTGGCATCGACGCCGTCATCGACGCCTGGCGCGAGCGTGAGCCCCGCGCCGAAGGGCCGGAGTACCTGCTGCTTGACGAGGCCCAGTTCATCCGCGACTGGGGCACCTGGGTCAAGCACCAGGTCGACTTCCGCAAGGACCGGCGCATCGCCTTCACCGGTTCGGCCATGCCGCTGGTGGAGGCCGACCAGGAATCAGGCGTTGGCCGCTGGCACACGATCCGGCTGACCACGCTCTCGTTCTACGAGTACTTGCAGATTAAGCGTTTGCAACTGCCCGAGCTGCCCAAGCTGCGCAGCCTGCGCGACCTGTTCGACTGGGCGCCGGCAGACTTCTACCGCGCCACCGACCTGGGTCGAGACTACGTCGGCCACTTCCACGAGTACCTGCTGCGCGGCGGCTTTCCGCAGACCGCGCAGGTAGACAGCGTCACGCAGGCGCAGCGCCTGCTGCGCGAGGACATCATCGACAAGGTGCTCAAGCGCGACATGACCGCGCTGTTCGGTGTGCGCCGCGTGCTGGACCTGGAGCACACCTTCCTCTACCTGTGCCTGCACGACGGCGGTCTGCTGGACATGGTGGATCTGTGCAGCAACCTGGAAGTCAAGCGCCCGACGGCGCAGCACTTCATCGAACTGCTGGAGGCCACCCACCTGATCTACCGCCTAGCGCCCTATGGCTACGGCAAGGACGTGCTGCGCGCGCGCTTCAAGATCTACTTGGCCGATGCGGCCATTGCGCCGGCGGTGATGCTCAAGGGCAAGGCCATCCTGGAGGATGCGGCGGCGCTGGGCGTGGCCACCGAGACGGCCGTGTTCAAGCACCTGTTCGCCCGCTACTACCCGCAGAACGTGCGCTTCTCGTACTGGCGCGGCAAGCGCGAACACGAGGTCGATCTCGTCGCCGAAGTGGGTGGGGAGCTGATTCCCTTCGAAGTGAAGTACCGCGCCCAGCACACCGGCGCACGCGAGCTGAAGGGCCTGATCGAGTTGTGTCAGGCCAAGCGCATCGCGCGCGGTTACGTCGTCACGAAGTCGCTGGACGACTTCGGGCCGATGCAGGGATTGCCTGTGCCTACCGCTGAATCGGCACCGGGCGCAACCACATCGGCCACGCAGATCATGCGCATTCCCGCGCCACTGCTCTGCTATTGGATGGGTGCGACCGAACTTCCAGGGCATGCGGAATGAAGCTGGCTGCGCGACAACATGCAGCGCCGAGCTGTAGGCATGCGGAGGTCAGTCTCACCGCGGTGGAGGTGGAGCCGAGGATACTTTTCCCGCTCCATGCAACATGGAAGGGGCGGCAATGCGCGATGGCGTGATCACCGAAGCAGATACCTGCCGCGAGTTCGTCACACCCCGTCTCGTCGAGGCAGGGTGGGGTGCGGCACCGCACGCCATCGGTGAACAGCGCAGCTTCACCAATGGCCGCATCATCGTCGCGGGCGGGAAGGTACGGCGTGGTAAACAGAAGCGCGCTGACTATCTGTTGTACTACCGTCGGGACTACCCCCTTGCCGTGGTCGAAGCCAAGGAAATCGGGTTGCCTGCTGAAACCGGTGTGCAGCAGGCGCGCGAGTACGCGGAGATCCTGGGGCTCAAGTTCGCCTACGCCACCAACGGCCACCGCATCATCGAGATCGACTACACCGCGGGCACCGAGCGCGAGGTCGACCGCTACGCCACGCCCGACGAGCTGTTTGCACGCTTGACCGCAGCAGCACATCTCCCCCAGGAAGCTGCGTCACACCTGCTGGAGCCGTTCAACCTGGTGTCTGGCAAGGTGCCGCGCTACTACCAGCAGATCGCGATTCAACGCGTGATCGAGGCGATCCTGCTTGGCCAGAAGCGCATCCTCGCCACCCTGGCCACAGGCACCGGTAAGACCTGCGTCGCGTTCCAGATCTGCTGGAAGCTGTGGAGCAGCCGCTGGAACCGCACCGCCGAATACCGCCGACCGAAGATCCTGTTCCTGGCCGACCGCAACATCCTGGTCGACGACCCAATGGCCAAGATGTTCGCGCCCTTCGGCGACGCGCGGCACAAGATCGCCGGCGGCGACGTCAGCCAGAGCCGGGACATGTATTTCGGCATCTATCAGGCGCTCTCAACCGCCAGCACCGACGTCTTCCGGCAGTACCGGCCTGACTTCTTCGACCTGATCATCATCGACGAGTGCCACCGCGGCTCCAGTCGAGACGAGAGCGCCTGGCGCGCGGTGCTGGACTACTTCGCACCGGCGGTGCAGTTCGGCATGACGGCGACGCCGCTGCGCGAAGAATCGCGCGACAGCTACGAGTACTTCGGCAACCCGGTCTACACCTACAGCCTGCGCCAGGGCATCGAGGACGGCTTCCTCGCGCCCTACCGCGTGCATCGGGTGATCACCACCGTCGACGCGGCGGGCTGGCGACCGAGCAAGGACGAGCTGGACCGCTACGGCCGCGAGGTTCCTGACGACGAGTACCAGACCAAGGACTTCGAGCGTGTCGTGGCCCTGCGCGCCCGCACGCGGGCGATGGCCCGACATCTGACCGACTTCCTCAAGGGCACCGACCGCTTCGCCAAGACGCTGGTGTTCTGCGTCGACCAGGAACACGCCGCGGAGATGCGGCAGGAGCTGGTCAACCTCAACAGCGATCTGGTGAAGCAGTACCCGGACTACGTCTGCCGCGTCACCGCCGACGAAGGCGCCATCGGCCTGACCCATCTGGCGCATTTCCAGGACGTCGACAAGCCGGCGCCCGTCATCCTCACCACCTCCCAGCTGCTGACCACTGGCGTCGATGCAGAGATGGTCAAGAACGTGGTGCTGGCCCGCGTCGTGGGCTCGCGCGCCGAGTTCAAGCAGATCGTCGGGCGCGGCACACGGCTGAAGGTCGACTACGGCAAGGAGTACTTCAACATCATCGACTTCACCGGCACGGCAACCCGCCACTTTGCCGATCCGGACTTCGACGGTGAGCCCGCGCTGATCGAGGAAGTGAAGTACTCCTTGCCGTAGTCGACCTTCAGCCGTGTGC
>DAOOVM010000233.1:0-4883 GCA_035370085.1 Rhodanobacteraceae bacterium | reverse complement strand
ACAGCGATTCGCTCTGTACCACGACGATGTCGGGGGCGTCCGCGGGCGCGGCACCGGGTGGCGGCTCGGCCACCGGTGGCAGCGCACCCTGCCCGTGCAGGAAGGCGCTGACCCGCGCGGCGTCGGCTGCTGCCGGGCGCAGACCGAGCTGCCAGTGGTAGCGCAGCAGGCTCGCCTCCAGGCCTGCCGACTCCACGCTGCGGCGCGGTTCCCAGGGCCAGAAGTCGAGCCAGTCCGGGGCGTAGAGCTGCGGCCATGGCGCCAGGCCCGCGCCGAGGCTGGCCAGGCCCAGCAGGGCCGTGGCCCCCAGGCCGAGGCGTGCTGTGTGGCGCAGCGGCAGGCGGGGTTCGAAGCGCGCGAGGAGGAGCAGCCCGAGCAGTCCGCCACCCAGGGCCAGCGGCCCCACGCCCAACTCGCCGGCGTAGTGCCAAAGCACCTCCGAGCCGCGCAGCAGCTGCGGCAACAGGGTGAAGTCGGCCGGGATCAGCGGCACGTCCAGCACATCCAGCTTGAGCGCGCTGGCGCCGTGCAGCGCGGCCATGGGCAGCCCCGCCAGGGCCAGGCTCAACAGCGTGCGGCGGGTCAGCGCGAGGGTCAGCAGGCACAGCAGCAGGCTGGGCAGGGCATTCAGCAGTCCGCGCACGAAGACCTGCGTGCCATCCAGGGGTGCGACGGCTCCTGCGGGGGCGGGCAGCGGGTTGGCCCACTGGCCCAACCCAGCAGCGCCCGCCACCAGCAGCAGCAAGCCCAGGCCGCTCCAAAGCGCGCCAGCGGCTTTCCCGCCCCAGTCCCCGGCTGTCCGTCTGCGCTCCATGGCCTCTCCGCTGCGTCCTCGCCAGCGGCACCCTAACGCATTCCCGAGGTGCCGGTTGACCACGGACTGGGCCGTCGCGCGACGTCACACCTCCTGATGGATGCCGCACTCGCGCTTGAGGCCGAAGAAGCGCGTGTCCTCCGCGCGCATGCCCTCGCCCAGCGGGCGCGTGGTGTGCACGTCGCCGATGGACACATAACCCTGCTCCCACAGCGGGTGATAGGGCAGGTCGTGTTGCTTGAGGTAGCGCCACACGTCGCGGTCGCTCCAGTCGACGATGGGATGGAACTTCCAGCGGCCGTTGCGCAGCTCCAGTACCGGCGCCGCGCTGCGCGTGCTGGCCTGGCCGCGGCGCAGGCCGGCGAACCAGCCGCGCACGCCGAGCTCGTCCAGGGCACGGCGCATGGGCTCGACCTTGCGCAGGCGGTTGTAGCGTTCGATGCCCTCCAGGCCCTGCTCCCAAAGGCGGCCGTGGCGTGCCTCCATCCAGGCGATGCCGATCTGCGGGCGGTAGACCTTGAGGTTCAGCGCGAGGCGCGCGCTCAGCGCGTCGACGAAGCGGTAGGTCTCCGGGAACAGGTATCCGGTGTCGACCAGGATCACCGGCAGCTGCGGCGCCTGCGCGGTGACCAGGTGCAGCACCGCCGCCGACTGCGCGCCGAAGCTGGAGGACAGGGCGTGATGCGGCGGCAGGGTTTTCAGCGCCCAGGCCACGCGCGCCGCGGCGCTGCGCGCCTCCAGCCCGCGGTTCAGCTCCTGCAGCGCGCGTGGGTCCTCCGCGGCGCTGACCAGATCCGGCAGGACGCGGCTCACGGCACGACCTCCGCGGCGATGCGCTCGCGTACGCCCAGGAGGCCGCAGCGCACGAGGAAGTCGCCGAAGTCCTCGCCCTCGCGGCGCGCCGCAGCGTAGCGCGAAAACAGCGCGTCGAGTTCGGCGAGGATGCCCGCTTCATCGATGTTCTCGCGGTGCAGGCGGTTCAGCCGACGCCCGGCGCGGTCGGCCCCGAGCAGCAGGTTGTAGCGTCCCGGTGCCTTGCCGATCAGGGCGATCTCGCCGAGGTAGGGGCGCGAGCAGCCGTTGGGGCAGCCGGAGATGCGCAGGTGCAGCGGCACCTCGCGCAGGCCATGTGCGGCGAGCAGGGCCTCGACCTTGTTCGTGAGTTCCGGCAGGTAGCGCTCGGCCTCGGCCATGGCCAGCGGGCAGGTTGGCAGGGCCACGCAGGCGAGCGCGTGCAGTACGAGTGGCGACGCGCTGGCGTGGAGGTCCAGGCGGTGCGCGCGCACCAGGGCCTCGATGACCGCCCGATCGGTGGCAGCCAGACCGGCGATCACGACGTTCTGGTTGGGCGTAAGGCGGAACCCGCCGCGTCCGCGCTCGGCCAACGTCTGCGCGATCGCGCGCAGGCCGCTGCGCCAGGGCGCGTCGGCACGATCGGCCACGCGCCCGCCGGTGATGCGCAGGCCGAGGTGCCAGGCGCCGTCGGCGTCCTCGTGCCAGCCGAAGCGGTCGCCGCTGTGGTCGAAGGCGAAGGGCCGCGCGGGGGCGAAGGTGCAGCCTTGGCGGCGCTCCACTTCGGCACGAAAAGCCTCCAGGCCGAGGCGGTCGAGGGTGTATTTGAGACGCGCCAGCCTGCGTTCGCTGCGGTTGCCGAGGTCGCGCTGCGCGGTCACGACAGCCTCGGCTGTGGCCACCACCGACGCTACCGGGACAAAGCCGAGCAAGTCGGCCAGGCGCGGGTAGGTGCGGGCGTCGCCGTGGGTGGTGCCCAGGCCGCCGCCGGCGCTGACGTTGTAGCCCACCACCTGGCCGTCCTCGACGATGGCGATGAAGCCGAGGTCGTTGGCGAACACGTCCACGTCGTTGGCCGGCGGCAGGGCGAAGCCGATCTTGAATTTGCGCGGCAGGTAGGTGTCGCCGTAGACCGGCTCCGTGTCCGCGGTGGCGACGGGCTGCTCGTCCAGCCACAGCTCGTAGTAGGCGCGCGTCTGCGGCAGCAGGTGCGCGGCCACCGCCAGCGCGTCGCGCTGCACGATCGCCCGCGCACGCTCGTCCAGGGCGTGGGCGGCGATCTGCACGTTGCGGTTGACGTCGCCGCAGGCGGCGATGGTGTCGATCAGGCTGGCATTGATCAGCTGCAGCGTGGCCTTGAGCTCGGTCTTGATCACGCCGTGGAACTGGAAGGCCTGGCGCGTGGTGAGCTTGAGCGTGCCGTTGGCGTGCCGCTGCGCCACGCCATCCAGCGCCAGCCACTGCGCCGGCGTGACCACGCCGCCGGGCGTGCGCGTGCGGATCATGAAGCTGTAGGCCGGTTCGAGCTTCTGCTGGCGCCGCTCCTCGCGCAGATCGCGGTCGTCCTGCTGGTAGCTGCCGTGGAACTTGATGAGCTGGGTGTCGTCCTCGGCCAGCGCGCCGGTCACGGCGTTAGCGAGGCTGTCGGCCAGGGTGCCGCGCAGGTGGCGGCTGCGTGCCTTGATGTGTTCGACGGCGGAGCGTGCGGTGGTCATGGATCCGGGGCCGGCAGGAGGTGGACGGGGGGAAGGGCGGGTCGGCGCGGCAGCGCGCGGTCGCAGGTGCGACATCGACGCCTGCTGCAATCCAACGCCCCGTGGGCTACGCCCGGTGCCATGCCCAGCCTTGCGCCAATGCCGCTCAATACACGTCACGGGCATAGCGCCCGGCCCGCTGCAGTGCCGCAAGATACTCTGCCGCATCCTCACCCGAACGCGCGCCGTGGATGGCGACGATCTCCAGCAGCGCGCTGTGCACGTCGCGGGCCATGCGCGTCGCGTCGCCGCAGACGTACAGGTGTGCACCCTGCTCCAGCCAGTCGAACAGCTCGCGGCCGCGACGGCGCAGGACGTGCTGCACGTACACCTTGTCGGCCTGGTCGCGCGAGAAGGCCAGGTCGAGCCGCTGCAGGGCGCCGTCCTTCAGCGCCTGCTGCCACTCCAGCTGGTAGAGGAAGTCGCGGCGGAAGTGCGGATTGCCGAAGAACAGCCAGTGGCGGCCCGGCGCGCCGACCGCTCGGCGTTCCTGCACGAAGGCGCGGAAGGGCGCCACGCCGGTGCCCGGTCCGATCATGATGACGTCACGCCGTGGATCGGACGGCAGGCGGAAGCGCTCGTTGGGCTCCACGAACACCGGCACGCTGCCCTCGCTGCGTGTGGCCAGGTAGTGCGAGGCGACGCCGTGATGGGTGTGGTCGAAGGCCTGCCAGGCGAGGTGCGCGACCGTGAGGTGCACCTCATCGCCCACCACCTTCTGGCTCGACGCGATGGAGTAGGCGCGCGGCGTCAGCGGCCGCAGCGCTGCCACCAGCCCCTCGGCGGACCAGAGCGCCGGATGGGCGCGCAGCAGGTCGATGAGCTGGTGTGTGGCGAGGAGCTCGGCCAGGGCCGGCGCGTGCTCCGGCGCCAGCAGGCGCTGGAGCGCGGCGTCACCGGCCTGGGTGGCATGGGCCGCGACGAAGGGTCGCGCCAGGCGCGTGATCTCGCGCCGCCCGGTCAGCCAGGCGCGCAGCGGCAGCTCGATCTCGCCGTGGCGCACGGCGCGCTCGCCGTCGAGGTGCAGCGTCTGCAGCACCTCGTCGACCAGCGCCGCGTCGTTGTGCGCCCACACGCCGAGGGCGTCGCCCGGCTCGTAGTGCAGGCCCGACCCTTCCAGCGACAATTCGATGTGGCGGATGTCCTTGCCGCTGTCGCGCGCGCTGATGCGCTGATTGGCCAGCAGCGGCGCGGCGAAGGGCCGCTCGCGCGTCCATGCCGCTGCGGCCACGCGCGGGTGCAGCGGCGTGACGGTGGCCAGCGGCACGCCGGGGCGGAGCGCGTCGCGCGCCGCCTGCAGGGCGCGCTGCATCCAGGGCGAGGCGACGCCGTCGATGTCCAGGTCCGCGTCGCCCCGTTCCGTCGCGCGCGTCGCGCCAAGCTCCGCCAGGCGCGCGTCGAGCGCGCGGCCCACGGCACAGAACTGCGGATAGCTGGAGTCGCCCAGACCCAGCACGGCGAACTTGAGCTCGGGCAGGGCCGGCGCGCGCTTGCCCGTGAGGTGCTCGACGAAGGCGCGCGCG
>DAOOVM010000232.1:0-4887 GCA_035370085.1 Rhodanobacteraceae bacterium | reverse complement strand
TCAACCGCGCTCGAGCAGCTTGCGCAGGTCGAGGATCGCCGCGTTGGCGCGCGACACGTAGTTGGCCATCACCAGCGAGTGGTTGGCGAAGAAGCCGAAGGGCTGGCCATTGAGGATCAGCGGGCTGCTCACCGGCTTCTGCGCTTCCTCCAGCTCGCGGATCACCTGCTTCAGGCTCACCAGTGCATTCTTGTCGCGCAGCACGGGACCGAAGTCGACCTCGATGGCGCGCAGCTGCAGCAGCAGTGCCCAGGTGTAGCCGCGCGACTCGTAGAACACATCGTCGATCTGCGTCCAGGGCGTCTTCACCACGCGCGCCCCCGGCGCCGGGGTCGACTGCTGTGCGGTAGGGTCGCCAGCCAGGTCGGTGTCCAGGCGCAACTGGCCCACGCTGGCGGAAAGGCGCTGGGACAGCGAGCCCAGGCGCGTGGACGCCACCTGCAGGTAGTCGGACAGGTTGTCGGCGCGGGCATAAAACTGCGCATTGCTCTGGTCATGATCGCCCAGGCGCGCGAAGTAGGCATCGAGGTGCCGCGCGGCCTTGCGGTACTGGCTTTCCGAACTGGGCAAGAGCCAGCGATCGTTGGGGCTCGACAGCAGCGGATCGGCTTCCTGCAGATCGGCGTCCTCGGTGCTCTGGGTCTGCGAGCGCGAGAAGTCGTTGCGCAGGGTGCGGGCCAGGTCGCGGCTGGCGCTGAGCACGCCGAATTCCCAGTTGGGCACGTTGTCCATCAGCACGCCGGGCGGCAGGCGGTCGTTGCTGAGGTAGCCGCCGCGCTTGGCAAGCAAGGTGTCGATGCTGGCGAGCAACGCGGCCGTGGTGGCGCTGCCCGTGACCACGCCCTGCTGGTGCGCCGCCGCGCGGCGCTCCGCCTCGCGCTGGATGTCGGGCTGCGCCGGCTCGTAGTCCCACCACCACATCAGACCGAGCACGAGCAGCAGCAGGGCCCCGGCCGCCAGCAGCAGCAGGCGTGACCACCAGCGGCGCGGGTGGACGGCAGTGACTTCGGCGGGGTTCATGACGGCTCCAGGTGATGGCGTCTGAGGCGCATTCTAGCCGCGCCCGTCGCGCTCACGCCGCGGCGAAGGCGGCGGCGCGCGCGGCCGTGGCCGCCACGACCGGCCAGACCGCGGCGATCACGTCCTCGTGGCGGCGCCATTTCTCCGGCGCGGGCGCCGACACGGTGTAGCGCGAGGCCGGCAGCGTGGCGTCGAGCTGCTGGTCCCACTCCAGATCGAGCTGCGCGCACAGGGTCTGCATCGCGGCCTGCGGGTCCTGCCGCAGGGCGTCGTAGCGCACCACGCTCACGCGCTCGGCGGGGACGCTGTGCAGATCGTCGAGCAGCACGCGCGTGGTGGCCTCCCACTGCGCCGCCACGATCTCGTGCAGCGGCTTGCCGCTGAGCTCACGCCAGCCCGGCACCAGCAGCAGGGACCAGGGCGGACCGTTCCAGCCAGGCAAGCGCGGATAGGTGCGAAACCGCCCGGACTGCCAGGCCTCGATCATGCTGGCGAGCACTTCGCGCGGATCGCGGTACAGATAGACGAAGCGCGCCTCGGGAAAGACGCGCTGCAGGAAGGGGATGCGCAGGGCATTCTTCGGCGTTTTCTCCAGCAGACGCACCGGAGCGGCGGTTGGCGCCTGCTCGTCGCGATCGCGCAGGGCAGCGGCGAAACGCTCGCGCAACGCCTGCACCACGTCTGACGAGGCCAGGTCGGCGCCGGCACGGTTGGAGTGCCAACCGTTGTGGCTGGGGTGCAGCGAAGGCACGCCCTCCATCAGCGCGTGACTCTCCCCACCCACCGTGTACAGCCCCGGTGCGCGCGCCAGCGTCTCGAACAACAGGGTGGAACCCGACCGCGGCGGCGACACCACGACCACCGGGCGATCGAACCAGGGGTCGCGCGAAGGCCGCGGCGGCGGCGGCGCCGCCCGCGGCGCCTCGGCGGTCGCGCCATAGGCCTCGGCGCCCCCGAGCGAGGCCTTGCCGACCATGGCGGCGAAGGCCCCGAGGAAGCGCACTTCGTTCTTCAGCAGCACACCCTCACCGTGCTGCCTCAGGAAGGCCATGAAGGCGTCCATCACCCGGCGGAAGTGCGGCCGACCGGCCGCGTCATCGCCGTACTGCGCCCACAGCGCGGTCCAGCGTCGCACCAGCTGCACGGCGGCGTCGTCCAACACGCGCAGACCGGGGTGCGGTACCGCCTCGTTGAGCAGAAAGCCCAGGTGGTGACGCAGTTCCCAGGGCGTCATGACCGCTGGGGTGTTGCGGCTTTCCAGCTGCAGCTCGGGCAATGGGGCCGACGCATCGGGCGGCAGGCGCCGCACGCGCCAGCCTGTCGCCGGCGCGTGATGCGGCCGGCCGCGGTCGATCAGCGCCCACAGCCCTTCGCCGCCGACGGTATCGGCCACCAGGTGGATGCGCTGGGCATCGGTGGCATTGAGCACACGGTGCAGGCGCCAGGTGTCGAAGATCCAGCATTCGCCCGCCGCCATGTGGACTTCACCGTCGCCGCAGCAGAAGCGCACGCCGGGTTGCGTCGTGATGGGCACGTGCACGCGCAGGCGCTCGGCCCAGTAGTGGCCCTGGTCGACGTGCGGCGACACCTCGGCCTGGCCCGACAGGCGCATCAGTCGGGTGCGTCCCCACACGCCGCCCAGCTCGCCCAGCACGCGGCGCAGGTAGGGCAGGCGCGCCAGGTGCGGCGTGGGGCGCATGCTGCCGGCAAACCCATCGTCGGCGGGATCGCCGTCGACGGAAATCAGCGGCAGCGCCGAGTTGCCGGGGAAACCCTGCGGATGCGCGCGCCAGTCGGCTTCGGGCACCCCGGCCAGTTCGTCCGCGAGCGCGGTGGCGTCAAAGGCGATCGGCAGCTGGATGAAGGGATGTTGCAGTTGCATCGATAGGGAGTCTCGGCAGGAACGGCACGGCGGCGCAATGGCCGGCGCGGCAACGTCGCCCTCGCCATCGCGCCACGGCGGACGCCGCGGCGGTGATCTGCGCGGGGCCGCGCCGACCCGACGGCGACGCTAGTGTATCGCCTGCCCGCGCCACGACCCGGCGCCGTCCGCTGCGCACGTGGCTGCCAGCGGCTATGATCCGCGCGGGGAGAGTCTTGCTGATCGGGGAAAATCCATGTCCGTCGAACGCGTGTCCCGGCGCCGGGACGCCGCTCTGTCGTTTGTGCGCGCGACTGCGGCAGCTGCACTGGCCCTGGGTGCCGCCTGCGCGCCCGCCGCCACCTTCGTCGTCAACACGCTTGCCGACGCACCGCTGGGTGCGACCGACTGCAGCGGCAGCAATCCCTGCAATCTGCGCGATGCGATCGATCTGGCCAACCGCGGCGCCGGGCTCGACAGCGTCGCCTTCCAGGCCGGACTGAACGGCACCATTGCGCTCTCCGCGGGCGAGATTGCCATCAGCAGCGGGCTGGGTATCAACGGCCCCGGCGCCGCCCGGCTGGCAATCGACGGCCAGGGCCAGCGCATCTTCGCCATCGCCCTGCCCGCCGGCAGCGATCCGGCCCTCAATCCCGTGACCATTGCCGGGCTCACGTTCACCGGCGGTACCACGCGCGACAACGGCGGCGCCATCGTCATTGGCGATGCCAGTGTGACGTTCACCGACTGCAGCTTCAGCAACAACCGTGCCGGCTACGGGTCGGGCGCGAGTGGCAGCGGCGGCGCGGTGTATGCCTCCCCCGGCGCCGGCGTCAGCACCAGCCTGAGCCTGCAGCGCGTGCGCTTCGACAACAACAACGCCTCCTACGACGGCGGCGCGGTGGCGGCGGTGGGCCTGGCGTCCGTGCAGTGGCAGGACACGGTCATGGAGAACAACAACCGCAGCGTGCACGCTGGCGGCGGTGCCTACCTGCAGGCGCAGACCATCGCCATCAGCGGCGGGCGCGTGTCCGGCAGCACCTGCGGCCGCGTTGGCCCGCCGCCCACGCCCTGCGCGCTCGGCGGCGGTGGCTTGGCCCTGCAGGGCCGCCAGGCCAGCGCCACACTGACGCTGACGAACCTGCGCGTGGAGGACAACACCGGCATCAGCACCGGCAGCGTGGGCGGCGGCCTGATGCTGTACCAGTTCGCCTCGGCCACGCTCGACCGCGTGCAGCTCAGCGGCAACTCCAGCGGCGACGCCGGCGGTGGCCTGCAGGCGCACAACGTTACGCTGACGCTGCGCAACAGCACCCTCGCCAACAACCATGCCTATGGCGGGAATGGCGGCGGCTTCGCCCTGGCCAGTGCGGGCAGCGCCAGCCTGGACAACACCACCGTCACCGGCAACGACGCCAGCGGGATCGGCGGCGGCGCGGCCATCGGCGCCGGCACCAGCGCAGCGGTGCGCAACAGCATCCTGGCCTTCAACACCGCCAACGGCCTCGACGACGACGCGGCCGGCAGTTTCAGCCTCAACTACAGCCTGCTGCGTGCGCCGGCGGGATCCAGCGCCGGCGGTACGGGCAACCTGGCAACGGGCCTGGACCCGCAGCTGGGCACGCTCGGCATGAACGGCGGCAGTTCGCTGACGCGCCTGCCCGCGGCAACCAGTCCGGTGCTGAACATGGGCGACCCCGCCACCGCCGCCGGCAGCGACCAGCGCGGCCTGCCGCGCGTGGCGGGCGGACGCGTCGATCTCGGCGCGGCGGAGCGGCAATCGCCCGAGGACATCATCTTCCGCTCCGGCCTGGACTAGTCCTCCCAGCGCGCACGCCGGGCGGGCCAGCGTACGCTGCAACCCGCGACACGCCCGGCGGCTACCGCCGCCGTGTCATTGCGGACGGTAGATTTCCGCGCCCTGCTCGCGGAACTCGGCGGCCTTGGCCTGCATGCCCTTCTCCAGCGCCTCCTGCTCGGACACGCCCTGCTCGGCCGCGTAGTCG
>DAOOVM010000231.1:1624-4891 GCA_035370085.1 Rhodanobacteraceae bacterium | reverse complement strand
ACTGCACGCACTTGTCCTGGTCGATGCGCGCCTTGATGTCGTACTGCATGTTGAGGAACTGCCAGTCGGTGACGTTGCCGATGGCCTTGCCTCGGAAGTCCTCGATGCGGCGGTAGCCCTTGCTGTCCATCCAGTTCGACAGGCCCGCGATCATGTCCTCGACGATGCGGAAGCCGTAGTGCATGGCCGCGGTGCAGACCTGCACGGTGCCCGCGCCGAGGGCGATGAACTCGGCCGCGTCGCGCCAGGTGCCGATGCCGCCGATGGCCGAAATGGGCCGGCCCCGGGTCTCCGCGTCGCGAGCGATCTCCGCCACCATGTTCAGCGCAATCGGCCGCACCGCCGGGCCGCAGTAGCCGCCGTGCGTGCCCTTGCCGTCCACCGTGGGCGTGGGCGCCATGAGGTCGAGGTCGATCGAGGTGATGGAGTTGATGGTGTTGATCAGCGACACCGCGTCGGCGCCGCCGCGGAAGGCCGCGCGCGCCGGATGGCGGATGTCGGTGATGTTGGGCGTCAGCTTGACGATGCAGGGCAGGCGCGAGTGCTGCTTCACCCAGCGCGCCACCATCTCGATGTACTCGGGCACCTGGCCCACGGCCGAGCCCATGCCGCGTTCGCTCATGCCGTGCGGGCAGCCGAAATTGAGCTCGACCGCGTCGGCGCCGGTGTCCTCGACCATCGGCAGGATGGATTTCCAGCTCTGCTCGTCGCAGGGCACCATCAGCGACACGATCATGGCGCGGTCGGGCCAGTCGCGCTTGACCTGGCGGATCTCGTCGAGGTTCACCCGCAGCGGGCGGTCGGAGATCAGCTCGATGTTGTTGAGCCCGGCGATGCGCTGGCCGTTCCAGGCCACCGCGCCGTAGCGCGAGCTCACGTTCACCACGGGCGGATCCAGGCCAAGGGTCTTCCACACCACGCCGCCCCAGCCGGCCTCGAAGGCGCGGATCACGTTGTAGGCCTTGTCGGTCGGCGGCGCGCTGGCAAGCCAGAAGGGGTTCGGCGAGCGCACGCCGAGGAAGTTGCTGGAAATGTCAGCCATGGCGGTGATCCGGGTTCAAGAGCCGTTTACGCAAAGGGCGCCAAGTAGCGGCGGCAAAGCACGCGGAGGAATCAAAGGCCGTTCACGATGCGCACGATTCCGCGCTTCAGGAGCGGTTCGTTGAAATTTAGCAACAAGCCGAGCTTCAAATTGCAGCATCGCAGATAGGTCAGCAGCTGCGCTTCGTGCGTCGGCAGCAGGGTGTCCACTGATTTCAGTTCCACGATCACCAGTCCCTCCACGAGCAAATCGAGTCGAAACGCGCCTGGAATCTGCAAGTCCTTGTAGCGAACACTGGCTTGGACTTCGGTGTCCACGCGCATGCCCTGCAGTCGAAGCTCGTGCGACAGAGCGTGCTGATAGACCGACTCCAGCATGCCCGGCCCCAAGGCGCGATGCACTTCGATGGCGGCGCCAATGATCCGGCGCGAGCAGTCGTTTTCATCCATGCTTCGCGTCCTTGCGGCGTGGTCTTTGCGTTCTCCGCGTAATCGCTTTTCTATCGCTGCCGCAGCGCGCGGTCGATGGCCCGCGCGGCGCGCTTGCCGTCCTCCACCGCCTGCACGGTGAGGTCCACCTTGCCGCCGACGCAGTCGCCGCCGGCCCAGACGCCGGGCAGCGAGGTGGCGAACTCCGCGTTCACGGCGATGCGGCCCTGGCGCGTCTGCAGCAGTTCGGCGCCGTCGCCGTCGGGCGGCACCACCAGGGTCTGGCCGATGGCCTTCAGCACCGTGTCGGCGGCGAGGCTCAGCCGGTCGCCGGTGCCCATGAGGCGGCCTTCGCCGTCGAGTTGCGTGTACTCGAACTCGATGCCCGCCAGCACGCCGTCGCGGGCGATCAGGCGGCGCGGCTGCGCCCACTCGATCACGCTCACGCCCTCGGAGCGGGCGAAGTCCTGCTCCACCGCCGTGGCGCTCATCGACGCCGCGCCGCGCCGATAGACCAGGGTCACCGACTCGGCGCCCAGGCGCTTGCTCTGCACGGCGGCGTCGATGGCGGTGTTGCCGCCGCCGATCACCACCACGCGCCGGCCGACCGGCAGGGTGGCAAGGTCCGCGCACTGGCGCAGTTCGGCGATGAAGTCCACGGCGTTGCGCACGCCGGCGAGGGTTTCGTCGGGAACGCCCAGTGCGTTCACGCCGCCGAGACCCAGGCCGAGGAACACGGCATCGTGCTCGCGGCGCAGGGCGGCCAGCGACAGGTCGGCGCCGAGGGCCTGACCGCAGCGGATTTCGATGCCGCCGATCGACAGCAGCCAGTCGATCTCGCGCTGGGCGAAGCCCGGCACCTTGTACGCGGCGATGCCGTATTCGTTGAGGCCGCCCGCCTTGTCGCGCGCCTCGTAGATCGTCACGCGGTGCCCGGCGCGCGCCAGGGCGTGGGCGCAGGCCAGTCCTGCCGGCCCCGCCCCGACCACGGCCACGTGGCGACCGCTCTCGGCCGCGCGCTGGAACAGCGCCGTGTCGGTCTCGAACACCCAGTCGGTGGCATGCCGCTGCAGCGCGCCGATGGCGACCGGCTCGGCGGCGTCCTTGTGCCGCACGCAGGCGCCCTCGCAGAGGATTTCCGTGGGGCACACGCGCGCGCACATGCCGCCCAGGGCATTGGCATCGAGGATCTTGTGCGCCGCGCCGCGCAGGTTGTCCGTGGCGATGGCGCGGATGAAGCCCGGGATGTCGATGCCGGTGGGGCAGGCCTGGATGCAGGGCGCGTCGTAGCAGAAGTAGCAGCGCTGCGCGGCGAGCAGGGCCGCCTGGCGGTCCAGCGGCGGCGCGATGTCCTCGAAGTTGCGCGCCAGCGCGTCCGCGCTCAGGCGGCCGGCGGCGATGTCGCCCAGTTCTTTGCGTGGCATTCGATCTCCCCGTCGTGCCGGAGGTGGTGATGCCGTGTGGACCACGGCGGAAGGTCAGCGATGGGCGCGGCCCAGCATGGCGTGCAGCAGCACGTTGGCGCCGGCCTCGATCCATGCGGGCGTCGCGTCCTCGATCTCGTTGTGGCTGATGCCGCCGATGCAGGGCACGAAGATCATCGCCGTCGGCGCCACCTGGGCGAGGTAACAGGCGTCGTGGCCGGCGCCGGAGACGATGTCGCGGTGCGAGTAGCCGAAGCGCTCGGCCGCCGCGCGCACCGAGGCGACGCAAGCGGCGTCGAAGGCTACCGGCTTGTAGTAGAAGATCTGCTCCAGCGAGGTGAGCTCGACGCGCGTGTCCTCGACGATCTTCGCC
>DAOOVM010000231.1:0-1524 GCA_035370085.1 Rhodanobacteraceae bacterium | reverse complement strand
TCCTGCCCGGTCAGCACCACCTCGTACCAGCGCTGGCCCTGCGCCGCGTGCACCACGCCGATGGTCTTGCCCTCGGCCTCGAGGATCGGTCCCTGCTCGATGTGCAGCTCGAAGGCGGCGTGGATGGGCTTGCCCACGGGCAGCTCGCCGGCGTAGCCGATGCGCGCCAGCTCCTCGCCCAGGGTCTTGCCGTCCACGTCCTTGCGCGACAGGCCGTAGTCGAGCGAGAACACGCCGGCAAAGACGCCCGAGGACACCATGGCCGGCGCGAAGCGCGAGCCTTCCTCGTTGGTCCAGATCACCACTTCGATCGGGCGCTCGGTCTCGATGCGGTGGTCGTTGAGCGTGCGGATCACTTCCAGTCCGCCGAGCACGCCGTAGATGCCGTCGAACTTGCCGCCGGTGGGCTGCGAGTCGGCGTGCGAGCCGGTCACCACCGGCGCCAGCGTGTCGTCGCGGCCGGCACGGCGCGCGAAGACGTTGCCCATGCGGTCGACGGCAATCGTGCAGCCGGCCTCCTTCGCCCAGGCCACGAACAGGTCGCGCCCCTGGCGGTCGAGGTCGGTCAGCGCCAGACGGCACACGCCGCCCTTGGGCGTGGCGCCGATCTGCGCCATGGCCATCAGCGAATCCCACAGGCGCGCCCCGTTGATCGTGAGCGGGGCGACGGATTCCTTCATTGCGGCGTTCATGGGCTACTCCGGAGGCGGTGGACCAGATCCCGGCGCGTCGCGGCGGCGGCGTCGGTGGCGCGCCGCACGACGAGGCGCCGCGCTCTAATGCGGCATCACGAACTGGGCGCCGGCGCGGATCGACGTGGGCCAGCGCGCCGTCACGGTCTTCAGGCGCGTGTAGAAGCGCACGCCCTCGGGGCCGTAGATGTGGTGGTCGCCGAACAGCGAGGCCTTCCAGCCGCCGAAGCTGTGGTAGGCCACCGGCACCGGAATCGGTACGTTCACGCCCACCATGCCCACCTGGATGCGCTGGGCGAAATCGCGCGCGGCATCGCCGTCGCGGGTGAAGATGGCCACGCCGTTGCCGTACTCGTGCGCGTTCACCAGCTCCACCGCCGCGTCGTAGCTGGGCGCGCGCAGCACCGACAGCACGGGGCCGAAGATTTCCTCGCGGTAGATGCGCATGTGCGGCTGCACGCGGTCGAACAGGCAGCCGCCGAGGAAGAAGCCGCCCTCGCCACCGTCCACGCGCAGGCCGCGGCCGTCGACCACCAGCTGCGCGCCTTCCTGCACGCCGAGCTCGACATAGCCGCGCACCTTGTCGCGGTGCGCGGCGCTGATGAGTGGCCCCATGTCCATGCCGGGTGCGTCGCCGCGACCGATCTTCAGCGCTGCCACGCGCGGGGCGAGGCGGGCCACCAGCCGGTCGGCGGTGTCGTCGCCCACGGCCACGCACACCGAGATCGCCATGCAGCGCTCGCCGGCCGAGCCGTAGCCGGCGCCGAGCAGGGCGTCGGTCACCTGGTCCATGTCCGCGTCGGGCATCACCACCATGTGGTTCTTGGCGCCG
>DAOOVM010000230.1:0-4907 GCA_035370085.1 Rhodanobacteraceae bacterium | reverse complement strand
GCGCGCGTGCTCGGCGTGCTGGGCTTCGTCAGCGTCGGCTTCCTGCTGTTCACCCTGATCACCTCCAACCCCTTCGCGCGCCACCTCCCGGCGCTGGCCGATGGCAACGATCTGAACCCGCTGCTGCAGGATCCTGGGCTGATCCTGCATCCGCCCATGCTCTACACCGGCTATGTCGGCTTTTCCGTCGCCTTCGCCTTCGCCATGGCCGCGCTCCTCGGCGGCCAACTCGACGTGGCCTGGGTGCGCTGGGCGCGCCCCTGGACCAATGTGGCCTGGGCCTTCCTCACGGTCGGCATCGCCCTGGGCTCCTGGTGGGCCTACTACGAGCTCGGCTGGGGCGGCTGGTGGTTCTGGGACCCGGTGGAGAACGCGAGCTTCATGCCCTGGCTGGTGGGCACGGCGCTGATCCATTCCCAGGCCGTGACCGAGAAGCGCGGCAGCTTCCGCGCCTGGACCCTGCTGCTGGCCATCTTCGCCTTTTCGCTGTCCCTGCTGGGTACCTTCCTCGTGCGCTCGGGCGTGCTCACCTCGGTGCACGCCTTCGCCAGCGATCCCAAGCGCGGCATGTTCATCCTCGCCTTCCTCGGCACCGTGGTCGGCGGTTCGCTGCTGATCTACGCCCTGCGCGCGCCCAAGGTGGCCGGCGGTGAACCCTTTGCCGCAGTGAGCCGCGAGACCGCCCTGCTCATCAACAACCTGCTGCTGACCTGCGCCGCGGCCATGGTGCTGCTGGGCACGCTGTACCCGCTGATCGGCGAGGCGCTGGACGCCGGGCGCATTTCGGTGGGACCGCCCTACTTCGGCTTCATGTTTCCGCTGCTGATGGCGCCGCTGGTGCTGCTGATTCCCTTCGGTCCCTTCCTCAAATGGCGCCAGGGCGACTGGCGCGCGGCCCTGGGGCGGCTGAAGGTCGCCTTCTATCCCATGCCTTTTGCCCTGTTGCTGGGCCCGGCCCTGGCGCCCGAGGGACCGCTGCCGTGGAAGGCCTACCTCGGCATCGTCGCCGCGCTGTGGGTGGGGCTGGGCATCGCTCTGTACGCCTGGATGCGCTGGCGCACCGCACCGGCAGGGCGCCGCTACACGCCCGAGATGGGCGGCATGATCCTCGCCCACCTGGGATTCGCCGTGTTCCTGATGGGCGTGCTCACCACCGAAGCGACGGGCGTGGAAAAGGACCTGCGCTTTGCTCCCGGGCAGAGTGTGACCATCGCCGGACTCGACTTCCGCTTCGAGGGCGTCAAGCGCGCGCAGGGTCCGAACTGGATCGCCGACTCGGGCACCGTGGTCGTGTCCAGGAATGACCGCGTGATCGCCACGCTCAATCCGCAGAAGCGCCAGTACCCGCGCGGCCAGGTGCAGACCGAATCGGCCATCGACCCGGGACTGGCGCGCGACCTCTACGTCGCCCTGGGCGAGCCGGTGGGCGAGGACGGCGCCTGGGCGCTGCGCGTATACGTGAAACCCTTCGTGCGCTGGATCTGGCTGGGCGGCCTGCTCATGATGGTCGGCGGCTTCCTTGCCGCTGCCGACCGCCGCTTCCGCGTCGGCGGGGCAGCGCGAACCGATGCCGCTCCGGCGCTGTCGCAGGGAGCTCCCGCCACTGCCGAGGCGTCCGCCTGATGGCCCGTCTGCTGCCCTTCGTCCTGTTCCTGGGCCTGCTCGCCCTGCTCGGTTTCGGCATCGCCTGGAACAAGACCCACGACCAGCGCGAAGTGCCTTCACCGCTCATCGGCAAGCCGGCGCCCGCCTACACCCTGCCGCTGCTCTACGACGCGCAGAAGTCGCTGTCGGACACGGCCCTGCGCGGCAAGCCCTACCTGCTCAACGTGTTCGGCAGTTGGTGCCCCGCCTGCGTGGAGGAACACCCGGTGTGGGTGCAGGCGCAGCAGGACCTCGGCATTCCCCTGATCGGCTTCAACTGGAAGGACGATCCGGCCGATGCCAAGGCCTGGCTCGAGCGCTTCGGCAACCCCTATGCACAGATCGTCGCCGACAACGTCGGCCGCGTCGCCATCGACTTCGGCGTGTACGGCGCGCCCGAGACTTTCCTCATCGATGCCGCCGGCGTGGTGCGTCTGAAGCGCGTCGGTCCGGTCACGCCCGACTACATCGAGCGCGAGCTCAAGCCCGCCATCGCCGCGCTCGGCAAGGCGGCTCCGTGAAGCGCGCCGGCGCCTTGCTGCTGTGGCTGCTGCTGGCGCCGCTGGCGCTGGCCATCGATCCTCTGCCCTTCAAGGACGCCGCCGAGGAGGCGCGCTTCCAGGCGCTGGCGCGCGAGCTGCGCTGCCTGGTGTGCCAGAACCAGAACCTGGCCGATTCCGACGCCGGCCTGGCCAAGGACCTGCGCACGGAAGTGTTCGAGCAGATGCGCCAGGGCAAGAGCAACGCCGAGATCAAGCGCTACCTGGTGTCGCGCTATTCCGACTTCGTGCTGTACGACCCGCCGCTGCGCGGCAAGACCTGGCTGCTGTGGTTCGGCCCGGCCCTGCTGGTCGGCATCGGTGCGCTGGTGGTGGCGGTCACCGTGCGCCGCCGCGCGCGTCCCGCTGCCGCTGCCGCGCCTGCTGCCGCCACCGCACCCGCCGCGGGCGAGGAGGAAGACTGGTGAATCCGCTGTTTCTCTTCCTCGCGACCGCCATGCTGCTGGTCGCCCTGGCCTGCATTGCCCTGCCGCTGTGGCGGCATGCCCGTGGACCCGGCGCGGGCGCCTCGGCGCGCCAACACGCCGCCCTGCAGCAGGCCCTCGATGCCGGCGTGATCAGCGCCGAGGAGTTCGCTGCCAAGCGGGCGCAGCTGGACGCCGTCCCCGCGGTGGCGGCGCAGACGCGCTCGCGCGCCGCCTTCGGCGCGCTGCTGGCTTCGCTCTTCCTGCTGCCGCTGGGCGCATTCGCGCTCTATCGCCTGCTCGGCGAGCCGCGCGCGCTCGATCCCGCCAATCTCAGTGCTGCGACCGAAGGCCAGCACGGTCCGGACATGGAGCAGGCGATCGCCGGACTGGTGGCCAAGCTCAAGCAGAGCCCCGACGACATCGAGGGCTGGCTGCTGCTCGGCCGCGCCTACAAGACCACACAGCGATTCGCCGAGGCGCGCGACGCGCTCAAGCAGGCCTACGACCGCGCTGGAGACAACCCCGACGTGCTGGTGGAGTACGCCGAGGCGCTGGCCCTGGCCAGTCCGACGCGCCAGCTGGAGGGCGAGCCGCGCGCCCTGCTCGAGCGCGCCCTGCGCGCCGACCCCGCACAGCAGCGCGGCCTGTGGCTGCTCGGCATCGCCGATTTCCAGGCCTCACGCTGGTCCGATGCGATCACGCACTGGCAGGCGCTGCAGGCACAGCTGGAGCCCGATTCCGAGGTCTGGCGCTCGGTGCAGACGCAGATCGATCAGGCGCGCACGAAGGGAGGCCTGTCGGCCCCGCCGTCGGCCAATGCGGTCGGTGCCGCGACCGCCGCAGCCACAGGGGCGCGCAGCAATCCGCCCGCCGCGGACGCGCCGCGTCTGACCGTGCAGGTGAGCCTGGCCCCCGAGCTGGCCGCGCAGGTGGCGCCCGACGACGTGCTGTTCGTGTTCGCCAAGGCCGCCAGCGGCCCGCCCATGCCGCTGGCCGTGCAGCGCCTGCGCGCGGCCGACCTACCCACCACCGTGGTGCTGACCGACGGCATGGGCATGATGCCCAGCATGACGCTGTCACAGTTTCCCCAGGTGGTCGTCGGCGCACGCATCTCCAAGTCGGGCAACGCCATCGCCCAGCGCGGCGACCTGCAGTCGCTGTCGGCCCCGCTGGACGTGCACCGCAGCGAACCACTCCCGCTGCGCATCGACAGTCGCGTGAACTGATCCTGCCGGATGGCGCATGCCTCCCCGGCACGCGCGCAGTCGACGCGGCGCCCGGTGGCGTCGGACCGGCAGATCCCGCTCGCGCAGCGCTGGCGCGGCGGCGCCGCACTGCCGGCGCTGCCGCGACGACGGTCGCCTGCGGCATGGCGTCCTGCGCGCCCGGAGCACACTCGTCCCAGCCCATTTCCGCTGCGGCAATGCGCCACAGCGCGGGGCTGCGGCAATCCGCCCCGGCGCGTTGATCCACGTCAAATGATGCAATGCGCCAATCCCGGACACTGCGCCGGACCATTCCTGGGGATCGCCGCATGCACGACGTCGCCACTTACAACGACCGGGTCGTCCGCCAGTTCACGTACGCCACCATTCTCTGGGGCGTCGTGGGCATGCTGGTGGGCGTGATCATTGCCGCTCAGCTCGCCTGGCCGGCGCTCAATTTCGACATACCCTGGCTCACCTACAGCCGCCTGCGCCCGCTGCACACCAATGCGGTGATCTTCGCCTTCGGCGGCTGCGCGCTGATCGGCACGGCCTATTACGTGGTGCAGCGCACCTGCCAGGCGCGGCTGTTCGGCGGCCGCCTGGCCGAGTTCACCTTCTGGGGCTGGCAGGCCGTGATCGTCGGCGCGGCCATCACCCTGCCGCTGGGCCTGACCCAGGGCAAGGAATACGCCGAGCTGATCTGGCCGCTGGACGTACTGATCGCCATCGTGTGGGTGGCCTACGCCGTGGTGTTCTTCGGCACCATCGCGCAGCGCCGCGTCAAGCACATCTACGTGGCCAACTGGTTCTACGGCGGCTTCATCCTGGCGGTGGCCCTGTTGCACATCGTCAACAGCCTGGCCATCCCCGTGAGCTGGACCAAGTCCTACCCGATCTACTCCGGCGCCGTCGACGCCATGGTGCAGTGGTGGTACGGCCACAATGCCGTGGGCTTTTTCCTCACCGCCGGCTTCCTCGGCATGATGTACTACTACGTGCCCAAGCAGATCGGCAAGCCGATCTACTCCTACCGCCTGTCGGTGGTGCACTTCTGGGCACTGATCTCGGTGTACATGTGGGCCGGCCCG
>DAOOVM010000229.1:0-4938 GCA_035370085.1 Rhodanobacteraceae bacterium | reverse complement strand
GCGATGTTCACCCCGGCCTCGCCCAGCACGTGGGACAGCTGGCCGATCATGTTGGGGCGGTTCTGGTTGGCGATGCACAGGCGCGCCACGCCGTCGCGCGCCATGCGCGTGTTGGGGAAATTCACGGAGTTCGACACGTTGCCGGTCTCCAGGTAGTCGCGCAGCTGGTCCACGACCATGAGCGCGCAGTTCTCCTCGGCCTCGCCCGTGGAAGCACCCAGGTGCGGCAGGCCGATCGCGCGCGGGTGACCAAGCAGTGCCTTGCTGGGGAAGTCGCTCACGTAGCGGCCGATGCGGCCGTCGTCGAGGCCGGTCTTGAGAGTCGGCGCATCGACGATGCCCTCACGGGCGAAATTGAGCAGCACCACGCCGGGGCGCGCCACCGCCAGCGCCTGCGCGCCGAAGATGCCGCGAGTCGCGTCATTGAGCGGCACATGAAAGGTGATGTAGTCCGCGGCGGCGAACAGCTCGTTGAGCGAGCCGGCCTTGTTCACCGCGGCATCGAGCTGCCACGCCCCCTCCACGGTCATGTGCGGATCGAAGCCGAACACGCGCATGCCGAGGGCGTACGCCGCATTGGCGACCTTGACGCCGATGGCGCCCAGGCCGACCACGCCGAGGGTCTTGCCGGAGAGTTCCGAGCCGACGAAGCGCTTCTTCTCCGCCTCGATGCGATGGTGAATGTCCTCGTCGGGCTTGAGCTCGCGCACGAAACCCAGGGCATCGGCGATATTGCGCGCCGCCAGCAGCATGCCGGCCACCACCAGCTCCTTCACCGCGTTGGCGTTGGCGCCGGGCGCATTGAATACGGGTACGCCGCGCCTGGACAGCTCGGCCACGGGAATATTGTTGGTGCCGGCACCCGCGCGCGCGACCGCCAGCACCGAGGCCGGAATCGGCTTGCCGTGCATGTCGGCCGAACGCACCAGGATGGCGTCCGGCTCGGCCACTTCGTTGGCCACGCTGTAGAGATTGCCCGGCAGTCGCGCCAGGCCGTTCTTGGAGATGTTGTTGAGCGTCTGGATCTTGAACATGGGAGTTTCCGGCTCGTCGTTCCCGCGTCGGCGGGAAACCATCAGTGGAGAAAGCTCATGCGGTGATGCGGTGCGGCGGGCCGCGGCTGCACTCCTGCCCGCGGTGGCGCAAGGTGGCCAGCGGCCAGTCACCCTGGGAGTGTGTCCCGGCCGTCGCCGCGCCTCAGCCGTTGCGCGCGGCGAAGTCCCGCATGAAATCCACCAGCGCCTGCACACCCTCCAGCGGCATGGCGTTGTAGATCGAGGCGCGCATGCCGCCAACGGCGCGGTGTCCCTTCAGCGCCAGCAGGCCCGCGGCCTCGGCCTCCTTGAGGAAGGGGCCGTCGAGTGCTTCGCGCGGCAGGGTGAAGGGCACGTTCATCCACGAGCGCACTGACCTCTCCACCGGATTGCGGTAGAAGCCCGAGGTGTCGATGTAGCCGTAGAGCAGCTCGGCCTTGGCCCGGTTCTGCGCCGCCATCGCAGCCAGACCGCCCTGCGCCTTGATCCACTTGAACACCAGGCCAGCGAGATACCAGCCGAAGGTGTTGGGCGTATTGAGCATGGAACCCTGCGCGGCGTGTTCGGCGTAACTGAAGATCTTCGGCAGATCCTTGGGGCAGCGCTCCAGCAGGTCCTCGCGCACGATCAGCACCACCAGGCCGGACGGACCGATGTTCTTCTGCGCACCGGCATAGATCAGGCCATAGCGCGCGACGTCCAGCGGGCGCGACAGGATGGTGGAAGACAGGTCGGCCACCAGCGGCACGTCGCCCACCTCGGGGATGTCGGCAAACTCCACGCCGCGGATGGTCTCGTTCGGCGTCACATGGACGTAGGCGGACTGCGGATCGAGATCCCAGCTCGCCCGGGCGGGCACGCGGTCGTAATTGGTGTCGGCGGCGCTGGCCGCGACATGGGCGCGCACCAGCGGCTTGGCCTCCTTCAGCGCCTTCTCGCTCCAGTCGCCGGTGAGCACGTAGTCGGCACGCTGGTCGCGGCGCGCCAGGTTCATCGGGATCTGGGCGAAATGCTGCGTTGCACCGCCCTGCAGGAAGAGCACCTTGTAGTTCGCTGGCACATCCAGCAGCTCGCGCAGGTCGCGCTCGGCCTCCTCAGCGCAGGCAACAAACTCCTTGCCGCGATGACTGACCTCCATCACCGAGGCGCGCGCCTTGCCCCACTCCAGCATCTCGGCCTGGGCCTGGCGCAACACGGCTTCCGGCAACGCGGCCGGGCCCGCGCTGAAGTTGTATCCACGACTCACGGGCGACTCCGATGCAAAGCGAAGGGATGACCGCATTATGCCGCGTTGCAGCAAGCTGGCAACGGCGGCGACCATGCCCGCCAAGCATAAGCAGGCAGGCTTGGAATCTTTGCTCCAGCGCCGCCGTACCAGCAGCCGTTGCCGGGTGCACAGCCGTGCAGATGCGAATCGCTGCGGGAACGCCCGGTCAGGCGCGCCACTGCCGCTGCAGGCCGACGCTCAAGACCTCGTCCATGGCCTCGGCCGGCATGGGCCGGGCATAGAGATAACCCTGGGCGGTGGCGCAGCCCATGCTCAGCAGCAGCTGCGCCTGCCCCGGGGTCTCCACCCCTTCGCCCGTCAGCATGAGCCCCAGCTCGTCGGCCAGGCTGGTGATGGTGCGCACGATGGCGCGATGGCGCGGATTGGTCTCCATGTCGCAGACGAAACTGCGGTCGATCTTCAGCGCATCGAACGGCGCGGAGGCGAAGGACTCCAGCGACGAGTAGCCGGTGCCGAAGTCGTCCACCACGAGCATCACACCCAGATCCTTGAGCGCCCAGAGGATTTCCTCGGCACCGCCGCGGCCGCGGCGGAACACGGTTTCCGTCACTTCCAGCGCGATCGCACCCGGGTCCACGCCGGTGCGCTCAATCACCGCGCGCAGATCCTTGACCAGATCGCGCTCGGCGAACTGACGCTCGTCCAGATTGATGTTGATGCGCAGGTCGGCCAGGTCGGGATGGCGACGCTGCCACGCCACGACCTGGCGGCAGGCCTGTTCCAGCACCCACCAGTCGAGGGCGACGATCAGCCCGGACTCCTCCGCCGCGTCGAGGAACAGCGGCGGCGGCAGCAGGCCGCGCTCGGGGTGCTGCCAACGCACCAGGGCCTCGCAGCCGACCACGTCGCCGCTGGCGAGATCGACGATGGGCTGGTAGTGCACGCGGAACTCGCCCCGCTCCAGCGCCATGCGCAGGTCGGTCTCCAGACGCAGGCGCTCGCGCGCCGCCTTGTGCATGGCGTCATCGAACACGACATAGCCCGACTTGGCCGCCTTGGCGTGATACATCGCGGTGTCGGCGTCGCGCAGGATCTGGTCGGGGCTGAGGTAGTCGGGATGGCCCAGCACGATGCCCACGCTGGCGCCGGAATACACCTGGTGGCCGTGCACGTCGATGGCATCGCCCAGCAGGTTCAGCACGCGGCGCGCGAGGGCCTCCGCGCGGAACCCCGGACAGGGGCCCTCCGGCAGCACGGTGAACTCGTCGCCGCCGTAGCGCGCCACCAGTCCCTCACCGGCGAAGGCGTCGCGCAGGCGCCGGGCGATTTCCAGCAGCAGCTCGTCGCCGGCGGCATGCCCGAGACTGTCGTTGACCAGCTTGAAGCCGTCCAGGTCGAGGAACAGCACGGCGTATTCGTAGCGCGTGCTGGCGATCGCGCGCTCCAGGCGGTAGCCCAGCTCGCGTTCGAACAGTACGCGGTTGGGCAGTCCGGTCAGGGCGTCGTGGGTGGCGTTGTGCTCGAGCTCGCGCTGGAAGCGCCGCTGTTCGGTCACGTCGCGGATCGTGCCGCTGGTGTAGACCTTGCCGTCGATCTCCACCGGGCCCGCGCTCACCACGACCTCGATACGCGTACCGTCCTTGCGCAGCAGCACCACGCTGTAGTCGCCCGTGGGCAGTTCGCCGGACTGGCGCCGGCGGTAGCGCTCCTCCTGGCGGTGCTGCGACTCCGGCGGCACCAGCAGGCGGAAGTTGGCCCCGACCAGCTCCTGTTCGCTGTAGCCGAACATCGCCGCGAAGGCCTGGTTCACGTAGGTGTAGCAGTCGGCGTACATCATGTAGACGCCGACCTGACTGTGCTCGACCAGATTGCGGTAGCGCGCCTCGGACTGCTGCAGGCGCAACTCCGCCTCGCGCCGCGCGGTGATGTCCTGCACACTGCCCTCGAAGTGCGCGACGCCACCCTGTTCGTCGCCCACG
This sequence comes from Rhodanobacteraceae bacterium, assembly GCA_035370085.1. Classification (GTDB taxonomy): domain Bacteria; phylum Pseudomonadota; class Gammaproteobacteria; order Xanthomonadales; family Rhodanobacteraceae; genus Tahibacter. Next base: position 697 of record DAOOVM010000229.1, on the reverse strand, counting down.
GCGTGCACCGACAGCTCCACCCACATGAGCTGTCCGTCGCGGCGGCGCATCTGCAGCTCGTGCCGCTCCAGGCGCCCGGACTCGCGGATGCGTTGCAGCAGCGGATCGCGTTCCTCGGGATGGGCGTACAGATCGCTCACGTGGCGCCCCGCACCGAGCAGCTCGGCCGGCGTGTCGTAGCCGAGCAGGCGGGCGATGGCCGGATTGGCCTCGAGCAGGGTGCCGTCGGGATGGGTGCGGAACAGACCCACCACCGAGTGCTCGAACAGTTCGCGGTACTTGCGCTCGGCCTCGGCGAGCGCGCGCTGGCGGCGGCGCTCCTCGGTGACGTCGCGCGCCGTGCCGATGCTGGCGTTCTCGCCTTCGTATTCCACCGCGTCGGCGCGCACCGCCACGAGGCAACGCGTGCCGTCCTTGCGCAGCATTTCCAGCTCGTAGCTCTGGCTCTCCAGCGAGCCCGACTCGCGCGCGGTGCGCCGCTGCGCCTGCTCCGCACGCCATTCGGGCGCGATCAGTTCCATGTACTCGCAGTCGAGCAGCTCCGGCACGGCATAGCCGAGAATCTGCGCCATGGCCAGGTTGAGGAACTTGACCTTGCCGTGCTGGATGAGGAAGACGCCGTCGCGGCAGTTGTCCACCAGGATGCGGTAGAGCGCCTCGGACTGGCGCAGGCGCGCCTCGGCCTCGATGCGCTCGG
>DAOOVM010000228.1:0-4946 GCA_035370085.1 Rhodanobacteraceae bacterium | reverse complement strand
CGACAAGGCCAGCCTCTCGCGGCTTGATCCGGCACTTGCCGGCAAGCTCTTCGAGGTGGTCCTCAAGAGCAAAAGCCTGACGCTGTCTGCATCTGGGAACAACTCCGGGGCCGGGGCGACGGTATCGGGGACGATGCAGTGGGACAACGGGACAGTCAACAAAGTGGAAGTCTGCGATCGGCTGCTCAATTGCGCCAAGTTCGCCGTCACCGTGGCGCCAGGTCGTGTGTCCATCACGTACGAGGGCGTCTATGACCTCTACGGAAACCAATACCCGTCGCCGGGCCTGCGGCAGCCGGGCAACCCCTACTGGCACATGACGGGCGGTAACGACCGACCTTTTGTCGATTGGCTGAAGAACCACGGTGCCGAGTTCGTTGGTTCCAGCGGCACCTACTGCTGGAACCGCACCGGGATTCTGAGCTGCGCCTGGGAGGAGCCGAGCGGCCGTCTGATCGGCTGCCGGGTCGATTGCTACTGAATCCGGGCGACTTGGGCTGCGCCATGCGCAGCCCCTGTCATTGCTATCGCTGGGCCCGAGGGAGCGACCGCCAGTGGCTTCACTGCCGCAACCTACGCGTGCTGCGCCCACCCGCGTCAGTTCATGGTGGGCTGCGTGCACCCCGGCCGCCAACTCGCCGGTAGCCCCGGTACTGGCGTGGATAGCCGTCACCTCCGGCACGAAAGGCTGAACGCCAAGGCCCCTGCCTCTGTTCGCCACAGCTCAAGGCCTTGCCCTGGCGCCTGGGGAGGCTTGGCGGCCGGTCAGCCGACGCCGGACAGGCTGACAGGGCGAGGCGCCAACCTGGGCCGAGTACCGTCGCGGGTCGTGCGGCGGAGCACTTCGACAGAAGGCTGCGCCGCGCAGAGGGCATTGGTCAGACTCGGATGACCGGTACCGCGGCTTCCAGGCAGACTCTGTTGCATCGAGAGTCCATTGACGCCTTGACGACGCACACATTGTGTACATATATTTTCGTGGCAGGGGGTATTCCAAGCAGAGGAGGTTTGACGTGATTGCACGCTCGCGGAGTCTCGGGGGTTTCGCGTTGCTGGTAATGGTAATGGGTGTCGCTTCGGCACAGGCCGTCACGGTGTTTCCCGCGAGGCAATGCCGCGGCTGTGGCGCCGAGCAGATGCGCGCGAAGGCGGTCAATACCGAGGGCCTTGGCCTGGCCTTCGTCTACGACCTGGATGCCGGCGTCATCCGCAAATACAACCGCTACCTGGACGCGGCTTCCGCCGCGGCTGCGCAACAGCTGGCCCAGGCAGAGGCGGGCGCCACGGCCGGAGAGGCGCTCGATGCGCTCGCCGCGAGCGCGCACAAGGAGGCCGAAGAGATGTCGGTCGATCCAGCCGTGCAGGAGATCTTTGCGGCGCTGGTGAGCGTGGCAAGGGCGAATCCCGGTCTGCTGAACACGGGCCGAGAAAGAATTCCCGTGGAGGCCCTGGGCAATGATCCGCTGACCAGTCGTCCCTTCGATTTGCCGGGAGTCGCGTTCGAGGCTCCCCAGGGTGTGTACAACCGATTCAACTGGGCAATGCAAGGCGCCTTCGCCAACCGGAACAGCCTGGCGCTGATCGACCAGGCGCTCGCCGAGAAAATCTTCGATGTGGATCTGAAGAGCATGAGCGTGACGCTCTCGGCGTCTGGGAACAATTCCGGCGCGGGAGCGGCGGTATCGGGGACGATGCAGTGGGACAACGGGGCCGTCAGGGAGGTGGAGGTCTGCGATCGACTGCTCAATTGCGCCAAATTCACGGTCACCGTCGCACCGGGACGGGTAAGCATCGTCTACGAAGGCGTCTTCGATCTCTATGGGAACCAGTACCCATCGCCCATCCTCCGCCAGCCGAGAAATCCCTCATGGGCAATGTCAGGCGGTAATGACCGACCGTTTGTCGACTGGCTGAAGAACCACGGTGCCGAGTTCGTCGGTGCCGGCGGCACCTACTGCTGGAACCGCACCGGCATCCTGAGCTGCGCCTGGGAGGAGCCGAGCGGCCGTCTGATCGGCTGCCGGGTCGACTGCTACTGAGGTGAAAGGGTGTGCGCCGCGCTGGCGCGGCGCACACCCCGGGCATGCGGCCGAGCCAAAGGGCGAGAGCCGTTGCCCCCGAGCCGACACGGCCGCGTCGTGGCTCGTTGCGGCGCATCGCGGGCTGCTGCTGTGCGGGGTGGGCCGTCTCTGGCCCGCGCGGCACCTTGCAGGCCGTCGCCGATCCAACTTCTCGCGGTCGTGAGACGGCGCCGCCGCGGCGGCCCGCGCGCGCCGACACCCGCTTCGATCAGATCGCCACGCCCAGCCGCCGCAGCAGCTTGGCCACCAGCCAGGCGGGGCCGATCAGCAGGTAGGCGAGATCGGTCAGGAACGACGGGCGCTTGCCCTCGAGGTGATGGCCGATGAACTGCGCGATCCAGGCCACGAGGAACACGCCGCCAGCCAGTGCCAGCAGCGGCATCGCACCGAGCGCGCGATACAGGCCTTCGCTGCCGAGGCCGAGCAGGACGAACACACCGAGCATGGCGTAGCCCAGAGTGCGTGACAGGCGCAGGTAGAACATCAGCGCCACGAACATGCCGGCGCCGGCCCACAGGCCGGGACGACCCAGCCAGGGCGGCACCGGCACGGTCCACAGCGCGGCGATGACCGTCCACAGGATCAGCGGCACGCACACCCAGTGGATGGCGATGTTCGCGGGATGGCGATGGTCTTCGCTGTAACTGCCGAGCCAGCGCTGCAGTTCACTGCGCGTATCGGCGCTGGGGTGAGCCTCGCTCATGAGGGTGCCTCGTCGCGGCGCGACCGCCGCCGCGTCGGAGCATACCGGACGGACGCTCCGCCACGCACAGCGGCAACGCGCGCATCCGCGGTGCGCGGGCCAGCGCCCGCCGCCGGTGCCATGGCCACCGCGTGCCCTGGGCGCCGCGCCGATGGCCCCCTGCCATCGCGGCGTACCGCCCGGCCGGCACTACACTGGCATGGCCCCCATCGCCAGGAGCACCGCCATGTTCCGTCTGGCCTTGCGCATCGTCTTGTCGGTTCTGGCGGCGGCGCCAGCGTACGCCGGCACCACGGTGCGCCTGCTGGAAACCTATCCGCCGGAGGGCGACATCGAGGTCGCTCCGAATCAGAACGTGTACCTGCGCATCGCGTACGCGACCGATTCCCCGACCAGGATCTGGGTGCGACCCTACCTCCATGGGCAGCCGGCGCCGGCCGGCAGCAGCCCCTCGCCCAGTTACTCGGGACGCGGCGAATTGCTGGGCTGGTTCTTCCTCATGCAGGACGCGGGCGAGGTCGACGAGGTGCGCGTCACGGCCGGCGACGGCAGCGTCAATGGCACACGCCCCATCGCCACCTGGCCGCTGCACGTGCGCGCCCGCCGCGCGGCGTCCGCGCCTGCGCCCGAGCCGGAGTGGGTAGCGACGTTGCGGGCGCAGGCCCGGGCGGCGGCGCGCGAGGCGCGGGTGGCGGCCGCCAGCGCGCCACGTTCGGCATCCAGCCTTGGCGATGCCGTGCTGCTCGGCGGCTTCTTTCTCGCCGTCCCCGTGCTCGGGATCTTTGGCCTGCTCGCGCCCCTATGGGGCCTGTGGCGCTGGCGTGGCGGATGGCGCCTGGCCGCTGCGATCCCGGCCGTGGCCATGGGCTTCGTCGTGCTGCGCATCCTCGTGGATACGGCGCGCGATCCCACCGCGCACAACCTCTGGCCGTTCGAAATCCTGATGGTGGGCGGCGTCAGCAGCCTGGTCATACTGGCCCTGATCGTCGCGCGGCGCGTGATCGGCGCGCGCTGAGCGTCGCGCCGATCACCGGCTTCGCGCCGCGGCCGGTGCTCAGACGAACACGCCCTGGTCCTCGCGCAGCAGATCCACGCCGCACACGAGGTTTTCCACCCAGTCGATGAACCGGGCGATGGCCGCCGCGCCGGCGATGGGCGGCCCGTGCTGCGGCACGATCATGGCGATGTCCAGGCGCCGCGCGCGGCGTGCCCACCAGCGGCAGGCGCGATTGGAGGCCATGTAGCGGCGGTGGAAGGCGGCCATGGTAGGCAGGTGCGCGTCGAAGTCGGTGACGGGGCGGTACTCGCCGTCCCACATCGAGGCACCGAGGTCGCCGGAGAACAGGATCTTGCTCACCGGGTCGTAGAACTGGAAGTTGCCCACGCTGTGCAGGAAGTGCGCAGGAAAGGCCCGTAGTGCGCCGTCGCCCAGCGGAATCTCGGCGCCTTCGTCCGGCAGCAGCAGATAGCGGTCGCCGCCACCGCTCTTCTGATAGTGCGGGACGCTGTGCGGAATGAAGCGGCCCCACAGGCGCGAACAAACGATGGTGGCCGGGGTGTACATGAGCCAGCGGTCGACCGAGCCGATGATGTCCGGGTCCTGGTGCGAGGCGCAGACATAGTTGAGGTCCTTCAGGGCCACGTAGCGCGCCACCGCGAGGCTGAGCGGCGTGTAGAGCAGTGCGCCGCCCGGATCGATCAGCGCCGACTGGCCGCGGTGCACCACCAGGAACTGGTTCGCCTGCACTCCCTCATCACCCCGCACCAGATCGGGAAAGGCAATACACAGATGATCGTTCTGACGGAACAGTTCGTAGGCCATGACGGGCGGGCTCGATGCGGACGGGAAGGCGCCGCATGATCGATCAACGCCGCTGGCAGGGATTGACGCGCGTCAACTCCGGCGCCGGGTCCGACCTTGGTCGCAGCGCCCACCGGTCGAGCGTGCGGCGGGCGTATGCCATTTCTGTCCCGAGGAGCCTCCGCTGCCGCACAGCCCGCGCGCGGCGCGGGCGCGACTCAGTCGAGCACGATCCCGGCCAGGCGGCGCAGGGCCTCGGCGTACTTGGCCGCGGTGCGCGCGATCACGTCCGCCGGCACGTGCGGGCCGGGCGCGGTCTTGTTCCAGGACAGGGTTTCCAGGTAGTCGCGCACGAACTGCT
>DAOOVM010000227.1:1396-4969 GCA_035370085.1 Rhodanobacteraceae bacterium | reverse complement strand
GCGAGGTGGTGGGTCGCATTCCAGGCGATGGCCAGCGCCAGCAGCAGCAGGGCGCAGGCGACCAGGAAGGGCGCGCCCGGCAGGTGCCAGGCGGCGAAGGGACCGATCGCGGCGGCGAACACCTGCGTGTGCAGGGCCGGACCCCAGATGCCGGCGAAACTCTGCAGGCTGGCGAAGGCGCCCTGCAGGCGCCCCTGTTCGTGCGGATCGACCTGGCGCGTGGCGATGGACTGCGTGGCCGGACCGGCAAAGCCCCACAGGGCCAGGAAGGGAATCGAGGCGAGGAACAGCCAGCCCACCGGCGCCAGTCCCTGCAGCAGAAATCCGATCGCGCCGAAGGACAGGCCCAGCATGAGCATGCGCACGGGGCCGAGGCGCGGCGCCAGACGCGGAATCAGCAGCGCCTGCACCACGATGTTGCTCACGCCCACCAGGGCCAGCACCAGGCCCACGGCCTGCTCCTTCCAGCCGTAGCGGTAGTCGGCGTAGAGCACGAACACGGTGTTGAGTACGTAGTGCGCGAGCTGGCCCAGGAACAGGATCCAGGCCAGGCTGAACACCTGCGGGTAGCGGCGCAGCAGCAGCAGCGAACCCACCGGGTTGGCGCGCTTCCAGTCGAAGCGCGCGCTGCGCCGCTCGCGCGGCAGCGACTCCGGCAGCACGAAGAAGCCGTAGCAGAAGTTCAGCAACGCCAGGCCGGCGGAGACATAGAACGGCAGGCGCAGGTCGATGTGCCCCAGGGTGCCGCCGAGCACCGGGCCCAGCACGAAGCCGATGCCGAAGGCGGCGCCCAGCATGCCGAACGCGCCGGGGCGCTTCTCCACCGGCACGGCGTCGGCGATGTAGGCGTTGGCCGTGCTGAAGCTGGCCGAGGTCATGCCCGACACCACGCGCGCCACCAGCAGCAACGGCAGGGTGTTGGCCAGCGCCATGACGAGGAAATCCAGGCCCAGGCCGAGGTTGGAAATCAGGATCACCGGCCGCCGCCCGAAGCGGTCCGACAGCGCGCCCTGGATCGGCGTGCACACGAACTGCACCGCGGCGAAGCAGGTGCTGATGACGAACACCCAGTGCGTGGCGTCGACGAAGGAGTCGCCCGCCATGTGCTTGATGAGCTGCGGCAGCACCGGGATGACCACGCCGAAGGCCAGCACGTCGATCAGCACGGTGACGAAGATGAAGGCCAGCGCGGCGCGGCGGCCGGACGGCGCGGCAGAATCGGGGACGGGGGCGGGCGAACTCACGCGGGCGGGGCCGGGCAGCAGGGGCGGCGCAGTCTAGCAGCGGGGCCGGGCGAACGCCGTACCCTGCTGGGCCGCGTGCCGGACCTGTTCGGACGGGGCGCGGCGGCACGTTAGCTGCAGCATTCCACGGACATTGCCATGAGCCCGACTCCACGCCCGATTCCGCTGCCGTCCCTGTCCCAGCACCTGCGCGAGTTCGCCGCGCGCCGCGACGCCTGGCTGGTGCTGGCGCGCAATCTGGTGCCGGTGGTGGGCATCTACCTGCTGGGTTGGTCGGTGGCCCTGGCCGCCTTCAACTACTGGTTCGACGGACTCGCCGCGCTGGCGGCGATCCTCGCCGCGCTGACGCCGCGCGCCGTGCGCGAGACGCAGCCGGCGGCACAGGGGTTCGCCGGGCGCCTGCGCCTGTTCGGCACAGGCATGTTCACCTGGGCATTCCTCGTCGGCATCGTCGGCCTGCCCTACTGGATCGTGCTGATCCCGCTGCACGAGCTGCTGCTCGGCGCCGAGCTGCGCGCCCAGCTCGCCCACAGTCCCGCCCTGTGGGCCACCTTCGGCGCGCTCGCCGCCAGCCAGTTCTGGAAGGCTTTCCAGGTCGGCTACGACACCCTGCCCGAACCCGAGCTCAAGCAGCGCGCGCGCTGGGACCTGTACCTGCTGATCCTGCGCGCCGTCGCCATGTTCATGATGGCCGGCCACGGCCTCGGCTTCGTCCTGGTGCCGCTGATGGCCCTGCTGCTCAGCTACTTCGAGATCTGGCCCGAGCGCGTGCTCGGCCTGGTGTTCGGCGACCCCCGCCGCCTGCACGAATACGATCCCGACCCCGGCCTGCCGGCGCGGCAGGCCAAGCGCCGCCGCCGCTCCTGATGGCGGCAGCGTAGCCAGCCGCGTGGGACTAGCTCGCCGTGTCGCGGTCGCCGGGGGCGAAACGCGCCGCGAGGGCGGCGAAGAACACCCCAGGCAGCGCCAGCAGGCCGAACAGCACCAGCCCCAGCGGCCACAGATTACCCAACTCGCCGTTGCGCACGCACAGCGCCAGGAACTGCCCGGCGAACAGCAGCAGCGGCCAGCGCCACGGGCGCTGCGGAAACACGCGGCCCAGTCCCGCGCAGGCCACAAGTGCCAGCGGATACGCCACCGCCCAATAGCCCGAGCCGTCCCAGGCCTCGCGCCGCCCGGCGAGGCCCGCAGCCAGCCACCACAAGGCAGCGCCCAGCGCGAGCGCCAGCAGCGCCGCGGCCGCGTTGTTCTGCTTCGCCATGCCCGCACCTCCGCGCCATCCGTCGTGCCTGCCTAGCGGCGAACGGCGGCCGCGCGCATCACGCGGCCGGGTGCCGGTGCCAGCAGCAGCAGCCGCACAGCCGGGATGCGGGTCAGGTCGCGTTACCGCTCCCCGCGCTCGCGGTGCGCTGCCATTGCGCCGCCGTTCCCGCTCACAGCGGCAGCTCCAGCGCTTCACCGACCGCCACGGCCTGCCAGCGTTCGCCCAACGCGCGAAGGGCCGACCGAACAGCCTCCACTTCCGCCGCCGTGAGCGGCAATTCGGGGCAGGCCCGCGCCTGGCAGGTCACCCGGTACATCGCCAGGAGGTCCGCGGCACTGGACCCACCGCCCGACCAGGCATCGCCCTGGAACACCTCCACCAGGCGCTCGACCGCGTCACTCTCGGCCTGCGCCGTCATGCGGAACTCCGCCGACTCGCCCTGACCCACGCGCGCCAGGAAGCCGCGCGCCTGCAGCGTGTGCTCCACCGCGTAATGCACCATGTCATGCGGAATGATGCCCTGCTTCGGGCACGCCACCTGCTCGAACGAACCGTCGTCGCGCTGCACGTCCATGAGGTCGTACTTGCCCGCGCCCTTGGTGAAGATCAGTTTCATGGTGTGGTTTCCTGCCCCGTGGGCGGTGGGTGGTCGGACGCCGGGATGAACCGCCGGGCCGCTTCGTCTCGGCGGTCCGCGCGCACCCTGCCGGCCGCGCTGGCCAGCACCTGGCGCGGTCAGGCGCGTTGATCGAGACGGGCCGGTGGCTGCCTGAATAGCGTCAGGCACGCGACCATGACGAACAACAGCACGGCCGACGCGCCATAGCGGCTCAAGGCCAGTCCGCCCGATGCCACCGGCTTGTCAAGGAAGTCGCCGAGCACGGCGCCCAGCGGCCGGGTCAGCACGAAGGCCGCCCAGAAAAGCAGGGTGTGCGAGAGGCGGGTGCGGAAGTAGGCCGCCGCGACAAACAGGGCCGTCATTTCCCCATGCGCCCCGGCCGCCGGCTGCAAGCTGCACGCGTCCATGCCGCCGATCTCGGCCAGCATCTCTTGCGACTGGTAGAG
>DAOOVM010000227.1:0-1386 GCA_035370085.1 Rhodanobacteraceae bacterium | reverse complement strand
CGCCGCGACCAGCAGCAGCAGACCGCCGAAGATGAGCGTGGCACCGAGATAGCCCAGTCCAGCGGAGTCGACGCTCCAGTCGCCCAAGGCCGTGCCGAGGGTCTGCGAGAACAGGATCGTGACCCAGTAGAACATCTCCGCGCCGCGCGTGCCCACCGACTGCACCGATACCGAGCCCATGGCGCGGTACCACAGGGCGATCGACGCGAGCAGCAGTGCCAGCAGCAGGGCGCTGCCGCCGGCATAGCCCAGGCCGATCGAGCGCGTGGCGTAGTCGGCCAGTGTCGTGCCAACGGTGGTGGTCGCGACGATGGTGGTCCAGTAGACCGACGCGCGGAACCGCAGCGCGGCGATCTGCACGGCCACCGCGGCAACGAACAATGCGGCAAAGATGCCGCTGGCGGCGAGGTAGCCCAGGCCCATGGACATGGACACCGCATCGCCGGCGGTCTCGCCCAGGGTGGTGGCGACAATCTTGAGGATCCAGAACAGCAAGGTCACTTGCGGCACCTTGCTGGCAGTGGGCTGGGGCAGTGCGTTCACGTGATCTCCCGGGCTTCGCAGGGGCGCGGCGAGGGGCGCGCCCCGGTGGCGGGCGACGGCCCGCGCACGCAGGTCGATTGCAACGCTGCGCCACCGCCTTCGAGCGGGGCGGGCGGCGACCGCGCACTCGCATGCGCGCTGCGTCCGCCGGTCCCAGGATCAGGCCAATCGTCGCGCGGTCCCGTCCTCGCTCCCTCTTGCGACGAGGTTCCGACCGGGCAGCACGCCTGCGTCCCGCAGCCGTTCGGCCACGCAGCGATGAGATCGCCTGGACACCTCTGCCTGCGTTGCACCACCACGGACAGTGGGCGCGCATCGCGTGCGGGAAGACCGGGGCTGAGGAGGCTGGCGCGAGCAGCGGCTGCGATCTTGCCTGCCGACAGGTGGCAGCGGCAAGCCGTCCCCCAGGAGACCCTGGCGGACCCGGTCGGGCGCCGCGCGAGGCGACGCCCGGAGCCGCAGCGCGCCCGCGCCCCGACGCCGGCATCGGCAGAAGCCGGAATGACCTGGCCAATGCGCCACAGCACGCCGGAACGATCGGTGAGAGTGAAATCGCGCAGCCCCCCCAAGCCGATCGGCTGCCGTTTCGATCCGACCGCCGAGTCGTTCCACGATTCCGCCAGCGGCGAGGGAGGCGTTCCAGTCGTCGACATTCTCCACGAGGAGATGCATCGCGGAATTGCCCGCGTGCTCAGGCACGAAAAAATCCTGGAGCAGAAAGCAGAGCAGTTTGAAAAAACCTCTCCTTGCTCCGCACGCGCTGCCGTCGCCGCGCGGCTGGACAAATTAGGCGCGACGAACGCAGCGGTTGCCCGTCCTGGAGGGCGCGAACGCGCGCCGCGC
>DAOOVM010000226.1:0-5085 GCA_035370085.1 Rhodanobacteraceae bacterium | reverse complement strand
CCATCGCCACTTCGTTGGCGCCGCCCTGCGCGGGCCCAAGCACGGCGGCGCCGATGGCTCCGGTGATGGCGGAGTAGATGTCGCTGTTGGTGCCCGCGATCACGCGCGCGGTGAAGGTGCTGGCATTGAACTCGTGCTCGGCGTAGAGGATCAGCGACTGATCCAGCGCGCGCGCATGCAGCTCGCTCGGCTTCCGGCCGTGCAGCACGTGCAGGAAGTGCGCAGCGATCGAATCGTCGTCAGTCTGCACCTCCACGCGCTTGCCGTTGTGGCTGTAGTGATACCAGTACAGCAGCATCGAACCGAAGCTGGCCATCAGGCGGTCGGCGATGTCGCGCGCCTCGGCCACGGGATGCGACTCCTTCTCCGGCAGCACGGTGCCGAGCACCGAGGCGCCGGTGCGCATCACGTCCATCGGGTGCGTGGCGGCCGGCAGCAGCTCCAGCGCGCTCTTCACCGGCTGCGGCAGGCCGCGCAGGCGCTTCAACTTCTCGCGGTAGGCCTTGAGCTCGGACCAGGACGGCAGGCGCTCGTGCACCAGCAGGTGCGCGACCTCCTCGAACGTGGCCTTCTGCGCCAGGTCGGCGATGTCGTAGCCGCGGTAGTGCAGGTCGTTGCCGCTGCGGCCTACTGTGCACACCGCGGTGTTGCCGGCGGCCACGCCGGACAGGGCCACGGACTTCTTCGCCTTGGGAAGCACTTGCTGACCGGATTCGCTCATCGTTTCGCTCTCGCCATTACTGTGACCGGGGGAAGGACGCACCGCGGGCGCATCCGGGAATGCGTGCGCGACGCCGCACCGTCCGGCACGGCGCCGTGCGCCATCACTTCTTCTGCGCGAACAGCGCGTCGAGCTTGCGCTCGAAGTCGTGGTAGCAGATGCGTTCGTACAGCTCCTCGCGCGTCTGCATCAGTTCCAGCACGGCCTGCTGGTGGCCGTCGCGGCGGATCGCCGTGTAGACCGCCTCGGCCGCCTTGTTCATGGCGCGGAATGCGGACAGCGGGTAAAGCTGGATGGCCACCCCGACCGCGGCCAGCTCGTCGCGGGTGAACAGCGGCGTCTTGCCGAACTCGGTGATGTTGGCCAGGACGGGGACCTTCACCGCCTCCACGAAGCGGCGGTAGGTGGGCAGATCGTAGGCCGCTTCGGCGAAGATGCCGTCGGCCCCTGCCTCCACGCAGGCCACGGCACGCTCGATGGCCTTGTCCACGCCCTCCACGGCGATGGCGTCGGTGCGCGCGATGAGGAAGAAATGCGCGTCGGTCTTGGCGTCGGCCGCGGCCTTGACGCGGTCGACCATCTCGCCCGTGCTGACGATTTCCTTGCCCGGGCGGTGGCCGCAGCGTTTGGCCCCGACCTGGTCCTCGATGTGGCAGGCCGCGGCACCGGCCTTGATCAGGGACTTCACCGTGCGCTCGATGTTGAAGGCGCTGGGCCCGAAGCCCGTATCGATGTCCACCAGCAGAGGCAGGTCGCAGACGTCGGTGATGCGGCGCACGTCGACCAGCACGTCCTCCAGGCCGGAAATGCCCAGGTCGGGCAGGCCGAGCGAACCCGCGGCGACACCGCCGCCGGAGAGGTAAATGGCGCGGTAGCCGGCGCGCCGCGCCAACAGGGCGTGGTTGGCATTGATGGCACCGATGACCTGCAGCGGCTTTTCGGCGGCGAGCGCGGCGCGGAAATGCGCGCCGGGGGATCTGTGGTTCATGGGACCTCCACGGCTAAGCCCGCGATTCTAGCCGATTGCCTGCCGGGGCCGTCGCGCCGCCAGACGCCGCGGCGAGCCTCCCCTGCCCTTCTCGCGGCTGCAACCGGCGAGACCGTCGAGCGCGCCAGTCGCTAGCGGCCCAGTACGCGACGGATCTCCTCCAGCGCGGCGGGGTCGTCCAGCGTCGACAGGTCGCCCGGATCGCGCGCGTCCGCCAGGGCCTGGATGGATCGGCGCAGCAGCTTGCCCGAACGCGTCTTGGGCAGCGCCGCGACGAGATACACGCGGGCCGGTCGCGCGATCGCGCCGAGCCTCTCCACCACCCGCGCGGCAATGGCCTCCGCGGTGGCGCGCTGCTCGTCCGGTGCCGCAGCGGCCGCCTTGAGCGTGGCGAACACCACCGGCACCTGTCCCTTGAGCTCGTCCTTCATGCCGATCACGGCGGCCTCGGCCACGGCGGGATGCGTGGCGACCGCCTCCTCGATCTCGCGCGTGCCCAGGCGATGCCCCGCCACGTTGATCACGTCGTCGGTGCGGCCGAGGATGAAGTAGTAGCCGTCCGCGTCGCGTATGGCCCAGTCCAGCGAGCTGTAGAGCAGTTCGCGGAAGTGGGAGAAGTAGCTTTTGAGAAACCGCTCGTCGTCGCCCCACACCGTGGTCAGGCACCCGGGCGGCAGCGGCGGCACCGCCACCAGCACGCCCTTCTCGTTCGGCGCGGCGTCCTCGCCCGTCACTTCGTTGATCACTCGCAGGCGGTAACCAAAATTCGGCAACCCCGGCGAGCCGAACTTGATGGGTTTCAGATCCAGTCCCGGCTGCAGGCACAGCACCGGCCAGCCGGTTTCGGTCTGCCAGTAGTTGTCGATCACCGGCTTGCCCAGGCCCTCGGAGATCCACCGCGCCGTCGGCTCGTCCAGCGGCTCGCCGGCGAGGAACAGCCACTGCAGCCGGGACAGATCGTGCTTGCGCAACCAGGCGGGGTCCTGCTTCTTCAGCACGCGGATCGCCGTGGGCGAGGAGAACACGGTGCGCACGCCGTACTCGGCGCACAGTTGCCACCAGATGCCGGGGTCGGGATGGATCGGCAGTCCCTCGTACAACAGCGAGGTGGCACCCACGAGCAGCGGGCCGTAGATGTTGTAGCTGTGGCCCACTGCCCAGCCGACATCCGAGGTGGAGAACATCACCTGCCCCGGTCCCACGTCGAACACGGTGCGCATGGACAGCGCCAGCGCCACCGCGTGGCCACCGACGTCGCGCTGCACGCCCTTGGGCTTGCCAGTGGTACCCGAGGTGTAGAGCAGATAGCTCGGCTCGTTCGACTCCAGCCAGGTCACCGGCACCTCGGCGCCGGCGTGCGCTGCCTTGAGGTCGGCGTAGTCCAGGTCACGCCCCGGCACGCGCTGCAGTTGTTCGTCCAGCCCGCGCGACACGATCAGCACGTGCTCGGGCGGAAACTGCGCCAGGGCCAGGGCCTCGTCCACCAGCGGCTTGTAGCGGATGGTCTTGCCGGCACGCAGGCCGGCGTCGGCGCAGATCAGCAGCTTGGCGCGTGCGTCGTCGATGCGCAGGGCGAGGTTGTGCGCGGCGAAGCCGCCGAACACCACCGAGTGGATCGCGCCGATGCGCGCACAGGCGAGCGTCGCGAACACCGCCTCGGCCATGTTCGGCATGTAGACCACCACGCGGTCGCCGCGACCCACGCCGAGGGCCAGCAGCACTGCGGCGAATTCGTTGACCTCGCGGTACAGCTCGCGGTAGCTGAAGTGCCGCCGCGTGTTCGCCTCGGTGGAGATCACGGCGAGGGCGAGCTGGTCGCCGCGCTCGACCAGATGGCGATCCACCGCGTTGTGACAGAGGTTGGTCTCGCCGCCGACGAACCAGCGGCGGAAGGGCGGGCGGCTGTAGTCGAGGATCTGACGCGGCGGTACGTGCCAGTGAATGGCCTGCGCCTGCTCGGCCCAGAAGGCCTCCGGCGCCTCGATCGAACGCCGGTACATCGCCTCGTAGCCCATGACCGTCCTCCTGCCTCGCCGCCACCAAGGCTAGAGCAGCCTCTGGCCGCGGGCACGGCGACTTTGGTCGAAACACGCGCAGAGCTGCGCCGTTTCGTCGCAGCCCGTGGCGGCTTCGCCGCGCGGAAATCCCGTTTCGCGCCGATCGCGCTGGCGGTCGAGGCGCCTCACGGCGAGGCTGCAGCGGCCATCCACTCCCCTCGGAGGCTCCATGCTCCTCGACGCCAGTCAGCTCAACCACGTGCGGCGCAGCTTCGCCGAGGCCGCACCCAGGCCCGATCTCGGCCTGCGCTTCTATGCGCACCTGTTCCGCCGTGATCCGAGCCTGCGCCACCTGCTTCCGGCGCAGCTCGATACGCAGGCCGAACGCCTGATGGCCATGATCGCCCTGGCCGTGAACAAGCTCGGCGACCTGTCCAACCTCGTGCCGGTGCTGCAGCAGCTGGGTCGGCGCCACGTCGCCTACGGCGTGACCGAAGCGCAATATGCCGTAGTCGGTGCGGCCTTCCTCGACACCCTGGCCGAGGTGCTCGGTGCGGACTTCACCGACGCACGCCGCGAGGCCTGGACGGCCGTGTACGGCCTCATGGCCCGCACCATGATCGACGCCGGGCACGAGGAGGAAGCGGCCTGATCGCGCAGCGCCGCGCGACGCACCAGCCCGACGCGGTGCAGCGGCAGCCGGCGCAAGAACGACGAAGGGCAGCCCCAGGACTGCCCTTCGTCGCAAGCGGCATCGCGGCAGGGCCGCGTCGAATTACAGCAGGTGGGCCACGCCGCCGCGCTCTTCCTCGAGCTCGGCCAGCGTCTTGTCCATCATGCTGCGGCTGTAGTCGTCGATGGCAAGGCCGCTGATGCGCGTGTACTCGCCGTTGGCGCAGGTCACGGGCACGCCGTAGATCACGCCCTCGGGAATGCCGTAGCTGCCATCGGAGGGCACACCCATGGTCACCCACTTGCCGTGGCTGCCCAGCACCCAGTCCCGCACGTGGTCGATGGCCGCGTTGGCCGCCGAGGCGGCGGAGGACAGACCGCGCGCCTCGATGATCGCGGCGCCGCGCTTGCCGACCTTGGGAATGAAGGTGTCGCGGTTCCAGGCCTCGTCGTTGATGAGATCCTTCAGCGACTTGCCGCCGACGGAGGCGAAGCGGTAATCGGGGTACATGGTCGGGCTGTGATTGCCCCACACGATCATCTTCTCGATGTCGCCCACGGCCACGCTGGCCTTTGCCGCGAGTTGCGACAGGGCGCGGTTGTGATCCAGGCGCAGCATGGCGGTGAAGTTCTTGGCCGGCAGGTCCGGCGCCGACTTCATGGCGATATAGGCGTTGGTGTTGGCCGGGTTGCCCACCACCCGTACC